>JAYQVM010000014.1:0-24948 GCA_038148435.1 Gammaproteobacteria bacterium | reverse complement strand
GCCGACAACGTTGCGCTGGCAACCTGTTCTACAGGGCCGTCCTCGCCCTCGGCTTCATAACCAAAAAATAACCGGCGGTTCGAAGCAAAATCAGCATCAATCTCGACATCCATAAGAATACGACCGCCACCTGAGCGAAACGGGGGCAGCCCGCTCAAAGGAGCAGAGACAGTGCCGTCTGTCTGGATAATGCGGATTTGCCCAGAGCTCTCGGCGACCAGCAAACTGCCATTTGGAAGTGCATCAATCGCGCGCGGTCGTCCTGGCCCCAAGTCTGCTAGGATAACCTCCATCTGAATAGCGCTGGTAGTGGCTCTTGGTGCATCCGTCTGCCCTGCAAAAGCCGGCAGGGGTGGGTTAGCAAAAGGGTCTGGCGGGCTGTCAGCAGCAAAAAGGCCGATACTCATTGAGCCTAGTAAAAGCAATAACAGGCAGCGAAGAGGCAAGGCAGAGGACATAGTAAGACCCTTTAATAAGTAATGAATATACAACTATCTCAAATTTGCAGAAATGAAGGAAGTAGGCAGAGGTGCTGGACTAATCGCAGGCTGATGTTTATTCTCTGAATGTTGTCCCGAGTGAATTGACATGCCGAAGAAATCACCTTATCTGTTGATACTGCTGCTTTTGATTCCAGCCTTGCCAGGACATGCTTCTGCCCAGGATGTTGCCCAGCAGCTTTATTCACGTTTTGAATCCTCTGTTTATCGTGTCGAAGTGGTTACTCCCGGTATTGAAAACAAAGCTTCTGTAGGCACCGGCTTCGTCATAGGCCGTAATGACATATTGGCTTCCAATTATCATGTTATTTCTGGTGTGGTTAATGAGCCAGATCGCTACCGCCTGGAATGGGAAAGTGTTGACGGACGGCGAGGACCGCTAACAGTCCTGGCAGTCAATGTGGTGCACGACCTGGCGCTGCTAAAAGCCGAAGAGCCGATGGGCTTACCTATGCAGACTACTAGCCTGCCGGGTAACGGAACGTCCCTGTTTTCACTTGGCCATCCCCTGGCACTGGAGCTCGCCATTGTGGCGGGTACTGCCAATGGCCTGCTGGAAACTTCGCTGTATGACAAGATACATTTTACCGGCAACATCAACCCTGGCATGAGCGGAGGCCCTACACTAGATCGTGAGGGCAATGTAGTAGGCATCAATGTAGCTACCAGTGGTGAGGCGGTTTCCTATCTGGTGCCGGCAAGTTACCTTGATGCCCTGCTCGCTGAAGCGAGCAGGGCCAACTTTCAGCCTGAACGAGACCTTGAGAACAGCATCAACAATCAGCTGCTAGAAAATCAGCAATGGCTGGTTGATCAGATTATTGGCAGTGAGTGGTCAAATATTTCGTTGGGCAAGTTATCCGTGCCAGGGCGAATTTTTAACCGTCTCGATTGCTGGAGCGATAATCAATTTGAAGAAGGCAGCAATCGCTATACCGTCAATGCAGCCATTTGTCGGGGCCAGGACAATATTTTTCTTTCAGAGCAACTTCGAGCCGGTGCTTTTTCTTACGAGTTTTACTGGCTGGAATCAGAGCAGTTGACCAGCGCGGAGTTCTATCAGATTTATGCCCGAAGCAATCGCACTCGTTTCCCTTCCCGGCCCGAACAGGAGGATGTCGGTAACTTCTCCTGTTCCACCCGCTTTATCGAACTTACAGAGCAAGATTTCAAGGTCAATATTTGTGCACGCCCTTACAAGGAATACCCGGAGTTAACAGACTTCATGGTTCTTTTGACCCTGGTAGGTCATGAAACCGAAGGGCTTATTTTCACCATGGACTTTTCCACAGTGACCCTGGATAACGGGCTTGCCCTGCTTGAGAAGTTTTTAGGAGCGTTGCAATGGAACCCCTCATAATCCGGGTATCTCGCGGCGGCCGCTCGCAACCGGTTTTTTACCGGGCCGAAAGCTTCCCCTTCAAGGTTGGACGTGCTTATGACAATGACCTCATTATTGCTGATGAAACAGTATCAGCTCATCACCTGGAAATTCATGCAAATGAAAACCGCTACTGGATAAAAACACTCTCGGAAGAAAACGGCACCTGGATTGACAAGGAAAAACTGCAGGATCATGAACTTGAGCTGAAGGTACCTGCCACCATTAATATCGGCAGAACCCACCTGGAGACGCATGCAGCACATTCGCCCGTAGAGCCGACGCTGATCATTGCCAGGGCACACCCGATTTCGGAATGGTGCTCCAGGCTGACAGTTGCGCTGTGTATGATTTTTGTCTATCTGCTGGTGAATTACTACTTTGCCTATAATCAGACTTCCATTGTGCAGGATTGGAATGAAATTCTAATCAATCAACTGCGTAATTATCAGCAGGTAGATTTTTTTGGCTATCCGGTTTTATTGGCTGGGGTCATGAGTATAGTATCCAGAATTTTTCACCACAGCTGGCGTTTTCCCTTGCAGATAAGCATTGCCAGCATCGGTTTTCTTGCATATATCACCCTTACTGAATATCGCAGTAATGTCAGTTATTTTTTTACCAGTGACCTGGCGGCCTATGTTTTGAGTGTTACTTTCTGCGGCATCTTTTTTGCCTGGGTGCTGGCCTGGCAATTGCGAGCAGCCAGCATGATTTCCGTTAAACGAGCCGCCTTTGTGGGTATTGGCGTGGTCTGGGCTGCTTTGGCCATTCAGACGATACAGAACGTGGTAGAACAGCCGGATTTCCGCACCCAGCCAGACATGCATAATATTGTACAACGTTATGATGTGCGGCTGATGTCGAGCGAGCAATCGATTCCGGTATTTATCGGTAAGGTCCATGATGATTTGCGAGAAGGGCTCATTGAAGAGCTCAACAAAGACAGCTAAGCTTCAAGGATGTCTGAAAAAGATCAACAGAACTTCTCGGCTTTTCAATCCCAGCTGATCCTGCCGAAGCGGATGAGTTCTGTGCCGGACTTTCGACCGCCACAATTATCTGGTACTTTTCGTCACCCTCAACCGCAGGTATGCTCCCGCGAAGATGAAAATGAATACCGTAGCGCGGGTGTTTTGTTGCAAGCGATGGCAGTCGAAGCACGAGAATGGAGCAAGCAATTGCCAGCTAACTATCGCCCTGCCATTGTTGCAATTCTGTATGGTGGCCTGCAGGTACAGGTGCGTTCCCTAGCACAGGTAAGTTTTGATGGCATTCGCATAGAAGGAACAATGGGGGTGGATATACCCTGCTCCATGCTGGCCCACCAGAACACCATCCAGCTGGTGTGTTATGCGGTTGAGCTGGACACGGAAAAAGAACACTCAGAAGAAGTGGTGCACAATCCGATTGGCTTTATCTGGGCTGATCATGAAGAAGAAATCTAAGTTTTAATCGACCGGGCTCGTTTAATCGTCATGTTTGTGGTTTTGGTTTTTTGCCAAGCCGCGATAATGTGGGCTCAACAAAAAATAGGCATCGCCTATGGCAGCTAATCATAAAAACCATGAAGCTATCTGGTCAGTCATAAAGGCCATTCCTGAGGGCAAGGTAGCCAGTTACGGTCAGATAGCCGATCTGGCAGGCTTGCCTGGCAGAGCTCGGCTGGTCGGGCGCAGCATGGGGCTGATTCCTGACAGAACAAGTGTCCCTTGGTACCGGGTCCTTAAGTCCAATGGTCAGCTGGCAGGTCGACAAGGCTCAGAATTTGCTCGCTGGCAGACAGACTTGCTCATGGATGAAGGAGTGGTGGTATTAAAAAACCGGGTGAACATGAAAGCTCATCAGTGGAGGCCTTCGCTGGAGGAAATGCTCTTTCGTCTGGATGCCTAGGTTCGCATCCAGGCGGGTTTCAATTTTTCTATTTTCCGATAAATGGGACACCTATCATGGTGGGCTCCTGGTAGATACCCGGTACTCATCAAAAATTCGTTTGTAATTTCTATGCCGGTAAAACGGAAAGTCTTTTTAAAGAGCTTGACCCATGTATCTTTGGGCAGCGGGTGATGTGCATCAAGCCAGGCCTGAAAGGAGCCGAATTCCTGCTGTAGGGTTAGGATGGTATTGGCATTGGCAATTACCGCATCTATTTTGAGGCGGTTGCGAATGATTGATGAATCATTGAGCAAACGCTGCCGGTCTTTATCCCGGTAAGAAGCGACTTTTTCAATATCGAAGCTATGAAAGGCCTGACGAAACGCATCCTTTTTTTTCAGTATGGTAACCCAGGAAAGCCCTGCTTGATTGATTTCCAAAACCAGTCGTTCAAATAGGCGCTGATCGTCTTGGAGGGGAAAGCCGTATTCCAGGTCGTGATAAGGGCCATGTAAGTGGTGCCCTTTCGATACTTCGCAATAGCTGGTCATTTAAAAATTCAGCTCCCGTAGGTGAGGTCCAGCCAGGACTGCTTGGCCTGATCGGACCAGTTTTTCAATCCCTAGCTCTATAGGCTTAAGGGTATTTAGGGCACTATAAGCTGTCAGAAAAAAATTGACCCGACACTTTAGCGACAGCTTAAATGCAACCAAAGCTGATACTGTCGCTTATTTTAGTCATTTTATTTAGCCGATTAATCAATAAGCTTCCAGTGTTCTGGCAATCCTGAAGCCGAGATCGTCGCGGCTTTCGTTACTGTAGTCACGATAGGACAGGCGCAGTTCGGTGATTGCACCATGTGCCCAGCTGGAACCGCGTACCACATGATAAGAGCCGGAGTTTGGCCCATAGGGATCTACTTCGATATTGCTGCCAAGGGAGACTGATGTGCCATAATAGTCATGCACCCATTCGGCAACATTGCCGCCCATGTCATAGAAGCCCTGCGCATTCGGCGCGAAAGATGCCACAGGCGCAGAAGCGACAAAGCTATCGTTATAGTTAATGATGACGCGACCCAGGATCGATGCCGAGGATATATCGGCATAGTTTCCGTGGCGGTCGGGTGGGGGCAATTCTGGCCCCCATGGGAATTTCAAAAGGCTGGTCGGGTCATCATTCTCGACACGAGCTGCCCAGGCCCACTCCGCCTCGGTGGGTAGACGGTAACCGGTGCTATCCTGATTGAAGCCGACCACATTATCGTTTTCAACAATATAGAATACTGGGAGATCTTCCTGTTCGCTAAGCCAATTGCAGTAAAGTACAGCTTCCTGCCAGGTGATATCCACCACCGGCTGATTGTTGTTGCTCAGGGTGATGCGATCAATCACACCTGAGGAATGTTCAGGATTGAATTGTTTGAACTGTGCATTGGAGACTTCAGTCAGAGAGAGGTAGTACGGCTTGGTCAGGCTGATGGAACGCAGCGCTTCATTGGCCTGACGACCGGCTTCACGGCGCGAGGCCCCCATCACGAAATTGCCGGGGTAGAGCAGTTTGAGCTCCTGCCCATTGGCAGCTGTAATCATGGGCTGAATATTATTCAGCCGCTGCTGTTCCAGGGTGATCAGTGAAACATTGAGTTGCTGTTCCAGGCCGGGGCGAGAAATGAATTCCTGCGTGAATGGCACATAACCTTCAGCACGTATCTCGATGGTCTGTGATGCGGCAAGCAGTTCCACTAACTGGTTGGCATTGCCACGAAGTTCGCCGTTTATATAAAGCTCTGCATTTATCGGCTGAGCATTGATAAGAACCGAACTCAGGATGGGTTTCAGAGTGACATTCAGGGAGAGTTCCTGCTCCGGCTGAGTCTGTATGCTGCGGCGGAGTTCTTCATAGCCGGTGCTGAAAAAGGTTAGCTCAAAGGACTGGCCTGGCGGAATGGAAAGCTCCAGCGGCGTCTGCCCCTGGTAAATGCCATTCAGGGTGACACCGGCATTACTGGGTGATGATTGCAAGAGGACTAGGCCATCGGCCTGTTCCAGTTCAATCAGGGGAAGCGACTGGTCAACACGTGCGGTCACACTCAGGGTGTCAGTTAAGGCTTTGTGGGCATTAAGTTTGACTAGCAGTTCATGCTCTCCGGCAAGCACCTCAGCATCGAGCGGGGTCACGCCAACATCAAGGCCGTCAATCGTAACGGTGGCACCGGCTGGCGAGGTGACAAAACTGACCATGGCCCAGGCAGGCAGCATATCAACCCAGAGGTTCTGCTCCAGCTCCCGCCCGGTGATGCTGACAAGCTGTTGCTGGCTTTCATAGCGCTCCTTGCGTATGAGAATTTCATGATCCCCGGCTGCCAGCTCAACACCACTTAGAGGCGTCTCCCCGATTACCTCACCATCAATATAAACCGTGGCGGCTTCGGCATTACTATCAACATTCAGATAACCCGGCAAAGGCAGTAACTGAATTTGAAAAGTTTGTGCCTGATCATCCTGCACGGTGATGGTGGTATCCACATCATAGTAACCCTGAGCTGTGACACTGATATCATAATCGCCGCGTAAGGCCAGATAGCGTGGACCGATTTTGATCGCCAGCGGTGAGTGCACTTCCACTAAGCTTTCAAGGGGCTGGGCATCAATGAAGACGGACCTGGCGGAAAGCACAAACCAGCCGGTCAGGATAAAGCACAGCAGTAAAACACCTATGCCGATTTTGACCGGGCTCAGGGTAATCGAAAACTTGTCGCCGCTGCTGTCGTGAGGTGTGAACTCAATCGGGGTGATGATCTCATCGTACTGACGGACGGACCTATTGTTAGCTTTGCTCACGTGTCCTTCCTAAACGGGCTCATTACAAATAACTGTAACAATAGGCTCTTCACCGCTGAAAGGAACGACGAACTCCTGTCGCACATCGCGGTAACCGACACGTACACCGACTGCAGTATAGGCGCCAGGAATCAGCTGCATGGTCTGGGTAACAAAGGTGCCCAGTTCGGTGATCCGGAAGATGGTCACATCGGTCACGCCGTCTGAATTAAGTGTAACCGTAATCGGCAGACGCGCCCTGTCCAAATAGGAGCGCAGACTGCTCAGCTGGTTATACAGCCGCGACCCTTCTGTTACTAGTGACAACGATTCATTGTAAACGGTGATGCTTTGTTGATAGACCTGATCATCAGACAGGCGAAGGGGGTTGTTCAGAATGTTTTTCAGGTAATTATCAAGGTTGAGCCGTTGCTGTGAACGGTCCCTGCCCTGCTGAGCAGCAACTACATTAGCGTCAATAGCCAGAGCCGTATTGTAGGCGCTGAGTGCATCCTGCCATTCTTCAGCGGCCTCATGCTCTCGAGCTGCAATGAGCTGTATATTCAGATCGCGATCCATAATCATAGTTTCAGCCTGTACGATGGCAGCTTCAACATCGCCGGAATTTGGACGCATGGTCAGTGCCTGATTGAAAGACTGAAGAGCTGCCTGAGGATCATTTTGCTGGATGGCGCTGAACCCTGCTGACATGTGATTACGGAAATCCCGGTCAAGGATTTCCTGATTGGTCTGAGAGATAGCAGCGGAGGCCTGCGCATGTTCGGAGTCAATGACCAGAGCATCTTCATAGCGCTGCAGTGCTATTTCCAAGTTGCCACGGGCTCGTTCCTGGTTACCCAGTTCTATCAGCTCGAGTACTTCACCGAGTGTCTGAGCCCTGCTCAAGCCGTTTTGTGCCAGAACAGATTCGGGGTTGATCAATAGAGCTCGTGAAAAGGATTCTTCGGCGCGTCTCTGCAGTCCGGATTCTATCGCTGCATAGCCCTCATCGATGGAGCTGCTGAGCACCAGAAGACTTTCAGTTTCCAGACTCTGTAAGGCGAGCAATGAGCGCTGGTAGATTTCCTGTGCGCCGATAAAATCCTGCTCTCGGTAAGCCGTATCCCCTTCTGTGGCGATAGACAGTGCGGCTTCATAGGCTTCGTCTGCCCATATCTCGATACTTATGCCTTCCAGTGTAACCTGCAGATTCAGAATCTGCTCTAGAATGTTCTGTGCGGCTTCTCGCTCTCTCAAAAGCTGGGCTTCTTGAAAGGGCGACAGCGCATTTTGAGGTGTTGCTTGTTCGATTGGGATGACGACTGGCGCCACGGCGGCAGGGTCTGGAGTGCTGATATAGCTCGGCAGGATAAAAATGACGCCCAGTACCAGCACCAGTAATAGAGAAAAAATACCCCATAGAATTTTTATATGCTGTTGCTGTTTATTGAAATGATGCTGCTGATCACCCATGCCAAAGATGGGCGAATCTTTGGCCAAAGCGGAATTCTCAGGCGTCGGAGTATATGTGTTTTTTTCAGCCATGCTGAATACTACTATATGTGCAGGCTAAATATCTTCAGAAGCGGGCGCTTCGCCGATTTCATTGGCGTACATTTCGGCGAGAATTTCCCGCCACTGCTCATATTGGGTCTCGACATTGCCGGACAAGGTTACCTGGCGCTCTTCCAGATCGATGGTGCGGGGAGCAATTTCATTTTCCAGGGACTGTCCAAGCTCGGCCAAGGCTTCCACATGCATCTGGGCTTCATCGCCGGCACTGAAGGCTTCCTTGATCAACCAGCCTCCCCCTAGAAGACCGCCATACATAGCAGCATTACTTATACTACTGTTGGTTTGTGTGGCAGCCAGACCTCCCACGATGGCAGCAATGCCAATAATCATGTTCCGGCGTGACTGGCGCTGCAGTAGTCCGAGCTTCATGACTTCATCATAGCTAAGTCGGCGAAACTCCGTGTAGGGGACTTCCATCTGACGGGCGAAGCCTGTGTAGTAATCCTGCAGGGTATCCACATACAGGTAATCACGTTCACGGATGGTCTGGATACGGGTCATCAGGGGGTCGTTTTGAGCCGGCAGGCGGTCGACCTGCAAGATGCCATCACGTCCGGTGCTCAGGTATTCGGAAAAAGCCTGGGGGGCAAACTCGCGGGCAAACTGTATCTGAGAAATCGTACGCACATTCAGCGCATCTTCTCTACCAAGGTTTTGTTGACGGTAGCGCAGCATATCATTGACAATGCGGTTATACAGCCCCTGGAAAGAATCCTGGGTGCTCTGGATACGGCTGTCATAGTTGTAACGGCTGACCACTTCTTCATATTCCCGTTCAAACCAGAGCCTGCCACTTGAATCCCTGACATCGACATTAACCACCATGGTTTCACCATCGGACTGCAGGATGGTGCCGTTAACGATGACGTCGATGGTTTTGGACCCTTCCGGAATGACCCTGACCACGCCCCAGTTACCGGTACGTTGCAGGGTATCGGCCAGCAGGTTGGCGGTGTAATAGGTTTCGGCGATACGGACATCAGCAAAGGTCAGTTCGGCGTCATTATCATCTATGTCATCAAAGCCGGGGTTGAAAACGGCGATTCCGACATCGAGCAATTCATCCTCGGATATCGGCTCCTGCTCAATCAGTGCCTGAGTGATCGTGGTGGATTTGATGTTCTGGGTACTACAGGCGCTCAAACCCATAAGCGCTATGGAAATAAACAAATAAATAAAATGCCTGTTCATGTCACACCTTCAATTTCTTCCTGTCATACCCCGGATATGGATTCTTCGGGAATGGGTAGGCCTGTATAGTTGCGGTACTCGTTCCAAAGCCTCTCGCGCAATTCGGGATCGGGTTCATTCATTGCTGCCTCTCGCAATTGGCGGGCAACTATATCGTCATCATTGCCACTAGGGATGTCATCAGGAATCGGCGCCTGTGGCATGCTGCTGTTATCAAAGTCTCCCTCCCGGTTACGACCCAGGTCTGGCATAACGCCACCACCTGAAGACCGATTGGGTGCTGAGGCAATGACAATCGGCGCATCACCCCCTGTTCCGTTACCCTGTGAGCCCGAACCATTTTGCTGGCCACCGTTGCCCCCGGCAGCTCCACCACCAGCATTTTCATTTTCAATGCCCTGCGCGGCTTCACGTTCACTCAGAATCATCCCATCAAATACAGCGATACTCTCCTCAAGCCGGGCATCCAACGCTGCCTGTCTTTCAGACTGAGTCATAGGTTGGTCGCGACCAGAAGCCAGAACGCCAAAGGGGTTGTCCCCATTGCCTGCACTGCTTTCCTCTCCGGAAAATTCTCCCTCTCCCCTTGTGCTGCCTGCTATGGTCCCAGTGCCTTCATCTGTACCGAAGGGCTCATTACCCTGATTGCCCGCCCCACTACCGTTGGTGGCTGTTTCAAACGGGTCGCTGCCACTGCCAGCGCCAATTACCCTGCCGCCGGCACCGGAATTACCGCTGCCATCGCCCTGAGTGCCGTTGTTGCTGCCTCCATTTCCCAGGATATCGCCCAGTGTGCCGGAGCTGTCGCCGGGCAGGCCTGCTGTCGGAAAAGGCTCCAGGCCGGGCAGGCCGCTATTAACAACGGCTGTGGTGCTTAAGCCACCATCACTGTTGCTGTTGCCAGCTGTGTTGGAGGTTCCACCAGGAAGCTCACTGCCAGCCTGTGCCCCTGATTGTTGTCCTGGCATGCCTCCCTGGGCATCAGTGCCTGCAGTGGTGTTGGCCATTTCGCCATCGGCATTGACGGTTCTGCCCTGTGAACTGCCTTTCGTCTGAGAGCTTCCAGCTGTGGCTGTGCTTGGAATGGAGCTGCCGTTGATGTCGCCGGACTGCTCACTGTCCGAGCTTTGATCAAACTCGCCATTTTCACCACTGGACGGCATCTGCCCACCGGCTGGTGGCATGGATGGCTCGAGTGAAGGCGAACGACTGCCCGAGTTGGAAGCAGTTTCCGCTGTTGGCCGGTTTGAAGTAGAGCCGCTCTGACCCGAGGAACTGGTTTGCCGTGAAGAGGTCTCACCTGAGGTGCTGCTTGATGATTCAGCGGTACTTTGGCTGGGCGAAGAGCTGGAAGACGGTGCTGAGCTGCTGGATGATGAGCTTGAACTGGGGGACGATGACGATGAAGAACTGCTGGACGAACTGCTACTGGAAGACTCCGATTGCGACGAAGTCGTCGTTGAGGTCTGGCAGGCACTCAGCATGAAAATGCTTGTCAGTGTAAGCAATGTCAAAAACCGCTTTAGCGTCATCTCAATTTCCTACATCAGGCAAAGAAAAACCCTTAGTATTCAGGCCTTATCCTCCGCCTGTGGCATAAACTTGTCAAGGTACAAGTTCCCAAAGCTGTCGCATCTCGCGCACCATTCAGGTTCAATTAATGTTGTGGCATTTTTTTCCAAAATCAATGCCGGGCCCTTTACAATTTGTCCGGGAGCAAGCTGTTCACGCTGATAGCTTTTCAGGGGAACAGTAAAGCCATGCAATACGAACTCATCCAAAGGCTGCGCCAGATCTTGCCGGGGTATTTGGGGCAGCTCATCTAGCTGGGATTTGATGCTGACCTGCACACGCAAGTTAACAAGTTCTACCCTGCCATGCAGGCGATGGCCGTAACGGCTGGCATGCAATGCATGAAAGGCAAGGGCTGTATCGGTTTTACCCTGCCAGGGCAGATTCAGGCAGGAAGACTGGCCGTAGTAGCGCAGGTCGGCACGGTATTCAGTCAGTGCCTGGCTGGTACTGGCCTGTTCGGCCTCAAGCTCCGCTAAGGCCTGCTCTCTGAGCGAGGCATATTCTGCCTGCACCTGCGCTTCGTCACAGTCGTCCAGCAGGGTCTGGAAACTGTGAGAGAGATTTCTCTCAGCCGAAGCCAACAACATCCCTAGTGCCGACAGGACCCCGGTATGAACAGGCACCAGGGCTCGACTCATGCCCAGCGTATTTGCCAACGCACAGATATGCAGGCCGCCAGCCCCACCGAAACAGCAGAGGCGGAAATTTTTCGGGTCATGCCCCTTCTGAATGGAAATGACCCGCAATGCCTGCGCCATGTGTTCATTGGCTATTTGCACTATACCTTCAGACACTTGCAGATAAGTAAGCGCTAACTTTTTAGCCAGTTTCGCAATCGCTGATTCGGCAGCCTGCAGGTCCAGCTGCATCTCGCCACCCATGAATGCTGATATCTGCAGGCGCCCCAAAAGCAGGTTGGCATCGGTGACAGTAGCCTGAGTACCGCCAAGACCATAACAGGCTGGACCCGGATTTGCCCCGGCCGATCGGGGGCCGACGCGCAAGAGCCCACCATCATCCAGGTAGGCAATGGAGCCCCCGCCAGCACCGATGGTGTGCATGTCGATCATGGGGACGGCAACCGGAAAGTCGCCAATTTTGCCTTCATTGCCAAGCTGGATGGCTCCCTCCTCCAGCAATGCGGCATCGGTAGAGGTGCCGCCCATGTCAAAGGTCATCAAGCCGGGTATCTTTAGCTGCCTGGACAAGTGGGCGGCAGCTGCGAGCCCACCGGCAGGGCCTGACAAGAGCAGGTTTACGGCTTTATCTGCCGCCTGCTCAGCCGAGATGGTGCCCCCCGTTGACTGCATGATGGACAGGGGACTGGGCCTCGTACCCGCTTTCAGGCGCAGCAGGTAATTCCGGACCAGCGGCCCCAGAGAGGCATTCAGCCAGGTGGCGATACCTCGCTCGTATTCCCGGTACTCGGGTAAGACCGAGGAGGAGCGGCATATAAAGGGCTGCCAGCTCAAGCGCTCACGCAGAACGTTTTCAAGCAGCTGTTCATGAGACGCATTCAGAAAGCTGAACAGCAGGTTGATGGCGATTGCTGCCGGTTGCAGTCGCTCCAATTGCGCCAGCAGATCCTGAAGCTCGGCTTCTTCAATTCCTTCAATTTCATTACCCTTGGCATCGATACGACCACTGATTTCGAGACAGAGTTCATCCGGCACGGGCGGTTTTCTGGCTGGAAACTGCAGGTGATAGAGAGCCGGGCGGGTCTGGCGTGCGATGCTCAACAGATCCTTAAAGCCACGGTTGGTGATAAAGGCAGTTGGCACACCTTTGGCCTCCAATGCAGCATTGGTGGCAACGGTGGTGCCGTGTATGATGCGAAGCGCGCCGGCAGCAACAGCCTCTTCTAGACCGAGGGCCTGGATGCCCTTTAAAATGGCACGTTCTGGTGCATCTGGCGTTGATAGTACTTTATGGGTACTCAACCGCCCCGCTTCGTTGAGTACAAAATCGGTGAAGGTGCCACCGGTGTCGACCCCTAGGATGAATGGAATTGCCCGAGCCATGAAATTCAGCAAATTGTTGAGGAAGGCTGATTATACGCTATGCCCGAATTACCTGAAGTAGAAACGACCCGCCGCGGTATTGAGCCGCACATTCTCAAGCAGCAGGTCCTCGAGGTCATTGTCAGGCAGGGCAAGCTACGCTGGCCTGTGCCTGCCGAGTTGAGCTCCCATCTGCCTGGTCAACGAATTACCGGGGTCGGCCGCCGGGGTAAGTATATCTTGCTGGAAACACCAGCCGGAGTGGTGCTGGTACATCTAGGCATGTCCGGCAGCCTGCGCATAAGTGACAAGAAAAGCGAGCTTAAAAAGCACGATCATGTAGACATTGTCTTTAAAAATGGAGACATATTGCGTTATCATGACCCCAGGCGCTTCGGCTGCGTGCTCTGGGCAGGGCAAGAACCTTTCAAGCATGTGCTGCTAGAACACCTCGGCCCCGAGCCACTGTATCCGGACTTCAGCGCAGAATACCTCTATTCGAGCTCCAGGGGTCGCCAGAGCCCGGTTAAAAACTTTATTATGGACAGTCAGCTGGTGGTTGGTGTTGGAAATATCTATGCCAATGAAGCATTGTTTGCTGCCCGGATAAGTCCGCGGCGCAAGGCAGGCTCATTGAGTCACGCGGCCTGTGAAAGGCTGGTCGACGCCATCAAGCAGATTTTACAGGAGGCCATCAGCCAGGGAGGTACCACACTGCGGGATTTTGTAGGCGGAGATGGCAAGCCGGGCTACTTCAAGCAGTCGCTGTCTGTTTACGGACGCGGTGGGCAGCCCTGTCCAGTCTGCGCGAAACCCCTAAAGGAAATTCGCTTGGGGCAGCGTAGTACGGTTTACTGCACGCAATGTCAGTCCTGAGCTGACTTGCCGGTGAGACGGTAATACTTTTGCATTAGCGCTTCACGCGACTCCTGGTGGCTCGGATCCAAGGGAATACAGTCGACTGGACAGACCTCGACACATTGAGAGGTTTCAAAGTGACCCACACATTCAGTACACAGGGCCGGGTCAATCTGATAAATCTCCGGGCCCATTGAGATTGCCTGGTTGGGACACTCGGGCTCGCAGACATCGCAGTTAATGCACTCATCGGTGATCATCAGGGCCATGATCAGGCGCCGCTTTTCTGGTATTGATCGAGAATGACCTTGGCAACCAGCGGGTCAACAAATTTGCTGATGTCGCCACCGAAGGATGCAATTTCCCGGACCAGTGTGGACGAGATATAGCTCAGATGTTCAGAAGGGGCCATAAACACGGTTTCTATTTCCGGTTCCAGTGCGCGATTCATGGCAACCAGCTGAAACTCATATTCAAAATCGGCAACAGTCCGAAGGCCGCGTAAAATAAGCCCGGCTTTACGAGATTTGACGAAGTCGGTAAGCAGGCCCGAAAATCCACAGACCTCGACATTGGGAATATCCGCCAGTACTTTCGACGCCAGCTCAACTCTAAGCTCGATTGGGATGTCCGTCTGCTTCTGCAGATTGGAACCGATGGCGACAATGACATGGTCAAACAGACAGGCAGCCCGTTCCACCAGATCGGTATGACCGTTGGTGATCGGATTAAAAGTTCCCGGGTAAACAACCGTTTTCATGTAATTTCACCGCTTAAAGGGGAGAGGAATTATACCTGAAAGTGACAGTTGAAGCTGAAGTATTCTTGTGAAAGCTTTCCATTCGCAGGGGAATCTTTTACCCTTGCTGCCAGTGCAGAAAGCACCAAGCATGGCCAGTCTTCCTGCCGAACTAAACAGTCGTACAGGTTTTTCTGTTCATGCGTGAAGCGCTCCGTTCAAAAATTCTCACCGCCCCCAAATTTCGTTACAGTCAGCTTATCAAAGCCGGGCCCAATTATGTCTGCAGCGGCATGATTGCTCTGGATAATGATACCGGGGAGTTGCTAGAGGGAGATGCGGCCGAACAGACACGCAAAATTTTTCAGAACCTGAACATTCTGATGAATGAGTTTGATTTGACACATAGTGACCTGGTCAGTGTAAGAATTTTCACCACGCACTTTGAAGAGTTTCCAAAAATCAATGAAGTCTGGGAGGAGTTCTTCATAGCCGACAATGTGCCACCGGCCAGGTCGGCTTTTGGTGTTAATTCCTTGCCACTGAATGCCAAGGTTGAAATCGAAGTATGTTTTTACCGTGAGTAGGCCAGCCTCACGATTCCTCACGCTGGCACAAGCCGTAGTATACCTGTCCGGCTTTTTTGCTTTTGATTAGACGCCAGTTCTCCGGTAGCTGAAGTGCTTCCAGCGCTTCGGCCGATTCCAGATATATCAGCGCCTGGGTGGTCAGCCAGGCATTTTCTTCCAGCAACTGGCAGCTTTGAGCCAACAAGCCGGCTGCAAAAGGCGGATCAAGAAAAACAATGTCCATTTTATAGGGGAGTCTGGTACTGTTCAAAAATGCCAGAGCATCCTGCTGCACAAGCTCAATTTGGCTGTGAGAGAAGTTCTCCAGGTTTTCACGAATACAGTCGCTAACGGAGCTATCGCTTTCCACGCAAATGACAGAATGCGCTCCTCGGGAGGCTGCTTCAAAAGACAGGGCCCCACTACCGCCAAATAGATCAAGGCAACGCGCGCTAGTGATGTTCCATTGAAGCCAATTGAAAAGTGTTTCACGAATTCTGTCTGCAGTTGGGCGCAAGCCTACATGATCTGCGAAACGGATTTTTCTGCCGCGCCAAAGACCGGCAATGATACGTAATTGGTTCAAGGTGTTCTGCTCAAATCTGTACTGCTGTACATCCTGGCGGATTACGCGTAATAAAGCTAGATTGACTTGCCTGTCGGCTTAAAGTAGCTTCCCCAGCATGCAACAAATAAGCGAAGATCTGGGCGCCATTATACTAGGAAGTTTTATCCTCTTGGCTGGCTTACTAGTATATCTCGTCGCGCCTTATGGGGAGGTGAGAGAGGCTTATTCAATGGCCAGCAGCCTCATTGGTTTTGATCCGCAGTTCTGGCTTGAGGAAGTCAATACTCGAAGTGAGCTTGGAGCGACCTTGTCGGGGTTGGTCAATGATTCCAGACCTGACAGCTGGAACCTCAATCCACTGCAGGCATTTTCTCTGAACTTCTTTTTTTCAGCCCTGCCCTTTCTTGCCATACTTTGTTTGCTGTTCACGATTTTATGCCACCTGATGTTTGAAGCTGCCGTCGAATTTCTTCGAGGCTTTGTGGTAGTTTTTGTTGTGGCCGTTCTTGCTTACCTGCTCGCTGCGCAAATAGATTTTCAGAATATGGGTATTGGCTATGCCCTATGGGCGATTATGCTGGGGCTGTTTGTCAACAATGTATACGGTTTGCCTGAATTCATTAGGCCAGCGCTGAAACATGAGCTTTTCATCAAAACGGGCTTAGTGCTGCTGGGTGCTGAGGTCCTTTTCAGCAAGGTACTGGCTATTGGCTTGCCCGGAATATTTGTTGCCTGGATTGTCACTCCAGTGGTGCTGATCTGTACCTTCTGGTTTGGCCAAAAGGTGCTCAAAATGGGATCGAAGACTCTAAACATTACCATTAGTGCAGACATGTCCGTGTGCGGAGTTTCGGCAGCGATTGCAACAGCTGCTGCCTGCAAGGCAAAAAAGGAAGAACTGACCACGGCCGTTGGGCTGTCGATGATTTTCACCTCGGTCATGATGGTAGTCTTGCCAGCGCTGATCAATTATCTGGAGATGCCGGAAGTCCTAGGGGGTGCCTGGATTGGGGGAACCATTGATGCAACTGGGGCCGTTGTTGCTGCGGGAGCCTTCTTAGGGGATACCGCGTTGAACGTCGCTGCCACTATCAAGATGATTCAGAATATTCTGATTGGTGTTCTGGCCTTCGCCGTGGCCATTTACTGGACCAGCAAAGTCGACAGACAGGCGGGAAAACATGTGGGTATCTTAGAAATCTGGATACGTTTTCCCAAGTTTGTACTGGGCTTTATTGGTGCCACCCTGTTCTTTTCTTTGCTCTTTGTCATGATGGATGAGACGCTGGCAGTTGCTCTGCTGGAAAATGGAGTTCTGGATTTCAGTGCTGATATGCGGGGGTGGCTATTTTGTCTGGCTTTCACCAGTATCGGCCTTTCCACTAATTTCAGAGAATTGAAAAGCCAGTTTTCAGGCGGCAAGCCACTCATACTTTATGTGTGTGGTCAGACCCTTAATCTGAGTCTGACCCTGTTGATGGCCTGGTTGATGTTTTACAAGGTTTTTCCAGACATCACGAGCGCCCTTTGAGGCAAGCCAATGAAACGCCGAGATCAAGTGTTCATTACTATGCTGTTTTTTGTCGGCATCATTGTCCTGCAAACCCTGCTTCGTTTCAGTGTTGAGAATCTGCCCCAACTGCAGCAGCAGACCGGCATTATCCAAAGCCGTGATATTGATCCTTCTGCACTCTTCTATACCGATTCCAAGCTTGCCCTGCAGGCTGAAAAGCAGGTGCGTCAGCAAATTCAAAAGCCACGCTAAAAGCCAGGCTTACCTCCAGCACGTTGACTGCATGCGGGCCTAATTGCTAGCGAAGCAATGCTGCTGCTGGTAGCATAAGCCTTCTCGCAGAAGTGACAGAATTCTTATGTTTGGTTTTGGTAAACGTCTCGCCGCTAACGCCGATAAAGACCTTCAGAATAATCTCAGTGATACGCCGAGCAGCTCAATTTTTAGCCGCCTGAAAAATGGCCTTGGCCGAACCCGTACTGGACTAACCGATGGCCTTGGAGCCCTGATACTGGGAAAAAAAGAGATTGATGATGAATTGCTGGATGAAATTGAAACCCGCCTGCTGACTGCTGATGTTGGCATGGATGTTACAACCAGTATTATTGATGAGCTCACCAGTCGGCTGAAACGTAAGGAGCTAAAGGATCCTCAGTTCTTGTTGAATAGCCTCAAGGATATTTTGCTTGAGCAGTTGGTCGTTTGTGACAAGCCGCTTGAAATACCGCTGCAGCTGGGCAAGCCTTTTGTGATTCTCATGGTCGGCGTCAACGGCGTTGGCAAGACTACCACCATTGGTAAATTGGCCAAGCGTTTTCAAAGCGAAGGGCGTTCGGTCATGCTGGCAGCTGGGGACACGTTTCGGGCGGCGGCGGTTGAGCAACTCAGTGTTTGGGGCGAGCGAAATAATGTCCCAGTTGTCGCACAGCATACCGGGGCTGACAGCGCCTCGGTAATTTTCGATGCTTATCAGTCGGCACTTGCCAAAAAAACCGATGTATTAATAGCTGATACGGCAGGGCGTTTACACAACAAAAGCAACCTCATGGATGAGTTGGCTAAAGTGGTGCGTGTACTCAAGAAACTGGATGAGGATATTCCGCATGAAATCATGCTGGTACTGGATGCAACAACCGGACAGAATGCTCTTAGCCAAGCACAGCACTTCTTTAATGCGGTAAAGGTCAGCGGACTTGTGCTTAGCAAGCTTGATGGCAGCGCCAAGGGAGGCATGATATTTCCACTGGCCAGGCAACTCAATTTGCCCTTGCGCTTCATTGGTATCGGTGAAAAAGTCGATGACCTTAGACCCTTCAACGCCAGGGAGTTTGTTGAGGCTCTGTTCAGTAACGATGATTAAGTTTGATGCTGTCAGTAAACGTTATCCAGGCGGGCAGGAAGCGCTCAGCCAGGTCAGCTTTCAGCTTGAACAGGGCGAAATAGCTTTTCTGACCGGACACTCCGGTGCAGGCAAAAGTACTCTCCTAAAACTGATCATGTTGATGGAGCGTGCCAGTGCAGGGCAGGTTTTTGTAAACGGGCAAAACCTCAATCGTCTTTCCCGCCGTCAACTTCCATATTTCAGGCGACAAATTGGCCTGGTATTTCAGGATCATCAGTTGCTGTTTGACCGCAGCGTGTTTGAAAACGTTGCATTGCCTTTGCAGATCGCAGGGTATGATTCTCGTGATGCTGCCCGCAGGGTTCGCGCCGCTCTGGATAAGGTTGGGCTATTAAACAAGGAAAGCCAGAACCCAATTGCCTTGTCCGGCGGAGAGCAGCAGCGCCTTGGTATTGCCAGAGCTGTTGTCAACAAACCTGCCCTTTTGCTGGCAGATGAGCCCACTGGAAACCTTGACCCCCAGTTGTCTGTAGATATTATGCGACTGTTTGAAGAATTCAATCGGGTCGGTGTCAGCATGCTGATTGCCAGTCATGACCTGAGCCTGATTACCAGCCTGGAGCATCGTATTCTAACTCTGGAACAGGGGCGCATGATTGGCGTCGGCATGAAGTCAAGGCAAAAGGATGTACTTGAGTAGAAGCTGATGGCAGGGAGCAGGCATCCACAGGCAGGGAAGGCGGCGGCAAATATTAGTCGCAAAAAAACAGACAAGTCAGCGATGATAACTAGGGCTTTAGGCTTTTTTCGAAACCATCAGCAGGTAGCGGTTGACAGTCTGGACCGGCTCTTGAGGAGTCTGACCAGTAGCCTCATGACCTGGGCAATGATTGCCATCGCCATAGCTCTGCCCCTGAGTCTTTTACTATTTTTACAAAACCTGCAGCAGTTTGGCTCTGATCTGGAAGAAGCTGGGCAGATTTCGGTGTTCCTGGATATCAACATCAGTTCCGAACGCATTGAAACTATTCAGCTTGACCTTGAGCAGCGTATAGGAATACTCAGCGCGCGACTGATAACAGCTGATAATGCCTTGCTGGAATTCCGCGATAGTTCTGGGTTCGGTGATATTTTGGATGGCCTCGATGAAAACCCTCTTCCAACGGTACTGATTGTTACACCTGTATCCCAGCAGGTCTCTGAAATTAGGAGCTTGATAAGTAGCCTACAAGCCTATGAAGGCGTCGATTCGGTGCAATATGATCTGGAATGGCTGCGGCGCCTCTATGAAATTTTGAACCTGGCACAGCGCCTGACCTATATGCTTGCAGTCCTCTTAGGCGTTGGTGTTGCGCTAGTCGTGGGAAATACTATTCGGCTGGTAATAGAAAACCGGCGTAATGAAATTGTGGTGGTCAAGCTGGTCGGCGGAACAGATGCTTATGTGGCCAGACCCTTTTTGTATACCGGGATCTGGTATGGTTTTGGCGGCGGCCTGATCGCTTGCGTCCTCTTACTTATTGCCCAGTTGCTCTTGCGCGGGCCGCTGGCCAGGCTCTCAGGTCTGTATGAGGGTGGATTTGAATTTATCGGGCTGGGGATAAGCAGTTTTTTCTGGGTATTAGTGATTAGTGGATTGCTTGGCTGGCTGGGAGCTTGGCTTTCCATCTTGCGGCACTTGAGGATAATTGAACCTAGATGAAGCAAGTCTTGTTATGTACACTATAGCGCCCCAGCCTACACTTTTAATTTTTTAACGGAGTTAATCATGGCGATAGAACTGCCCCCCCTACCTTATGAACAGAATGCGCTTGAGCCGCATATTTCAAAGGAGACCCTCGAATTTCATTACGGGAAACATCACAACACCTATGTTGTGAAACTCAATGGCCTGATCGAAGGAAGCGAAGACGACGGCAAGTCCCTTGAAGAGATTGTTAAAAGCTCTTCCGGCGGGGTATTCAATAATGCTGCGCAAGTCTGGAATCACAGTTTTTACTGGAACTGTCTGAGCCCGAATGGTGGCGGCAACCCTTCCGGGGCCCTGGCTACAGCCATAGAGGCAAACTTCGGCTCTGTGGAAGAGTTCAAAACCAAGTTCACGGACAGCGCAGTCAACAATTTTGGCTCAGGCTGGACTTGGCTGATTCAGAATTCTGATGGTGGATTGGCTATCGTTAACACGTCCAATGCGGCGACACCTCTAACGGAAGCTGGTGTGACCCCGCTGTTAACCGTTGATGTCTGGGAGCATGCCTATTACATTGACTACCGCAACCTGCGTCCAAAATATATGGAAGCATTCTGGGCACTGGTGAACTGGAACTTTGTCGAGGCCAACCTGAATTAAGCCTGATTACTTAAACCTAACATGTTAAGGCGGGCCTAAAGGCCCGTTTTTTTGGCATGAAAGCTCTCAAAGATATAAAGATGAATATGCATAATCAGGGCTTCTGCCAAAGCGCCAGTTCGTTGTTTCCCTTGATTCTTTGCCAGAGGTGGTTTAGTTTGAGGCCTTCATCGAATTGTAATTTTCCTGTACTTAACAAGAATAAGAGATTTTTGTCATGGCAACTTTAAATATTAATGGTCAGACACTGGATATCGGGAATGATATAGATCCATCAACTCCCCTGCTTTGGGTTCTCAGAGACGAGCTTGGCCTTGTTGGCACCAAGTATGGTTGTGGTATTGCTCAGTGTGGTGCCTGTACCGTTCACATGAACGGAGCACCGGTGCGATCCTGCCAGATTCCTGTAGGAAATCTCAGCAATGAACAAATCACCACCATAGAAGGTCTGGCAGCTGCTGATGGGACGCTTTCTCCGGTTCAGCAGGCCTGGATTGAGCATGATGTGCCTCAATGTGGTTACTGTCAGGCTGGACAGATCATGAGTGCTACGGCGTTATTACGTAATAATCCAAACCCTTCAGACGCGGATATTGATGCTGCCATGTCAGGCAATATCTGCCGCTGTGGAACATATGTTCGTATCAGGGCCGCCATTAAAACAGCCGCCCAGACTATGTCCGGCACGGCATTCTATAATGCCGACACCGGCTCTCAAGTCGCATAAAAAATAAAAACTGGCTTTAATTCAGGCCTAGGAGATACCGTGACCCCCCCTTCGAATTCTGTCATGCCGGCCTTCTTCGAGAAGACTTCCTATGCTCGTGATGATAAGTCCCTTGCTGCGGATATAAGTCGTCGCCGTTTTTTCAAAATTTCAGGCATTGCCGGTGGAGGGTTGACCTTAGGCATGGCTATGGGCACTAGCCAGGCTGCTGCTCAGGATGGCAGCTCAGTAGCGGAGGCAAACATCAGCCCCTATGTTCAGATTCAGGCAAACGGGCGCATCAATATTTTTTCGAAAAACCCCGAATGTGGTCAGGGCATCAAGACAGGATTGCCGCTAATTATTGCTGAAGAGCTTGATGCCCGGTGGGCAGATGTCGATGTTGTTCAGGCAGATATTGATGCCAGCCGCTATGGTCTGCAATTGGCAGGTGGCTCCCTGTCTACACCTATGAATTGGACGGCCATGCGGGAGGCCGGAGCAACAGCTCGCATGATGATCCTGGCAGCGGCGGCTGAACAGCTCTATGTGCCCGTTTCAGAATTAAGCACCAGAGACTCGATGGTTATCCATGAAGCGAGTGGGGAATCCTATCCATATAGTGAATTTGCAGAACTGGCGTCCAGCATGCCTGTTCCCGACCAGCAAACGCTGAAACTGAAAGACCCTTCAGAGTTCAGCCTGTTGGGAAGACGATTCGGCGGCGTGGATAATCATGCGATTGTTCAGGGCAGCCCACTGTTCGGCATTGATGTACGACGTGAGGGTATGGTTTATGCCAGCTATACTAAGAGTCCAGCTCTGGGTGGAACAGCCCGTTCCTTTAATCAGGCCCACATCAAATCACTGCCGGGAGTAATTGACGCTTTTATTCTGGAGCCTTTTGGCGAACTGATTGGCTCAACGATTTTTGATGCAGTTCGACTCGGCGGTGTATCCATTGTTGCGACATCGACCTGGGCTGCCATCAAGGCCAAGCAGGAGCTGGAAGTCGACTGGGATTTAAGCACCGCTGATACTTCAGCGACATGGTCTGATATTTCAGCTAATGCACTCAGGCTGTCAAAGCAGGAGGGCGTCATGGAAATTCTTAATAAAGGAAATGTTGATGCTGCCTTTGATAATGCTGAACAGGTGGTCGAAGCGTATTATGAATACCCGTACGTTTCTCACGCAAATTTGGAACCTCAGAACTGCTCTGCGCTTTATGAAAATGGTCAGCTTCAGGTTTGGGCTCCCAGCCAGACACCGCAAGCCGGGGAAGCTGCGGCTGCAGTTGTAAGCGGTTTGCCCCCCGCTGCTGTCACTCTCAACCAGACTCGCATCGGTGGTGGTTTCGGGCGTCGCTTGAACAATGACTATGTCTCTGAAGTGGCAGCCATTGCGCGTCGTATGGAGGGGCGTCCAGTGAAACTGCAATGGACCCGTGAGGATGACATGGCCTTTGACTTCTTTCGCCCTGGTGGATTTCATGCATTCAGAGCAGCGTTAGATGCCGAGGGTCGTATGACCGCTTTCAGTGATCATTTTCTGACCCAGGCAAAAAATGATGAAGCCGAGCAGCCGATTGAAACGGCTAATCTGACACCGGATGTTTTACCGATGGAGCATCTGCAGAATGTCCGTATTATGCAGACTATGCAGGCTGCAGCAATCCAAACCGGGCCTATGCGGGCGCCCGGATCTAATGCATTTGGTTTTGTGTTCCAGAGTTTCCTGCATGAAGTTGCCGTTGCAGGCAATCGTGATTTTCGGGATTTCCTGCTGGACCTCATGAACATTCCTGATGAAGATATGCCTCAGCCGCCCTCTAATTTGCCTCCCGGCTTCCCGCCGCCCATTCCCTTTAGTAATACGCGGGCCCGCGACGTCATCTTTACTGTGGCAGATCGCGCAGAGTGGGGACGACCTATGCCACAGGGAAGAGCTCTGGGCCTGGCTTTTTATTATTCACACAGCGGCTATGTGGCGCAGGTAGCTGATGTCAGTGTCAGTTCTGCCAAGGAAGTAACTGTGCACAAGATCTGGTCTGTTGCAGACTTTGGCCTTATCCATAATCGCAGCAGTGCCGAGAATCAGGTACAGGGCAGCATCATGGATGGCCTCAGTCAGTTGATGTATGCCAAGATTTCATTTGAAAAAGGCATTATCGAACAGAGCAATTTTCATCAGTACCCTTTGCTGAGGATTTCGCGTGCACCGGCTTTGGATGTGCACTTTTTGGAGCCAGAGGATGTTGCCCCGACGGGCGCTGGGGAACCGGCTTTGCCGCCGGTTCTACCGGCTATCGCCAATGCCATTTTTACGGCTACCGGAGAACGGGTCAGAAAACTGCCTCTGTCGGAATCTGGTTATACCCTGGTCTGATTAATCCAGACATAGTGATGAAAAAGGGCAGTCAAGACTGCCCTTTTTTGTGCCTCTTTATGCGTTACTCGGTAACGGATTCGGATTCTTCTGCGGTTTCTGGTGTGGGCTGGGGCGTGAAGTAGTAGCGCACAAGGTATTGGTTCTCGGCATAATGCTCATGATCCTGAAGTTGCAAACGGAATTGGGTAAGACGTAACATATTGCGTAGTGCCCTGAGGGTATCTTCATGCGTATTTGCCGTATAACTCAGAATTTCAATATCTCTCGCATTTCCGAGTCGCGATAATTCAAAGCTGACATCAATATAACCTTCATAGTCGAGAGCGGCATCTGCCGGGATATTGCTGCTTGCCCGGCTGTAAAAAGTGCTGACATAGCTGGGAATGGGAACTGGAAGATCTGGATACATCAGGCCGGGGACCTGCTCGAGTTGATTAGCGTCCATAAACTGGTATGCCTTAATATACATTTGTTCGGCTGAACTCCAACGTCCATTGAGCAGAAGCCAGTCAGCTAGGTCCACCATCGCCATGACAATATCCAGATCGGTAAAATTGGCAGACTGCAGATAATCCAGACGGCGTTCCAGGGCATCCTGGCCTTCGCGCAGGGTTCGAAAGTAAAAGTCCGCCTGAGCATTGGGAGTAGTCGTCTGATAGTTTTCCAGCATGTTTCCCAGCAGGAGGTGAGTAAAGGCCAGCTTCTTTTCCGTTTCCGGGATGTTGAGGTTGCTTTCAGTCAACTGGAACTCTGCTTCAATCTTTAGCAACCTGTAAGGCTCAAGGTTCGGAGCGATAGCTTCATGTCGCCTTTGCAAAAATAAGGCCTGCTTGTAGGCATTCGAAGCCAGATTAAGTTGGATTAAGGGCTGGCTATCGAAATTTCTCAGATTGCGGATAAAGCCTTCGGCTACCTTTGGCAGCACTCTTAATCCGAGCGCTTGAGTATCGGGGATATATCCCAGCGATAGTGATGCCGCATGCAGGTTCCAGT
>JAYQVM010000013.1:0-27641 GCA_038148435.1 Gammaproteobacteria bacterium | reverse complement strand
CCTAATAACAATTTGTCGATTTTTTAAGCAGCTTGATGAAGGCCTGATTGGTAAAAATTTAATGCCTAATGCGTACCTTCAGCCAGACGGATGTGACAAAATAGTTTTTACTCGTAATTACTGGGTGAGTATAATTTCCACATTAATATGATTGTACATAAAAATGAACAGATTATAAAAATTGTTTTAGTTTGACTTTATCCCTTATACGATTAGAGTCCTTTTTAAAGATATACAAAACTGACCTTAACCTAAAATTCAAACATTTATAGAAAGATAGGTGAAATGAGCATGCTCCATTTAGACAATCTCACTATGAGAAAAATGACTAATTATTTTAAAATTTCTCGACAAGTTCTTCTCACGGGTGCTGTAAAAACAGCCTTGACACTCTCCCTGCTTGCAGCAGGCGGACAAAGTTTTGCACAGAACGCTGCCATGGCAGAGCACCAGGAAACGATTGAGACCTATTGCTATGAATGTCACAATTATGTCGATTTTTCTGGAGGAGTGGCTCTTGATCTAATGGAGCTCGACAATTTGGCGCCAGATGCTGAAACTTGGGAGCATGTGATTACTAAATTACGTGGTCACATAATGCCTCCAGTGGGCCAGCCACGTCCTAATGAAGAGACTTATGACAGCCTAGCGGGGTGGCTGGAAGGCGAAATGGATCTGTTAGCGTCGCAATATCCGCAGGCTGGCAGACCGGGTCTTTATCGACTCAATCGAGCGGAATACTCCACGGTAATTCGCGATATCCTGGGTCTCGAAGTTAGCGCTGATATTGAAGCCACTTTGCCACCAGACAACACTAGTTACGGCTTTGATAATATTGCTGATATTTTGGGCGTTTCACCGACGCTGCTCGAAGGCTATCTGGCTGCTGCTGATCGCATTTCGGCCATTTCAGTGGGTGATCCGGCCTTCCCGCCAGAACAAGTGCAGTACCCAGCCAGTATGTCTCTCTCTCAGAATCAGCACATGGACGGCCTACCGTTTGGTACGCGTGGAGGTCTGTCGGTAGAGCACACGTTCCCGCTTGACGGTATCTATGAAATTAATACCTCTTTCCTCTCGAGCAGTCTGGATGCCCTGATGGGTTTACAGTATCCGCACCAGTTTGAAGTCTCCGTTGATGGCCAGCGAGTGAAATTGGTCACCATCGGCGGCCCAGCTGACTATACTTTGGTTTTGGAAAACTCAGCACTGGCTCTGGATGCCATTAATCAACGCACACAGGTTAGAATGCCCATTACTGCGGGTTCGCATCAAGTTACGGTGACCTTCCTAGCTAAATCCGGCGCCCTAGAGATGGATCAGCTGGAGCCCTTTGAAAGAGGCCATTTTGATGCGGTATATATTGGCGGTAATCCTGCTGTAACCAATCTCGAAATTGCCGGCCCCTTCAATGGTCGTGCACCCAGTCAACTGACTGGAACCCGTGAAAAAATCTTTAGCTGCTATCCGAATTCAGTTGCTGAAGAGCGTGGCTGTGCAGAACAGATTTTCAACAATCTGGCAGGACAAGCATATCGCCGTCCATTGGAGCAAGAAGATGTAGACATTCTAATAGATTTCTTTCTTGTCGGGCGTGAAGACAAGGGTACCTTTGATGCCGGTATCCAGATGGGGTTGCGTCGTATGCTAATGGATCCAGACTTCCTTTTCCGTTTTGAAGTCGAACCGGTTGATGTACAGCCTGGTGAAAACTTCAGAATCGATGATATGGCTCTGGCTTCTCGTCTGTCTTTCTTCCTTTGGAGTTCGGTACCTGACCAGGAGTTGATCAGTCTGGCTGAACAGGGTTCACTAAGAGATCCTCGTGTACTGGATGAGCAGGTTGTTCGTATGCTGGAAGACCCGCGTGCCAGCGCGCTGGTTGAGAACTTTGCCGGGCAGTGGTTGCAGCTGCGCAATCTGGAGAGCAGAGCGCCTGATTTTGTTGCTTTCCCAGATTTTGACGAAAACCTACGCAATGCCTTCTTGCAAGAGACATCCCTCTTTTTCGAGAGTGTGATGCGTGAAGACCGCAATGTGGTTGACCTGATGACGGCAGATTACACCTATCTTAATGAAAGGCTGGCGCTACATTACGGTATTGATGGTATTTATGGGGACCACTTCCGCCGTGTGGAGGTGGAAGGACATCCTGAGAGGGGAGGACTGCTTGGGCAGGGAAGTATCCTGATGGTGACTTCGTTTCCGCACAGAACCTCGCCGGTAGTCCGTGGCAAGTGGGTTTTAGATAATATTCTGGGTGCCGAGCCTGCGGATCCGCCTGATAACGTGCCGGCACTGACAGAAAATAATGCCGATGCCATTGATATTCGCTCCATGCGTGAGCGTCTGGCTGATCATCGCGCTGATCCAGCCTGTTCGTCTTGCCATAACATTATGGATCCGATTGGTCTGGCATTGGAGAAATTTGATGGAATCGGTCGCTGGCGCGATCTGGATGAGGGTGGCCTTCCAATCGATTCATCAGGGCAGATGGCTGATGGCACCCCGGTAGATGGACCAATCGCCTTGAAAGATGCGCTAATTGCCAAGGAAGACATGTTCGTGCATACCTTTATTGATCGTATGCTGACCTATGCTCTGGGTCGTGGTCTTGAGTATTATGACAAGCCTACGGTTAGATCTATTGCTCGTGCTGCAGGGGAAGAAGATTACCGTTTCACGGTGATAGTTCAGGAAATTGCCAAATCTTTACCCTTCCAGTGGAAACAGGCCGAGATGGAAGTAGCTGAGCAGGTGGCTGCCAGCGTTCAAAATTGATTTATTTTGGTAGTAAAAACTAGTAAAGTATTTATTAATATAGAAAAAACTGACGCATTACCAAGTTAAAAGGTTAAAAAAGGAGAAGCACAAAATGATGATATTCAAAAAAGCATTACCAAGACGTACTGTTTTACAGGGTGCAGGAACTGCAGTTGCTTTACCCTTTTTAAGTGCTATGGTGCCGGCCATGAAAGCTCTAGGGCAGGATGCTGTGGCTCCAATGCGTGCCGGATTTGTCTATGTTCCTCACGGATTCATTATGACTGATGACGCCAACTGGTGGACGCCTGCCACCGTAGGCGAAAATTTTGAAATGAGCCGCACATTGAAGCCCCTTGAAAATCACAGAAATTATATGACAGTAGTCAGTGGTCTCCGTGGTGCGGATGGTGTTGGGCAGCATACTGGTGCAACAACAGCCTGGCTGACAGACACCTATCCTAAGAAAACTCAGGGCGCCGACCTTCAGACAGGAACTTCCATTGACCAGATCATTGCTAACCACATTGGCCAGGACAATATCTTCCCGTCCATGCAGTTGGCAATCGAAGATGTTAGCTCACTAGTAGGAACCTGTGATGCTGGCTATAGCTGTGCTTACCTTGACACTGTCTCCTATTCATCACCAATTAATCCGCTGCCGACGCAGATCAATCCGCGTACCGTATTCGAAAGAATGTTTGGTGGTACGGGTACTGCCGAGCAGCGTCTGGCCCGTATGCAGGAAAACCGCAGTATTCTCGACTCAGTTCTGCAACAGGCTAGCCGTACAGAAACCACCCTGAGCGGTGAAGACCGTGTTCGTCTGCAGGACTTCCTAGAAAATATCCGTGAAGTTGAACGTCGTATTCAGAATGCCGAGGCTCGTTCTGGTGATCTCGCTGCAACTGCACCTGATTCGCCTATGGGTATTCCTCAGGACTTCGAAGAGCATGTTGGTTTGATGTTTGACCTGCTGCATGTGGCATATCAGGCTGATATCACTCGCGTATTCACCTTTATGATGGCGCGTGACCTAAGCCAGATCAGCTATCCGCAGATCGGGGTGCCTGATCCGCATCACTCCATTTCTCATCACCAAAATTCTGAAGAAACCATGATGAAACATCACTTGGTGAATGTGTATCACATGGAGCAGTTCGCCAAGTTTGTCGACAAACTGGCTAACACTCCGGATATCGAAGGTTCTTTGCTGGATAATAGTCTGCTGCTTTATGGTAGCGGCATGAGCAACGGCAACCAGCATATCAAGTTCGACATTCCGGGCGTCATAGTTAGCGGTCTGGTCCGCGGAAACCGTCATATCGCGATTGAAGATCGTATGCGTACTATTGGTGAAATGCACCTTGATATCGCTCATAGCTTTGGCGTTGAGCTAGAAGACTTTGGCCGAGCTCAAGGTCGCACAGTGGGCTTATCGTCCTAGATAAGTATTTGGAGCGTCTTATGTATAAGATGAATAAACTGTCTGCATCGATTCTGATGCTAGCCTTGGCTGCCAGTGGTTCGGCTTTTGCCCAGGTTGATTACTCCTATGCTGAGCTGGAAACAGCGCTGCAGCAGAGTTTTGATGCCAACTGGACTGAGGCTGATGGCACCACTTTGCTGATGCATGCTATATACAACCAGGAGCGTGACAAGGCTCGTCTGCTGATTCAGCAGGGTGCTGATGTCAATGCCGCCAACCGCTATGGAGCGACAGCGCTTTATCTGGCAGCCGAACAGGGCCTTGATGATATTGGTATCTTGCTGATGTCAGCTGGGGCAAATACCATGAGCACCACGCCTGATGGCGAGACATTGCTGATGACAGCTGCTGCTGCTGGTAGTGCGCGACTGGTCAGAGCCTTGCTGGCAGATGATGTTGAAAATATGATGCTGGGTATTGATCCCAATCAGACAGAGGCATGGAAAGGACAAACTGCTTTGATGTGGGCAGCTGCTAGAGGGCATGTTGAAGTTATGAGAGCTTTGATTGAAGCCGGAGCAGATTTGGATCTGCGCTCTGCTTATGTCAAAGTCCCTGAAGTCGATCCCGATAAACGCCAGGGTGGTTTTGTGTACCCAGATATCCCACCGGGTAGATTGTCAGCCCTGCACTTCGCAGCTCGTGAGGGTCAATTAGAGGCAGTAAAAACCTTGATTGATGCGGGTGCTGACTTGGATTTGGTGGATGAGAAGGGTTCTAACGCTTTGGTTTTGGCTGCTCTTAACGGTCATTTTGATGTGGCAGGTGCGCTGCTGGAAGCAGGAGCTGATCCTAATATCAAGGATGAATATGGACGCAGTGTTATGTTTGTCGCTACTGACATCAATACCCTGGATGCTAATCCGCGTCCTGGCCCCAAAATTCTTAGTACCCTCAGAGCGCCTGACATTGTTGCGCTGGCGCTTGAGAAAGGTGCGGATCCCAATATTCAGCTTGAAACAGGCTTACCTAGTTGGCTGTCACAGGGAGCTGGACACAATGGTTTGCTGAATGAGGGTGCTACGCCGTTTTTCAGAGCAGCCATGTCTGGTGATTTGGCCATCATGAATCTGCTACTTGAATCAGGTGCCGATCCCAATCTAGCAACTGAGGTCAGAGAGAGCCGCCCGGGTGGATTTTTTACGCCGCAGGGTGGAACTACTCCATTTATGGCAGCTGCAGGGCTGGGGTGGCGTGAATCAATCAGCCGAGGCCGTGAGACAGATGCGGTGACGACTCTGGATATGCTGTTAAACCAGTTTGACGCTGACATTAATGCCAGCAATCAGAAAGGTGAGACGGCATTGCACGGTGCAGCGCATCGCGGTTCAGTGGCGATCACACGATTTCTTATCGAAAATGGAGCTGATGTCACAGCGTTGACCAATGATGGTGGTTCTGTGCTCGATATAGCTGAGGGTAATCCTGACTATACAAACCGAGCTGCTCCCAAGCCTGAAGTCGTTGCACTTATTGAAAGTTATATGACGCCTGCAGATTATGAGGCTATCGAGGCTGGTAAAGCCCGAATAGAACAGGAAAAAGTGGCCGAAGAAGCTTTGGAAGACTCTTCTGACGAATAAACTGCGTCGCTTGTTATTTATCCTATTGAAGGCCGGAAGAAGCAATTCTCCGGCCTTTTTCTTTATTGCCTGGTCCGTAATAGATGTTGTAGTCTTCGAGTAAAACAACATAAAGCACTAAACAGAAGGGGAATCACACTTATGCCTATCAATAAACAACTTAGCAGACGCCGATTTATGAATCAGGGCCTTCTTGGTGCCGGTGGTTTGTATCTGGGTGCTCAGGCGCCACTCCTGATGGCGCAGGATATCAGACTGGCCTCAACAGGTAGCACTGTCGCCACGCGTTATGGCCGTGTACGAGGATTACGCAGAGAAGGTGTTGAGCAGTTCTGGGGAGTGCCTTACGGGGCTGACACAGCTGGGGCTAACCGCTTTATGCCGGCTAAAGCTCCTCAATCATGGACAGGTGTCAGAGATGCCTTTCAGATTGGTAATCGCTGCTGGCAGGGTCCAAACGCCTTTGAGCCTTCTCCTGTTGTACTGGCGATGAACCGTCTTGAAATGGAGAGTGAGGAGTGTCTTAACCTAAATGTATTTACCCCGGCGGCTGATAATGCTTCACGTCCGGTCATGGTCTGGATGCATGGCGGTGGACACCGTTACGGGTCTGGCAACTACCTGATGTATGACGGTACCCTGTTGGCCAAAAAAGAAGATGTCGTGGTTGTATCCGTCTCTCATCGCCTTAACATCTTCGGTTATATGCATCTGGCTGATATTGGCGGCGAAAAATGGGCTGAGTCTACCAACCTTGGTACTAAAGACCTGGTTTTTGCTTTGCAATGGGTGAAAGATAATATCGCCGCCTTCGGGGGCGATCCCGATCGTGTCACTATTTTCGGCCAATCTGGCGGTGGCGGTAAAACCAGTTCGTTGATGGGTGTTCCATCTGCAGCAGGTCTGTTTCATCAGGCTATTGCGCAAAGTGGTTCGACCATGCGGGGACAGCCAGGTGATGAAGCCACTGAAGTCGTACAGAGATATCTGAATAAGCTGGGTATCAATGCCAATCAACTTGATCGTCTGCAGGCTATAACACCCCAGCAGATTATGGATGCCCTCTATGGCGACCCTGATCTGCGTGCTTTCCCCATGGGACCGGTAGTGGATGGTAACTTTATTCCACGTCATCCCTGGGATCCTTCGGCTCCAGGTTATTCAGCAGATGTGCCTTTTATGGCAGGTTCGACTGAGACCGAAAATGGCTGGATTGGACCACCCCCTTATGAATTATCAGACGCTGAAATGATAAACCTCTTCAGCTCACGTTTGGCGAATGATGATGCTGAAGCAGCAAATGAACTGATCGGTATGTACCGTGACAAATTCCCCGACAGACGTAATCGTATGCTTTGGTTAACCGCAGAATCTGATGCTACGCGTCGTCGTAATGCCCAGGAAATGAACAGGCTTAAATATGAACAAAGTTCAGCGCCAAGTTATCTCTACCTGTTTAATTGGCACTCTCCCGTACATAATGACCGCATGGGCTCTTATCATACTCTGGAGATTCCCTTTGTGTTCAATAACGTTGATGTAGCTGCATCCATGACAGGTGCTGACTCCTATCGTTATGAACTGGCTCATGTGATGAGTGCAGCATGGGCGGCTTTTGCCAGGACGGGTGATCCCAATCACGCGGATATGCCGCATTGGGCACCATTTACGACTGAAAATTATCCGACCATGATGTTTGGTGATGAAGTGCATTCTGCCAATGATCCTAATCGGGATGAGCGACTGGCCCTGGCTGCTTTAAGCGCCTGATCAGAAACGCAAGCAAAAGGCTGAATTAGTGATTCAGCCTTTTTTTTATCTGTAAAATAAGTGTCAGAGTATTTTCGCTTTGATGGGGCCTGTGTTTTGGATACAAAAAAAGCCGGGTTTTTAGTCCGGCTTAAGCATCGCTCTCAAGGATGGAAATTGTCGTAATTGGTTTGCCTCAGGCGATTTGTTCCCAGTTGAAATTGTCGCGCTCGTTCTCTGCCTGGTCTAACCACCACTCTATATTTGGATTGCTTAACAGAGTATGAATGTAATCCCAGGATTTCTGCGTTAATTCTGCTCCATAAGCCTTCAGGGCAATGACTATAGGGGCGATCATGCAGTCGGCTATGCTGAAGTGCCCAAATAGATAAGGTCCTCCATCGCCATAGCTGGAGCGACAGGAGTAGATAATCGCGTCTAGCCTGGCGATTTCTTCCTCGATGAAGCCGGATATTTTCATTTTTGATTGTAGTTGGCAGTTCATGGGCCAGTATTTTTTGAAATGCTGAAAATCCGAGTGCAGTTCATTGGCAATGGATCGTGCTGCGGCTTTCTTTTTCTGGTTCAGGGGCCAGGCACGAGACTCGAGAAAAGTATCATTAATGTATTCGCAGATTGCCAGGGAGTCCCAGACTTTGATGTCTTCGTGTAGAAGTACAGGCAACTGCAGACTGGGAGAAAACATGGCTATTTTTTCAACGCTGTCATCCTGAAAGAGTTTGATGAAACTTTCTTTATAAGGAACATCAAACTCGTTCAGTAAAAGCCAGGCTCGTAAGGAGCTGGATGAGTAGTTTCGATCACCGCTAACCAGTCTTGGTAGGTCCATTTTATTCTCCTTTACAAAGCCTTGCGTGCTCATTATTCGCTCAGTGTGACCAACTCTCCATTGGCCGACTGCAACTCGATGTTGACTCGGCGGTCAAAGAAATACGTTTCTGGATTGTCTAGCTCACTGAGGTGTTGATTTTCACCAAAAGCGCCGGTACTGATTTGCTCTGCCTTGATCCCATAAGAGAGTAGGGTTCTTACAACAGAATCGACACGTTGTTCCGACAGGCGCTGGTTATCGGTACTGCTTCCTCTTGGGTCAGCATAACCTGTGATTAGTATTTGTGGATTATCGAGTTCCCTGGAAAGTTCAGCGAGACTTGCAAGGGATTGCATATAGTGCTGCTCGATCTGTACCGAATTGGTCTGGAAATGTAGCGACAGCGCCGTGTCACCGCAGCAGTTAATTGTATTTTCCAGATCATTAATCTGCTGGTTTAGGCTGACGCGTTGCAGGCTGATGGTTTCGAGTTCCCGCATGGCGCTTTGATATCTTGCTTCCAACTCTCCCTGCTGGTTCTGCATGGCTATTAAATCACGTTGTGCCTGATTCAAATGCAGCGTCAGGGCTTCTTTTTGGTCCTGCTCATTGCTTAGTGTTGTACCAAGCAGTCCAAAGCTTGCAAGGGCAATAGCACCAGGAGGGCCGGCAATGAGTCCGCCCAGTATGGCGCCACCAATAAGACCAATGGTTTCCCTTTGTGTATCATCACTCTGCATCTCTGCCAGTTCATTGGCAGGGCCAGCTATTGCGGTATTGATAGCGGTAAATACCAGTGAAGCCAGGATCAGGGGTAAAAGCACATTGTGTTTAGTCATCTCAGTATCTCCTCGGGTTTGTTGACTAGTTCTTGAGTTCCTGACTGAGTATTTAAAGGCGAGTGTAGTACTTTTTATGGGGCTAATAAGGGCTATGCACTGATTAAATATGGCAAGATTATGGCAATTGCCAACTGTGCCATAATGCTTGCTGCAAAGCGCTTTGCTATTCATGTATAGTGCATAAAAATCAATTACTTGTGTAAATCACTATGAGTCGAAGAATCGCAATTGTTGAAGATGAAGCGGCCTTGCGAGAGAACTATACCGATGTCCTGCGCAAACAGGGTTATGAGGTGACTAGTTATCCCAATAGGAAAAAGGCCATAGAGGCTTTTGAAATCAGGTTACCGGACCTGGCCGTGATTGATATCGGACTGGAAGAGGAAATTGATGGCGGCTTCAAACTATGCCAGACCCTGCGTTCCATGTCTGACACCTTGCCGATAATTTTTTTGACAGCCAGGGACAATGATTTTGATACCGTCAGTGGGCTGCGAATGGGAGCTGATGATTATCTGAGCAAGGATATCAGTCTGCCTCATCTGAGTGCCCGTATTGCCGCTTTGTTTCGTCGCCTTGATGCGCAGGACAAACCCACTGAGCCGGATAAACTGCTTGAGCGAGGCGATTTGCTGATGGACCTGAGTCGTCTGACGGTGACCTGGAGAGGTGAGCTGATTACGCTCACGATTACAGAATTCTGGATGCTGCATGCACTGGTGAAATTTCCCGGACACGTTAAAAGCCGGGATGCGCTGATGCAGGAATCAAAAATATTTGTTGATAACAGCACCATCACTTCGCACGTCAAAAGGATTCGCAAGAAGTTTATTCAGGTGGATCCTGGGTTTGACTGTATAGATACGGTTTATGGCATGGGATACCGCTGGAGTACCGAAGGGCCAGAATAATGTCCTTTGTGTTTAAAAAGTTATCTAGCATCAGGACCCGTCTAGTTCTGGTATCCAGCTTTTTGCTGGTAATTCCCTGGCTGGGCTATCAATACATCCTTGAAATGGAAGGTTACCTGAGTCGTGCGCAGGAACAGACGGTGCTTGGCACTGCCAGAGCATTGGCAACCGCACTGAGCGAACGCCCCGAACTTTTTAATGATAGTGCCTATAGTCGTGCAACAGAAGGGGTGGATTTGTATGTGTATCCGGTGTTTTACCCGCTGGCGATTGATGATGGCAACCTGCTGGACTGGCGTGATTACCAGCAATACGAACAGCATTATGAAGAAGGCAGTACAAATGCCAATCCTGCCAATGCGCTGACATCTTTTCGAACAGCCAGCCTGCCGGGGGACCCGTTGAGTTTCAGGCTGATGCTTGGGGAATATAACCGCTCCCTGTTTGCCTATCTGCGGGTGAAAGATGACAACATCGTGTTACGTGATCGGGAAAGTTTGCGGGTTGATCGCAGTGACAGTTTGAGATTGGCATTCATTAATCCCGATGGGGCTTTTGAGCGCTATGTCATTTCGCCCTATGACGATGAATTTATTTATCCCTATCGTATCGGTAATGACATTGCGGATATTTCTAGCCTTCAATATGAGCCCCGTATTACAGGACGGTGGACCAAGACCCCTGATGGTTACGAAGTAGAGTTGCGCCTGCCATTGGAAATGCTGGGAGACAGGTTAGCGATTTCGGTATTTGATGTTGATGAGACTGAGGAGCGACGTCTGGCGGCTATCGTTTCCACCGCTGGCGTCAATAATTCCGAAGAATTGGGGAGTTTGCGACGTCCGACACCTGAAATTGATCGTATCGTTTCGGCGATGGGCCTGAGTAATTCACGTGTGCAGGTCGTGGACCGCAGTCAGCGGGTGTTGCTCAGTGAAGGCGACATCCAGAACGCCAGCGGTCTCATGCTGGATGATGAAAGTCAGACGAGTAACCCCGGTTTATCGGGCGTACTAAAAGAATCACTGCTCAGGCCATTGTATAACCAGATATTGAGCAAGCCGATTTCCAATTTTGTTGATGAACTTTATCAGGCCGGCAGTCTGGACGGTGAATATATTATCTCAGCCTTGCAAGGTGTGCCCAATACGACTTTCAGGACACTTGAGGATGGGGAAACACGAATCCTGGCAGCAGCCTTCCCAATTATGGATGATGGTCAGGTCCTTGGAGCAGTGCTTGTTGACCAGAACATGAACGGTATTCGAACCTTTCGTAATCAAGCGCTGGAGTTACTTTTTGATACCATGCTTGGCATTATGTTGCTGGTAATCACGGTGTTGTTTCTGTTTGCTTCGGCCCTGATTTCGCGATTGCGTTCCTTGCGTAATCAGGCTGAACTGATCATTGATGACAGCGGACGTATACATAACACCATCCAGGCTTCCAGAAGCAGCGATGAAATTGGTGACTTGAGTAGAAGTTTTGCGAATATACTGGATCGCTTAACGCAGTATACGCATTATCTAGAAAACATGTCTTCCCGACTGTCTCACGAGTTGCGCACACCTGTAACTGTCGTGCGCTCCTCGCTGGAAAATTTGCGTTTGGCTGCAAATAAGGAAGAATCCGATACCTATATACGTCGCGCGGAAGAGGGGATTGCCAGGCTCAATCTGATTTTAACCAACATGAGTGAAGCCTCACGTCTCGAGCAGATTCTGAAGTCGTCCGAGAAAGAAAAAATTGATCTGAGTAAGATTATTCCAGCCTGTGTTGAAGGTTATTCGCAAATTTATCCAAGCCTCTCGTTTCAAAAGGAGATATCAGAGTCAGCTGTGATGATTGAGGGTAATGCTGATTACATTGTTCAGTTGATGGATAAGTTGATTGCCAATGCAGTTGAGTTTTCGTTTGAGGATAAACCAATCAGAATAAAATGTGTCAGTCAAGATAACGAAGCAGTTATCAGTGTGGCGAATTCTGGACCTTATCTAGCGGAAGAAATGAAAGACAGAATTTTTGATTCGATGGTTTCAATGCGTCCAGAAGGCAAGAAGACTCAACCACACTTGGGTATGGGTTTGCATATCGCACGAATGATATCGGATTATCATGGGGGTGATATTTACGCCGATAACCTTTTGGATGAAAAAGGCGTCATTGTTGTCCTGAGAATTCCACTTTTACCCTGAGGCCTAAACGCTTAGTAGGCCTCAAAGCCAATGATGTCATCGTTATTGTCAAAGACAGAGTCATTACAAACAATGAGGAACTCCTGTTACAGCTTGGCTCATTGGAATCAGCCGCTAAAGTTGAAATCACCGCTATCCGCAATGGTCGATATTATTCAACTAGCCTGCAGTTTTCCGGAGACAGTAAACAATAAGAAGGCTTGCTGTTGTCAGATCAATTAAGCCCTAGCTCCATGTCTATTGTGTTGAGGTTTTTATCAAAGCTTGGTGAGCCGTTTTTCTTGAGAGGCATCGGCAATAGATAATTGTTAAGCCTGATATTCAAAAACTTCACCGTCATGGCTCAAGCTTAATTTATTACCGGACGGATTAGCTTCGGTACGGCCAATGACACTTGCGTCGATATTGAAACCTGCTGCTATCTCAATCACATTCTGGGCTTCTTCCGCTTCGCAATATATTTCCATGCGATGTCCCATGTTAAAAACCTTATACATTTCCTGCCAGGGTGTTGTGGAGACCTGTTGAATGGTTTTAAAAATAGCAGGCATGGGAAACAGCTTGTCCTTGATGAAGTGTACTTTATCGCTAAACTTCAGACACTTGGTCTGCGCCCCGCCGGAGCAGTGGATAAGCCCCTTGATCAGCGTGGGGTGGGTCTCAAGAATCGAGTAGATCACCGGAGCATAGGTGCGGGTCGGGCTCAGCAGGGCTTCTCCAACCGTAAACTCTGAATCAGGCAGGGGGTCTTCCAACCTGAAAGGTCCGCAGTACATCAGTTCTCGGGATACATTGGGGTCAAAACTCTCCGGATAATTCTGTGCATAATAAGAACCAAGCATGTCATGGCGAGCACTGGTAAGACCATTGCTGCCAATACCACTGTTTGGTCGGCTTTCATAAGTGGCCTGCCCGGTGGAGGATAGGCCAACAATCGCCAGGCCGGGCTGGATGAGGTCGCCAGTGATGACATCTTTCTTTTTCATAACGCTTACGGCGCAGGAATCCACGACCACGGTGCCGGTCAGGTCGCCGACATCAGCTGTTTCCCCGCCACCACTGTATATTTTCACGCCAAAATTTCTCAGTGTTTCCAGAAAACTCTCGCTGCCTTCAATCAGAGCGCTGATCACCTCGCCGGGGCAATTCAGTGCATTACGGTTCAGCGTATTTGAAATGAGAATACGTCCATTGACTCCGATGCACAGCAGATCATCTAGGTTCATCACAATGGAATCCTGGGAAATGCCATGAAAGACATCTGTATTTCCGCTTTCCTTGTAGGCCAGGTAGGCAATAATCGATTTTGTGCCACTGCCATCAGAGTGAATCACATTGCAGTGTTCGGGGTTGCCTGTTAGAAAATCTTCGGTAATCTTACAAAAAGCATTGGGGAAGAGGCCATGATCGAGCTTGTCGACCACATCATGAACTTCGTTTTTGTCGGCAGACACCCCGCGGGCCTGATAACGACCGAGACTCTGGTCAGGGCTGGCAATGATATAACCGCTTCGGTCCTGCGCCTTGATTAGCCCCCGGTATTCCAGTTGGCGAAATGCCTTGGCTACCGTATTGGCTGCCAGGTCATGCTTGTCTGCCAGTGCACGAATACTGGGCAACTTATCACCTGGGCTTAATTCCTGCGTATTTATTTTAAAATGTATCTGATCGACAATTTGTTGAAAGATGGGAGTCGGGATGTCGCTATCCAGTTCTAGTTTCATGTTCTACCTACACGTCTTTGCGCTCAATCTGTATTACAATAATGGTACAGATTGTTCGAGGCTAGCTCAATGAAAATTGCTTTATATATCTCTCCTCCGTTTAAGGAAGAGGACTTAGGCAGCATGCTGGCTTTTTTGGACCTACCAGTTCTTGAAAGTCCTCCAAGTCCTGGGGATTATGACTTTTTGCTGTGCCTGAATGATAAGGGTTTATGCCTGCTAAGCCTGAACGAAAAAAAAGGTGAGCAGCGTCGTCTGCCAACCCGTGTTGATTTCTGTGATGCCACCTTGCTTTACCGGAAAAACACCTCCGGCAAGCAGCAAGGGCTGGCGAAAGCTGTGGGATTGAACAGGCATGAACCAATGCGGGTGCTTGATGCAACAGCAGGGCTGGGAAAGGACGCTTTTATTCTAGCAAGTCTCGGTTGCCACCTTGTTATGTTGGAGCGCTCTCCCATCATATACAGCCTGCTCCAGGACGGGATGCAACGCGCAAAATCTCAGGAAGATGATGATATTCAGCAGGTGCTTGATCGTATGCAGCTACTGCATGCTAGAGCAGAAGATTATTTTGAGGAAATTCTGAGCGGCAAAGAGCAGAAACCTGATGTGATATACCTGGATCCTATGTTTCCCCAGCGTGATAAAAAAGCGGCTGTAAAGCGTGATATAAGTATTTTTCAGGAGTTGTTGCCGCCGGATAATTCTATAGATACGCTACTGGAAAAAGCTCGGGCCTGTCTGGTTAAGCGAGTGGTTTTGAAACGCCCGGGCAGTAAGCCAACCAAAAACAGTTCGCGCGCTAGTTTTATTGTGCCCGGCAAGTCAGCCTATTTTGAAATCTATACCTGAGCTAGACAAGTAGCGTTTGCAATATCTCTTGGTAGATTCTGCTCAGCTCATCGAGATCAGATACCCGCACATGTTCATTATTTTTATGAATAGAGGCGTTGCAGGGTCCTAATTCAACGACCTGTGCGCCGCTTGGTGCAATGAAACGGCCGTCACTGGTACCGCCTCCAGTTGATAATTCCGCATGAACTCCGTTAACGCTGGCAATGCTTTGTTGCACGGCTTTTGTCAGGGTTCCTGTACTTGTAAGGAATGGCTCACCGGATAATTGCCAGTGAATTTCATAATCCTGAAAATGCCGGTCAAATATTGCCTGTGTTTGCTTCATAAGTTCATCAGCGCTGATCTCGCTGGAGTAACGGAAATTGAATAGTACATTCAGATCCCCCGGAATAACATTATTGATACCGCTGCCTGCCTGGATATTGGAAATTTGAAGGGAAGTCGCGGGGAAATAGTTATTGCCACTGTCCCATTGATAATTCACAAATTCATTCAATGCCGGCATAAAAGCATGGATGGGATTCAAGGCCAATTCAGGGTATGCCACATGACCTTCTTTACCGCGAACGTTCAGGGTGCCGTTGAGTGAACCACGGCGGCCATTCCTGATCGTGTCACCGAGCTGTTTTGTGCTAGATGGTTCTCCGACCAGGCAATAGTCGATCTGTTCATTGCGATCCTGCAGTCGCTGCATGACTTTTCGAGTCCCATCGATGGCATCGGCTTCTTCATCGCTGGTTATTAAAAAAGCGATAGAGCCGGGATGATCAGGATTTGAAGCGATAAAATTTTCACAGGCGCTGATCATGGCTGCCAGGCTGCCTTTCATGTCGGCAGCACCGCGTCCATAGAGGTAGCCATCACGGACTTCGGGAGCGAAAGGATCGCTAAGCCAGTTCTTCCGGTCACCGGCTGGCACAACATCGGTATGCCCGGCAAAACAGAAGAGGGGTGCCTTATCGCCATGTCTGGCCCATAAATTACTGACCTTGCCAAAGGACATATGTTCAATCGTGAAACCGATTTTTTCCAGACGGGCGGCAAGCAGCTCCTGGCAGCCCTGGTCATCGGGGCTGACAGAGGGGCGTGAGATTAACTCACAACAGAGCTCAAACGTGTCAGACATAAAATAACCCTGTCAGCTCAGTTATGAGCATGCAGTTCGGCGTTTAACTCAATGCTGTTGAGGTTTGTCAGGCATTCAACCTGGCCGGTATTTGAATTTCGTCGAAATAGTAATCCGCTTTTGCCGGATAGTTCGCGGGCTTTTAACACACCGATGCTTTGCTGCTCTGTATCCAGCACAGAAACCTTGGTGCCTGCGGTCAGGAAGAGTCCGGCTTCTATCGTACAATTATCACCGAGACTGATACCCAGGCCTGCATTGGCTCCGATCAGGCATTTTTCACCGACCGAAATCACCAGTTTGTTGCCGCCGGACAGTGTACCCAATATACTGCATCCGCCGCCCAAATCACTGCCTTTACCGACCAATACGCCTGCAGTGATGCGACCTTCGACCATCGCTTCACCTGCAGAACCGGCATTAAAATTAACAAAGCCTTCATGCATGATGGTGGTCCCTTCACCAATGTAGGCGCCCAGCCTGACCCTGGTAGAATCTGCAATACGCACACCGGAGGGCACCACGTAATCGGTCATTTTGGGAAATTTATCGACTGAATCGACTGACAGGTTTTTACCCTGTAGGCGTGCTTCTAGCTGACGCTGTGGCAACTCACTCAAGGCTATAGGACCTGAACTGGTCCAGGCCACATTGGGCAGCAAGCCGAACATGCCATCCAGGTTGAGGCCATGTGGCAGCACCAGGCGGTGAGATAATAGATGCAGTTTCAAATATACTTCTGCTACGGATTGAGGTGCCTCATCCTTTTCCAGCACACAAAGTAGTACCGGTTTTTTGCTGAGCAGCAGTGAAGACAGCAGATTGATCAGTGTCTGATTTCCGCTGCCAGCTAAATTGTCCAGTATCTGATTGAGTTGTGTGTTATCCAGTTCGATCTGGACATTACCTTTCTGGTATTCAAGTGGTCCAAAAATGGCGCTCTGGATTTGAGCGTCGGGGTTTAGCAGAGGCGCCGGATAATAGACTTCCAGCCATTTGCCGCCTGCATCCTTTGTTCCCACGCCAAAAGCAAGACTAAAAATATTCATGATTCATCTCTTCATGCAAAACTGAAATATTATAGCAGGGTTTCATATTCACTTTGATTAAAACCACAAAGGATTCTGTCGCCGGCATCCAAGATGGGGCGTTTAATGATGGATGGCTGTGACTGCATTAGCTCTAAGGCCGCTTTTTCATCCAAGGAGTGCTTGAGTTCTTCGCTCAGTTTGCGCCAGGTAGTGCTTCGGCGGTTAATGAGTTTTTCATAACCCAGCACCTTCCCCCAGGCCTGAAGTAGCTCCTGGCTTACACCCAGTTTTTTGTAATCATGGAAGCTGTATTCAATGTGATTAGTATCGAGAAAGTGGCGAGCTTTTTTGATGGTATCGCAGTTGGGAATGCCATAAATTACTATCTTATTCATGCTGCACTTAAAGTTGCGTCGAGGGTTAGCTTGATTTCTGCTTCGAGTTCTTTTGCCTTATCCAGATCGGTAATGGGTTGGTTCTTGTTATCGGTAATAAAAAAGACGTCCTCTACGTTTTCACCGAGCGTGGTGATTTTTGCATTATGCAAAATGATGTTTTTCTGTACAAAAATGTTGCCTACTTTTGCCAGCAGTCCAGGACGGTCGGGACAGAGAACTTCAAGTACAGAATAGGGCAGGTTGTCCGGATTCGTAAAACTGGTTTCAGTGGCATGGGTGAAATGGCGAAGTTGCCGGGAGGTATGCGCCTTTTTGACACTGCTTTTTTCGATAGGTACCGCATATGTTTCCAGCATGTCCTTGATTTCAAGCATGCGTTCCGAATTCTTTTTGATAGGTGTACCATCTGTCTCCAGAATCATGAAAGTCAGCAGGGCCTTGTTGGATGCATTCTGGTAAATACGGGCATCCTGAATATTGAGGCTCAAGCGATCGAAGGCATTGGCTACGTTAGCAAAAAGAAAGTGGGTGTTCTGGGTATAGATAAACACCTGAGTGGCGCCTTCGAACTGATGTTCCGTACTATTATTGATTAGGATAAGCGGAATATCTGTGTCATGTTTGGCAATCGCTAGAGTCTGGCGTGCTACATCCTCCGGGCTTTCTCGTAGAAAATAATCCTCACTGGGCTTATCCCAAATGGCCAGGGCCTGTTTCTTGCCCATATTTTTTTCTTCCAGAATTTCCAGGGCCTGATACTGGTTGTCACGAATACGGGAATGCTTGTTGACAACCTGTTCCATCCCAAGGCTAAGTGCGCGTTTGGTGGATTGGTAAAGCTGACTTAACAAGGCAGCTCGCCAGGCATTCCAGAGGCTTGGATTGGTCGCATTGATATCGGCGACGGTTAGCGTATATAAATAATCCAGGCGGGTCTGGTCGGCGACCCGCTGAGCAAAATCCTTGATGACATCGGGGTCCTGTATATCCTTGCGCTGGGCAATGCTAGACATCAGCAGATGATTTTTTACTAGCCAGCCAACCAGCGCAGTATCCCACTTGCCCAGGTAATGTCGCTGACAGAATGCTTCGGCATCCTTGACGCCCAGTTCGGAATGATCGCCCCCGCGACCCTTGGCGATGTCATGGTAAAGACCGGCGATATACAGTAATTCAACTTTGGGTAGTGTCTTGACGATACGTGAGGCAAGGGGGAAACGTTCCGCAGCTTCCGGATGATTTAGTCGCCGCATGTTTTCCACAACTTGCAGGGTGTGGTCATCTACCGTATAGATGTGAAAGAGATCATGCTGCATCTGGCCTATTACCCGGCCAAATTCCGGCAGGTAAGCGCCCAGAATGCCGTATCGCTTCATCTGGCGTAGGCGGGTAACCATTTTGTACGGTGAACGCAAAAGTTCCATAAACAGACTGGTGTTGCGAATATCATTACGGAACTTGTTGTCGATAAGTTGGCGGCCATTACGGATCATGCGAATGGTCGCTGCTCGGATGCCCTTGATTTTAGGATCCTGCGCATAGAGCATGAAAATTTCTATCAGGGCGAAAGACGATTGCCTGAAAACGCGGGAATGAACGGCTTCGAGATAGTCGTTGCGAATCTGGAAACGCGCATTGAGTGTCAGAATTTTGGCTTTCTCCTTGGAGCGAATGATCTCCTCATCGAACAGTTGCAGAAGCACGTCATTCAGTTCACGGAGGGTCATGACACTGCGATAGTACTCCTTCATCAGTTTTTCAATACCCAGGCTGTTTTTGTCATCTTTAAAGTCGAAAATTTCAGCCAGTTTACGTTGATGCTCAAACAGTAAGCGGTCTTCTTTGCGCCGGGTCAGCATGTGCAGTCCATAGCGTAAAGACCAGAGGAAGTTGCGCCCCTTGATAAGATCAAGATATTCATTTTTCTGAAGAAAGCCTCGTTCCACCAGCTCCTGAAAATCCGATGCGCCGAAATAATGCTTGCTAATCCAGCCGATGGTCTGAATGTCACGCAAGCCCCCTGGAGCGACTTTCAGGTTTGGTTCAAGAGCATAGTCAATATCATCATATTTGGCATGGCGGGCAATTTGTTCCTGGCGCTTGGCGCTAAAGAATTTTTTCGGTTCCCAGGTTTTTTTCTTACTGACTTCCAGCATGAGTTTTTTGTGCAGGGCACTTTTGCCACAAATGACCCTTGATTCCAACAATGCCGTTGCGATAGTGATGTCCTTTGCTGCTTCCTGTTTGCTTTCATTGATACTGCGAACACTTTGCGCAATTTCCAGATTGATATCCCAGAGAAAAGTCAGGAACTTCTCGATGTTAGTCTTATATTTTTTGGCATTGTTTCTGGCTAGCAGAATCTGGATATCAATATCGGAATAGGGGTGCAGCTCACCTCGGCCATAGCCGCCGACAGCCAGCAGGGCAATATCATCTGCATTCTTCCAGTCATACTGTTGCCAGGCAAGGCTCAGTAGCTGGTCGATAAACAGGGTTAGTTCCGCAATGATGTGCTCAATGTTGCCTTTAGCTTTGAATTTCTAATCCAGTCGAAGCCGTGTTTCCTTGATGGCCTGGCGGAAACATTTGATAACCGAGTCGGTGTGTTTGAGTTCACGCTTGAACTGTTTGAGATCGAAAACGCCAGAGTTGGCAACATTGGTAGCCATCAAAAGCTTTCTTCCTGACGCCGGGTGAGCACTTCACAGCCATCCTCAAGAACTGCAAGCGTGTGTTCCCATTGGGCCGACAGGCGTCTGTCCTTGGTGGTGACTGTCCAGCCATCTCTTTTGGAAAGGCGGGTAAAGCGGCTGCCGGCATTGATCATGGGTTCAATGGTAAAGGTCATGCCGGGTTTCAGCTCGACACCTGTTCCTGGTTTGCCATAATGCAGAACCTGCGGCTCTTCATGAAACACCCGACCGATACCATGGCCGCAGTATTCCCGGACTACAGAATAATGATTTTTTTCAGCATATTTCTGAATCGCATGACCAATATCTCCCAGCTGAACCCCGGGTTTTACCATGTCGATGGCTAGGTAGAGAGCCTCCTGGGTAGTCTCCACCAGTCGTCTGGCGTGGTGGGCTACCTCACCCACCAGAAACATCTTGCTGGTATCGCCGTGAAAACCGTCCTTGATCACAGTGATATCAACATTAATGATATCGCCGTCCTTGAGTACCTTGTCATCATTGGGAATACCGTGACAAATCACATGATTAACGGAGGTGCAGATTGATTTGGGAAAGCCGTGGTAATTTAGCGGGGCAGGAATGGCTGATTGCTGATTGATGATGTAATCATGGCAAATTCTATCCAGCTCACCTGTAGTTGTTCCCACCTGCACATGAGGCTCAATCATCTCCAGGACTTCAGCGGCCAGACGGCCGGAGACCCGCATCAGATCTATTTCTTCCGAAGTTTTGATGCTGATTGCCATATTAAGTGAAAATTGCTTAAAGGGGATAATTCTAGAGTATCTGTTGCGCCAAAGTATAGCGCCCAAAATCCCAGCAACTCAGCTTTATATTGCCAAAATTTTATGGTATAAAGCCGCACACTTTCAGGGGAATACCACGAAAGTTATACATACATAAATAACGTCACACATATATCGACACATGTTCCCGGGTGCCTCGCGTAATATTAGTTAGGTTAGGATCATGGGATATATGGAGGCTTAACCCAAAGGACATATTATGAGTACTGCTAGCATGAAAGACATGCTGAAGGCGGGTGTGCACTTCGGCCATCAATGTCGCTACTGGAATCCGAAAATGGAACCCTATATTTTCGGAGCCCGCAACAAAATCCACATTATTAATCTCGAACACACAGTGCCTGCATTTAACCAGGCTTTGGCTCAGGTCAAGCAAATGACTGAGAGAGGCCAGAAAATCCTTTTTGTTGGCACAAAAAGAGCCGCTAGCAAAATTGTTAAAGAAGAAGCAAGCCGGGCTGGTATGCCTTATGTTGATCAGCGCTGGCTGGGTGGAATGCTAACCAACTACAAAACCATTCGCGCTTCGGTCAAACGACTGAAAGAGCTTGAGGCTCAAACGACTGATGGTACCTTTACCAAACTCACAAAAAAAGAAGCCCTGATGCGAAGCCGAGACCTAGAAAAACTGGAAAAAAGTATTGGTGGCATAAAGAATATGGGAGGGTTGCCAGATGCCTTGTTTGTTATTGATGTAGACCACGAACGCATTGCGGTAACTGAAGCCAATAAAATCGGCATTCCTGTAATTGGTATCGTAGATACTAACAGTAATCCGGATGGCGTGGATTATGTGATTCCTGGTAACGATGATGCCATCAGGGCCATTCATCTATATGTCAGCTCTATTGCCGATGCCTGTATTGCAGGTAAAGGGGATGCCAATTTACTTGCTGCTAGCAAAAATGAATTTATCGAGGAAGTCGATGAAAAATCCAAAGCTGATGGTGGTCCCAAAGTTACCGTGAAAGCCAAAGCCAAGCCCAAGCCCAAGGTAGATTCGAAAGAAGAAATATCAGTGAATGATCAATCCGGTGATTTAAAGACTGCATCTGAAGAAAAATTAGATGTAAGTGAAGAGACAAAAGCTGGATCCGAGGCCAAGGCTAAAGCTAAAGCTGCACCTAAGGCTAAGGCTAAGGCTGCACCCAAGGCCAAAACTAAGGCCAAAGCTAAAGCAAAGGCTGCGCCTAAAGCTAAAGTAGCTGACAAAAAAGACGAATGATATCAATAAAGTGACAGGGAAAGGCATGGGCCTTCTCCTCTCAGCCTAAACTTACAAAAAATACTGTTGTCAAAGCTTGATAACTTGTTCAGAAATACTCAATTGCAGTGAAGGAGCCGAAATATGGCGGAGATTACAGCAGCATTAGTAAAAGAATTACGTGAAAGAACTGGGCTGGGCATGATGGATTGCAAAAAAGCCCTAATTGCAGCCAATGGCGATATGGAACAGGCTATTGAAGATCTGCGTAAAGAAGGTGGTCTTAAGGCAGCTAAAAAAGCAGGCCGTACAGCCGCAGAAGGTCTGGTGCTGGTCAAGGTGGCCAGCGATAATAGCAAAGGCGTGATATTGGAAGTTAATAGCGAAACCGACTTTGCAGCCAGAGAGTCAAATTTCGCCACTTTTGCCAGGCAGGTGCTTGATGCCAGCTTTGAGCAAAAAGAATCGAATGTTGAAAAGCTAATGGTAGGTGAACTGGAAGCAGCTCGTTTGGCTCTGGTTCAGAAAATTGGTGAAAATATCACTGTCCGTCGTATAGCCGTTACTGCAGAAGAAGGGCAGGTGGTTGGATCCTATGTACATTCCAATGATAAAATTGCCGTTCTGGTATCGCTCAAAAGCGGTGACGAAGAGCTCGCCAAGGATATAGCCATGCATGTGGCGGCTGTAAACCCAATGGTCGTCAAAGCTGAAGATGTTCCGGCTGAGGTGCTGAGTAAGGAAAGTGAGATTTATACTGCCCAGGCAGCCGAAAGCGGTAAACCGTCAGATATCGTTGAAAAAATGGTTAGTGGTCGCTTGAAAAAATTCATTGCAGAGGTGACTTTGACCGAACAACCTTTTGTCAAAGATCCTGATGTCACTATTGGCAAACTATTGGCAGATGCCAATGCTGAAATTGTCAGCTTTACCCGATATGAAGTTGGGGAGGGTATTGAGAAGCAGACTGTTGATTTTGCAGCTGAAGTAGCTGAACAGTTAAAAGGCTAAGGGGTAGTTCACCTGAGATAGCGATTTAGGTTCTGGGAGCACAAAAGCTTGAAATAATCGATGAGCACTAAGATTCGCAAATACGACAGAATACTACTCAAACTCAGTGGTGAAGCACTTACTGGAACAGCTGATTTCGGCATTGATCCAAAAGTACTGGACCACATGGCGCTTGAGATAATGCAGTTGGTGGAAATTGGAGTTCAGGTTGGCATGGTTATAGGAGGCGGGAACCTGTTCCGTGGTGCTGCCTTGCATGAAGCGGGCATGGAGCGCGTAACTGGCGATCACATGGGCATGTTGGCCACAGTGATGAATGCTCTGGCCATGCGTGATGCTCTCGAGCGTGCCAATATTTCTACACGAGTCATGTCAGCTATTCCAATGAGTGGAGTGGTTGAGCACTATGATCGTCGAACTGCAATCCGGCATCTGAAAGATGGCGATGTCGTCATTTTTTCAGCGGGTACCGGAAACCCCTTTTTTACCACGGATTCTGCAGCATGCCTGCGTGGCATTGAGATCGATGCAAATCTTGTTCTTAAAGCAACCAAAGTGGATGGTGTTTATTCTGATGACCCCATGAAAAACCCGGATGCTAAAAAATACGATCGCCTTAGTTATGATGAAATCCTTGAAAAAAAACTGGGCGTGATGGATTTAACCGCAATTTGCCTCAGTCGTGATCATAATTTGCCAGTCAGGGTTTTCAACATGAGTAAAAAGAAAGCCTTGTACAACATTCTGGTCGGTGAAGAAGAGGGTACACTCATCGAGGCGAATTAACGCTTTAATAAAAGCGAAGGAGGCAGAAAGTGATCAACGAAATACTGACAGATGCCAGGCAGCGAATGGATAAAAGCCTCAGCAGTCTTGATACAGCTTTCAATAAAATAAGAACAGGTCGCGCTCATCCAAGCATTCTAGATAGCGTTCAGGTGGATTACTACGGTAACGAAACGCCGATTCAGCAGGTCGCCAATGTAGTTGTAGAAGATGCCAGGTCGTTGATGATCACTCCCTGGGAGAAAAACATGCTGGGGCCGATTGAGAAGGCGATCATGACTTCGGATCTAGGTCTAAATCCTTCCAATAACGGAGATGTTATTCGTGTGCCAATGCCGGCACTAACAGAAGAAACACGGAGAGAGTTCACCAAACAGGCCAAGCTGGAAGCAGAGAACTCACGGGTTGCTCTAAGAAATATTCGTCGTGATGCCAACCAGCATTTGAAAGACTTGCTCAAGGAAAAGGAAATCAGCGAAGACGAGGAGCGTCGTGCAGAGCAAGAAATTCAGAAATTAACGGATAGTCATATCGCCAAAGTAGAAGAAAAGTACTTAGCCAAAGAAGCAGATCTTCTGTCTATCTAGACGAGCCTGAGCTATCTCCGATGCCTATTGAGCCGAGCAATTATCCACACCATATTGCTATAATCATGGATGGCAATAATCGGTGGGCTAAAAACAAAAAAAAATCGCAGCTTTCCGGTCATCGTGCTGGTGCTATTCAAGCTAGAAGCATCATCAATTATTGCGCCAAACTCGGTATTGAGTATCTGACCTTGTTTGCTTTCAGTAGTGAGAATTGGCTGCGCCCAAAAAAAGAAGTAAATGCTCTGATTATGCTCTTTCTGAGAGTATTGAGACGCCAGGAGATTAACAAAGTTCATGAGCAGAACATAAAGATAAATTTCATTGGTGAGACTGGGCGCTTTCCACAAGAATTAAGGGAGCAAATGCAGGTTGCTGAAGAGCTGACGAATAATAACAGTGGCCTTGTATTAAATGTTGCCGCGAATTTTGGCGGTCGCTGGGATATTTTTCAGGCGGCCAAGGCTATGGCTAAAGCAGCCAATGATAGTAATCTGGACCTAGAAAATATAAACGAGGAGCATTTAAGTCAGTTCTTGTCCCTGCATGGATATCCTGATCCAGATTTATGTATCAGAACCGGTGGTGAACAGCGCATATCTAATTTTCTATTGTGGAACTTAACCTATACTGAGCTTTATTTTACCGATGTGTTCTGGCCGGATTTTGATGAAGGAGCGCTGGATATAGCTCTTGAGGATTTTGCCAGACGTCAGCGGCGCTATGGTAAATCCAGCGATCAGGTTGTGCCCAGATGTTAAAGGAGAGGGTGGCCACAGCTTCTGTTTTACTGATTTGCCTTTTACTGGTCGCCTTTTTATTCAATGAACTGGCATTTTTTGTTTTCATCGCAGGTGTGTCCATGCTTGCTGCTTATGAGTGGGCAGGGCTTGTGGGGTATGCTAACAAGTTTGCACGGATAAGCTATGGTCTTGCCTTCCTAGGTATCTTGGTTTTTTCTCGGTCTATATTTCCCGAAGCGCTTGTCCCCATACTTCTTTTCAGTATTTGCTTTTGGTTCCTCGCGTTTATCTGTATTCTGTCATATCCCCATTCAGGCAGAATCTGGAACAGAAGGCCCTTGCTTTTTATGCTGGGCTTGATTGTTATATATCCCACCTCATATGCCTTACTGTATCTCTATAACAGCGACTATTTTGCTTACCGTTTTCTTGGGCTATTTTTATTTGTCGGCGCTGCCGATACCGGTGCCTATTTTGCAGGCAAATCGTTTGGCAGACATAAACTAGCAGAAAGTGTCAGTCCTAATAAGACCTGGGAAGGGGTGCTGGGCGGTTTAATCAGCTGTACCCTGATCTCACTGATATATTGTTATCTCTTTCATTATCTTATGAATAAACCTTTTCCGCTTCTTTTTGCGCTTTGTTGCCCTTTGCTGGTTAGTACTTTCAGCGTTACCGGAGATCTTTTCGAAAGCATGCTGAAAAGAGTGCGTGGCATAAAAGATAGTGGAGATATTTTGCCAGGACATGGCGGCATCTTGGATCGTATCGATGGGATCGTGGCAGCGCTGCCGGTCTATCTCTTATCGACAGTCTTTTTCCTTTGACAGATATATGACTGACGTTCAGGAACTGCAACAGGTCACCATACTCGGCTCAACGGGCTCAATAGGCATCAATACGCTGAAAGTGATTGCCGATAACCCGGAGAGCTATCGTGTCTTTGCCCTGAGTGCCAGTACTAAATTTGAGCTCATGTTTGAGCAGTGTCAGCAGTTTCGTCCGGCCTTTGCTGTCATGGTTGAGCCTGCAGCGGCCAAGGCATTAGAGGATTTGCTTTCCCGGGTGGGTTTGAGTACCCGTGTGCTGTCCGGGGAAAAGGCCCTGCTGGACATAGCGGCTCATGAGCAATGTGATATTGTGATGGCGGCTATTGTCGGTGGTGTTGGCCTTATGCCGACACTAAGAGCGGCTCAGGCAGGCAAGCGGGTATTGCTGGCTAACAAGGAGGCTCTTGTTATGGCTGGCCCTCTTTTCATGAAAACGGTCAGAGAGGCGGGTGCGCTACTTTTACCAATCGATAGTGAGCATAATGCGATTTTCCAATGCCTTCCAATTGGAGCGAAAGCTCGGTTTGAGGATAAACTTGAACAAGGTGTTGATAAAGTTGTTTTGACAGCTTCAGGCGGACCTTTTCTAAACAGCAAGATGGAAGAGCTTGCCCACGTCACGCCTGCGCAGGCCTGTGAACATCCCAACTGGAGTATGGGGCCTAAAATTTCAGTGGATTCTGCCACCCTCATGAATAAGGCGTTGGAATTTATCGAAGCCAGTATCCTGTTTAATCTGGCACCTGCCAGAATTGAGGTGCTGGTTCATCCGCAAAGCATTGTTCACTCCATGGTCTACTACCGTGATGGCTCAGTGCTAGCTCAGATGGGAAATCCGGATATGCGTACGCCTATTGCTCATGCAATGGCTTGGCCAAACCGCATTAAGTCTAGCGTGCAAACCCTTGATTTAAAAGAAATAGTATCACTTGATTTTGCTGCTGTCGATAACGATCGCTTTCCCGCTATATTGCTGGGGCAGCAAGCCGTCGAAACAGGTGGTACAGCTCCGGTAATACTTAATGCTGCCAACGAGATTGCCGTTGACGCATTCTTGGCCAATACGCTAAGTTTCACCCAAATTCCTGTTATCATAGAGCGGGCGCTGAATCAGCAGGAATGCAGTTGTGCAGAGAGTATTGAAGCAGTTCTGGAGGCCGACGCCAAAGCCAGGGAATTGACCCGGCAGCTGGTCTCGAACTGTCAATAAGATAGGCCATAGACAATCAATAAAGCACATATCACGAAATGGAAACTTTACAAGCCATATTAATCAACATCTTAGCCTTACTGCTTACCCTGGGCATATTGGTAACGATTCATGAATTTGGTCATTACTGGGTAGCAAAGCGCTGTGGAGTAAAAATAGAGTGCTTCTCAATCGGTTTTGGTAAGCCCATTATCAGCTGGTGGCGAGGTGATACCGAATATCGTATTGCCTATTTGCCACTGGGGGGGTACGTCAAGATGTTCGGGG
>JAYQVM010000012.1:0-28027 GCA_038148435.1 Gammaproteobacteria bacterium | reverse complement strand
GAATGTCTACACCGGTGAAGTGGTACGTTGGGCATTCAATAGTCCTCATGTGGCACTATATATTCGAGATGGAAATGATGACCTTTGGGCCTTTGAAGGTTCTGCCCCTGCTCGTATGTTTGACCGTGAGCCTTTGATCACAGGTTTTACCTTTCAGCCCGGAGATGAGTTAACAGTCGTAGCTTGCCCCCTGCGCGATGGTCGTACCGGCGGAGCTGTCGGGCTGGTGATCAAGGACGATGTCTGGTACAACCCTCAGGATGGAGGTTGTAATGCTAATGAAGCCAACTGGAGAAACTGGTTGCCCAAAGGTTATCAGTCCAGAGCAGCAGCCCTGGCAGCCGGAGAGGCCGTAGTTGAATAGCTGTAATAGAGTTGGGTCAATGAAAAAGAGGACTTAGAGATAAGTCCTCTTTTTTTTCACCTTTGTCTGGATAAATCGTTCTAGAATTAGAGATGGATAATATATAAGACTATGAGCATTAACGATTTTTCAGGTTTATTCTTGATCAATGCTGTAGTATTCTCATGCAATTTGCTGTCCCGCTAAAGTTTATGGACACAGTAATAAATAAATTAAAAACAGCAGCTTAAGTAACTATAAAAATAAAAAAGTCGCTTAGAGTAAGGGGATTCATGAAACTGACAAATTATTTTAAATTGATTTTCACTGTGGCCAGCCTGTTAGCCTCGGGTATGGCTTATTCTCAGCGCGGGGGCAATATTCCAGAGCTGATTCCATTTCCGATGGAATTTGAAACATCAAGAGAACACTACGACTACCTGCTAGATCATTATGAAGGCGGTGTGGTTCATGACTACCTGAGTGTGCCAAAATGGGAAGGTCTTTGGTCAGCCGGTGGCGATTCTGGTATCCGTCAACAAAGTATGTTTCTTGATGACGGTGAAATCATTCCGGGTGTTCTTACACCGGAATATGAAGCAGCTTTTCGCTATCGACTGGATCTGGCTGATCAGGCCTATAACGCTGGTGTTGATTTTGACCGCCTGACAACCTGTGAGCCAGCCGGTATTCCCCGTTGGTATATGGAACCCTATGTTAGGGAGTTCCTCAATACCCCGACCTATTCCCTGTGGCATAACGATCTCGCTAACGATATGCGCCGTATCTATATTAATCAGGAACATATCAATATCGACGGTACGCACTTTGCTGCTGGTGACAGTATTGGTTTCTGGGCTGTTGATGAGGAACTCGGCGATGTTCTGGTCGTACATACCGAGGATATCTATCCGGCTGACTTTTTCCGAGGAACACCGCCGACTAGTAATCAGGCCGAGACGGTTGAAGTCTGGTACGAATGGTGGGATGCCGAAAATGATCAAGTCAAAATAGCTGTCAATGTTTATTTCTATGATGAACTGATGCTAGAGGAGCCACTCAACCTTGTTTATACTTACCAGTACCGTCAGGATATGATTGATGCCGGTTTAAGAATTCGATACTGGGAATGTGCTCAAAATGACAATACCTACCTGACCTTTGATGATGAGGGCAGGCCGATGACACAATATCGTTTACCGGGGGAACCTGGGTATGTGGATCCACGGGGTGCTGCCCGATACCGTAACCCTGATTTACCTGTAGGACTTATCGGGCAGGAAAAAAATCCTATATTTGATGATGCGTTTGATTTCGATTTTGGACAGTAGTCCGACATTTAAGCACTAAAAAAATCCAAGAGGAGTATGAGTATGAAAACCAATATGAAAAATCTATCAGTGCTTGCCATTTCTTTAATGGGTTTTGGTGCAGTTGATTATGCAACTGCTCATCATAGCTTTGCCATGTTTGATCGTAGCCAGGAAGTAGTCTTAGAAGACCTGGAAGTGGTGCGCTGGGCCTTTAACTCGCCTCACGTTGCGCTGTATGCACGTGACTCCGACGGAACGATATGGGCTTTTGAAGGTGCTGCTCCTGCATCGCTGGTTACGCGCTCACCTGCCATGAACGGATTTACTTTCCAGCCTGGCGATATGGTGAATGTGATTCACTGCCCGTTAGTAGACGGACGTACCGGTGGTGCTGTTGGTCTGGTTGTTAAGGATAACGAATGGTATGGCCCTAATGATGGTGGCTGTGGTGCTGCAGGTCATTCAGAAGCTTGGCAGGATTGGTTTGCCAAGGGCTACAAATCCATGGCAGAAGCCATTGAAGCTGGGGAAGAGATGCCCTAAGTAATTCTTACTAGCACTAAGAGGAATGTAAAAAAGGGCTTCATTTGAAGCCCTTTTTTATTGCCTACAACAGGTAAAAAATTATAGATTTCGTTTACTAACTAGGGCAGAATCTGCGTCCTTTTTTGAGTCTAAACATAGCGCTAGTTCAGAATATGCTACAGGCTTGAATACTGCTTAGGTGGGCTTATGAATCAGGCAAGCAAAACATCTCCATGGAGCGTAGAACAGTCTCTGAAACTGTACGGCATTGAACGCTGGGGAAACGATTATTTTGGGGTATCCAAAAACGGCAAATTAACTGTTAAAACCCTGAACACTGAAGTTCCCTTGATGGATATTATTGAGGGCATGCAGGAAAGAGATCTACAAATGCCGGTTTTGCTCCGGATCGAAAATATATTGGATGCCCAGTTAAAACGCCTTAATGATGCCTTTGCATCTGCTATTAAAAACGCCGGCTATCAGGCTCCCTATCGCGGCGTCTATCCGATCAAGGTCAACCAGCAGGCGCAAGTAGTGGAAGAGATCGCCCATTTCGGGGCACGTTTTAAGCATGGTTTTGAAGTAGGCAGTAAGGCTGAGATGATTGCTGCTCTATCAACACTAGAAACTTCTGGCAGCATCATCGTCTGCAATGGTTACAAGGATGAGGAATTTATAGAGTTGGGCTTGCATGCCTTGCGACTAGGATTTATCTGCTTCTTTGTGATTGAGACGCCGACTGAATTACCGATTATTATCGAGCACAGCAAAGCGCTGGGTGTGAAGCCCATGATCGGTGTTCGGGTCAAAATGACTTCCACAGTGAGTGGCCACTGGAATTCAACGAGTGGTGACCGATCAGTCTTTGGTTTGACAACTACCCAGCTGATAGCGGTAGTAGATATCCTGAAAAAACATGAGATGCTGGACTGCCTGCAGTTACTGCATTGTCATCTGGGCTCGCAAATTCCGAAAATTCAGGAAATCCGTAGTGGTGTGGTAGAAGCCTGCCGTTATTATATTGACCTCGTCAACGAAGGCGCCTCTATGACCCATATTGATCTTGGTGGTGGTCTGGCGGTGGATTACAGTGGTGAGCAAAGTGCTGAGGAACAAAGCCGAAACTACAGTCTGGAAGAGTACTGCGCAGATATCGTTGAAACCCTTAAGGAGACATTGGACCTGCATGACGTCAAGCACCCAACCATCGTGACAGAGTCGGGTCGGGCCACCGTGGCTTATTCTTCCATACTGCTGTTCAATATCCTTGACATTAATACCTTTGAACCCAGCCCCTTGTTTCAACCAGAAATGGATGAGCATCCCATGATCGTGAATATGCGTGAAGTGCTGGAATACATGAATCCACGACGACTGCAAGAGTGTTTCAATGATGCCCATTATTATCGCGATGAAGTTCGTGAGATGTTCCGGCATGGTCAGGTGGATTTGCGGACGCGCGCCATTGCCGAAAACTTATTTCTGGAAATTCTGCAGAAAATTCATATCCAGTTAAATGATCTGGAACGCACTCCTCCAGGGTTAGAGGGTCTGAAGATATCACTGGCAGATATTTATTATGGTAATTTCAGCCTGTTTCAGTCGCTGCCAGATATCTGGGCTATTGATCAGTTGTTTCCAATTATTCCAGTACATCGTCTGGATGAAGAGCCAACCCGTCATGCGGTTTTGGCGGATATCACCTGCGATAGTGATGGAAAAATTGATAAATTCATTGACGAGTTTGAGCCGGCCAAAACCCTGCTGTTACACTCGCCACAAGAAGGTGAGGAATATTATCTCGGCGTTTTTCTAGTGGGAGCCTATCAGGAAACTCTTGGTGATCTACATAATCTTTTCGGTGATACCAATGTAGTCAGTGTTCGGCTGAATCGAGATAAAAGTTTTGATTTTGTGAAAGAAATTCATGGCGATACGATTGCGGATGTTCTTTCCTATGTGGAATATCAGCCGCAGCAAATGGCTTTAAATTTTAGAAATCTGGCAGAACGTGCTGTCAAGGAAGGCAGGGTATCAGCGCGCGAAAGACAGCACATTGTAAAAACCTTCAATGCCAGTCTGCAGGGCTACACTTATTACGAAAGAGAGAATTAAGGATGGCTAAAGTACTCATAATCGGTGCCGGTGGTGTCGGTCAGGTCGTGGTGCACAAATGTGCGCAGGTTCCCGAGGTCTTTTCCGAGATTGTACTTGCAAGCCGTACCCGCTCGAAGTGTGATGCGATTGCCGAGCAGGTCCAGAAAAAATACGGAAAAAAAATAGAAACTGCTCAGATAGATGCCGATTCAGTTAGCGAATTGGTGAAGCTGATCAACGTGGTGAGACCGGCATTGCTTATCAATGTCGCTCTTCCATATCAGGATCTTAGCATCATGGATGCCTGTCTTGAAGCCGGCGTTCATTATCTGGATACGGCCAATTATGAGCCACCAGATACCGCAAAATTTGAATACAAGTGGCAATGGGCCTATCAGGATAAGTTCAAGCAGGCCGGACTGATGGCGTTGCTTGGATCGGGTTTTGATCCCGGTGCGACTAATGTGTTTACTGCCTATCTGAATAAACATTATTTTGATGAAATTCACACGCTGGATATTATTGATGTTAATGGCGGTGACCATGGCTATCCATTTGCCACTAACTTCAATCCTGAAATCAATATCCGAGAAGTCAGCGCTGAATGCCGTCACTGGGAACAGGGTAAGTTTGTAACGACATCGCCGATGTCGCTGCATCAGCCCTTCACCTGTCCAGAGAAAGTCGGCACTTATAATATTTACCGCATGTACCATGAAGAACTGGAATCCCTTATCCGTAATTTCCCAAGTCTCAAGCGTGCGCAATTCTGGATGAGTTTCGGCGAGTCTTATCTCAAACATCTAGAAGTCTTGGTAAACGTTGGTATGACAGGCATTGAACCAGTTGAGTTTCAGGGTCAGCAGATCATTCCGATTCAGTTTTTGAAAAAGCTACTGCCAGATCCTGCTTCCCTGGGGCCAAGAACACATGGCAAGACTTGCATTGGCTGTGTGATAGAGGGGATTAAGGATGGTAAACAAAAACAGGTTTACATTTATAACATCAAGGATCATCAGGATTGTTACCAGGAAGTTGAATCCCAGGCGATATCCTATACCACAGGAGTGCCCGCCATGATAGGTGCCAAGATGATGCTTCAGGAATACTGGATGCAGCCGGGTGTCTGGAATATGGAACAGCTGGATCCTGATCCTTTTATGGCGGACCTGAATCAGTACGGCCTGCCCTGGCAGGTGATTGAAAATTCCGGCTTTGATTTGCTCTAGCCGTGTCTGCTCAGTGGACAGGATTGTAAGGTAAGAAGCCAAAGAGCCACGGGTTCTTGCCAGCAGGTATTCAGTGTGCAAAAGTATCAAGCGCTCATTCAACAGCCGCTTCTGGAACATCATGATTAACAGCCAGACTTTTCTGAACTTTGATGCTGCACGGGTCCCCAGCCCCTGTTATGTGGTGGATGCTGCGGCTGTTGAAGCGAATCTTAAGATTCTGCGGCGGGTGGAAGCTGAAAGTGGCGCCAGGGTCTTGATGGCACTCAAGGCTTTTTCTATGTTTGCACTGGCTCCACTGATCAGTCGCTATTTGAGTGGCACCTGTGCCAGCGGCCTGTATGAAGCCCGTATGGGTCGTGAAGAATTTGGCGGGGAAGTGCATACCTATTCAGCCGCTTACCGTGAGGCTGATATGCAGGAAATTCTGAGTATTTCAGATCACGTAGTTTTCAATTCGCTGGGACAGTGGCAACGCTTCGCTTCCATGATAGCCAAGGCCCGTGCCGAACGTCCAAAATTGCATGTTGGCTTGCGTGTGAATCCTCTGCATTCCGAAGGAGCAGTTCCCCTGTATGATCCCTGTGCACCAGGTTCAAGATTGGGTATCCCCATGCCCCAGCTAAATAGAACAGTGCCGTCAGGAATTTCAGGCCTGCATTTCCACACCCTCTGTGAACAGGACTTCGAACCACTGGACAGGACACTGGTGGCCATTGAAAAAGAATTCAGCGACTTGCTGCCGCAGCTGCAGTGGGTCAATTTTGGAGGCGGGCACCATATCACCAAGCCGGATTACCCGGTTGACAGACTGATCGCGCGGATACGTGATTTTCAGGACAAATACCAAGTGCAGGTCTATCTTGAGCCGGGAGAAGCCATTGCCATTCATACGGGCGTTCTGGTCAGTGAAGTCATGGATATCATGCACAATGCTATGGACATTGCTATTCTGGATTGCTCGGCTACCTGTCACATGCCGGATACCCTGGAAATGCCTTACCGTGCCGAAATTATTGGTGCCTCAGAGCCCGGACGCAGGCAGTATACCTATCGACTGGGAGGGCTGAGTTGTCTGGCAGGCGACGTGATGGGCGATTACAGTTTTGATCAACCCCTAAAAGTAGGTCAACGGCTGATCTTCGATGACATGGCACACTATACGATGGTAAAAACAACTACCTTTAATGGAGTGTCCCTGCCTGCTATTGCAGTGTGGGATTCAAATACAGGTGAACTTGAGCTGGTAAAGCAGTTCAGCTATGACGATTTTAAGAACCGGCTATCTTAGCCATTTATTACTTTTTGTTTGAAGAGATTTGAATGATGAAGCAGTCTGACCTAGAAGTAGTCCCTGGCTATCCGATTTTTCTTGGATCCGAAATTGCTCAGCCGGAACCGGGTAATGCCTATTTTCATGTATTACCTGTGCCTTTTGAGCACTCTGTTTCCTATGGCGGCGGTACCGCAGATGGCCCTGCAGCCATTCTGAATGCTTCGTGGCAACTGGAAACCTGGGATGGTAAAAGCATTCCCAGCAAGCACGGTATTTATACCCATGCGCCAGTCGATTGTGAGGCGGATGCCGAGGATGTATTGGCTAATATCAGCGCAGCAGTTCAGAAAATTCTGGCGCATGATGCGTTTCCGGTGGTACTGGGAGGGGAGCATACCGTAACCTTTGGTGTGATTAATGGCCTGATTGAAGCCGGTATCAGTGATTTTGGTATCGTACAGATTGATGCACATGCTGATTTGAGGGATGCCTATGAGGGGAATCCTTATAGCCATGCTTCTGTGATGAAGCGCATTGCCGATCTGGATGTGCCGATTTATCAGCTGGGTGTGCGGGCGCTTTGCGAGGAAGAGGTGCAGGCCCGCAAACTTTATGACGTTGGCTATCTGGATGCAGAATTATTGGTAAAAAAACAAATACACAAGTTTGATTTGCCGGATGATTTTCCCGACAAGGTTTTCTTTACTTTGGATATCGACGGTTTTGATCCCGCAGTATTCCCCTCAACCGGTACTCCGGTACCCGGCGGGCTGGCCTGGTATCAGGTATTGAGCCTGTTTGAATCAGTCGCACAACAGGCCAAAGTCATTGGATTTGATGTCATGGAATTTGCACCGATCGATGGCTTCCATGCCTATGAATTTTCGGCAGCCCTGCTGGTACACAAGATGATGGGTATCGTTGCCAGGAATCAGCTGTAGTCGTCAGTTTTCCTGCCCCACCTGTAATTGCTGTTTTTTTATCGAGCTAAGTGGGGTCACAGGCACGATGTGAGGAAGGGCTGCAATGTGCAACTCAATGCAGCCCTAGAACTGGTAGCTACCTAATCAATCGGGCAGAGCCAGCGCTACAATTTCTGCCGAGTCTCCCATGGTTACCGTGGTCACAATATATTGCTTGCCGAGGTGCATGAAGGTTGTTGGTGGCGCCACGTGATTGCCCGGTAATTGCACTTCTGCCAGGATTTCGCCGGTCGCCTTGTCATGGGCACGAAAAGTCGGGCCTCCGCCCTGGCCCTCGCCGGTAAACAGCAGGCTCTTGGTGAGCAGAAGGCCGGTATGCGTTGAGATGCCGGTTCTTGGCAGCTCCACACCCTGCAGCAGCGGATGGTTTTTCAGTGCATCTGGGGTATCGGCATTGGCAATCACCCAGGCATGCTCACCGGTATTCAGATCAATGGCAGTGATGCGACCATATGGGGGCTTGAACAGATCAATGCCCTGCACATTCAAAGCGGGGTTGCTGCCGTTGCCGCCATTGACATAATTGGATTCAGAACCCAGTTCAGCACCAGGTACCAGGGCAAAGGTCATCAGGCAGCTGCGTGAGGGAACATACAGCATTCCGGTCTCGGGATCGTAAGCGCCCCCTTCCCAGTTGGCACCGCCGGTTGAGCAGGGCATGTGCAGTGCGCCCAGCAGGCCATCGGGGTCATCACGCAAGGTTGGCGGTGTATAGACAGACTCGGTGTAACGGTAATTCTGGGTAATTTCACGGGCCATGGCATTGATTTCAGGGGTGAAATCCACCAGATCTTCTGGTGTAAAGCCCTGCTGGTCATAGGGCAGGGGCAGTATTGGAAAGGGCTGGGTGGGAGATGTCCATTCCCTTGGAACGTTGCTTTGCGGTACCGGGCGTTCCTCAATGCCAAAATAAGGTTCACCGCTTACCCGGTCAAACACATAGGCCATGGACTGTTTGGTCAACTGCACCAGCAGTTTGTCACCATTTGGCAGGTCGGCAAGAATCGGTGCCTGAGGAATGTCCCAGTCCCAGATATCATGATGGGTTAACTGGTAATACCAGACCATTTCTCCAGTACGGTAATCCAGCGCTACCAAAGAGGAGCTAAAAAGGTTGTTACCAGGGCGGTGGCCACCATAATAATCATTGGTGGCGGCTTCCACTGGCAGGTAAACCAGACCCAGTTCAGGGTCGGCCGACATGGGTGCCCAAACCCCGCTATTGCCGCTGATCAGGGCAGAACTTTCCAGCCAGGTTTCATATCCCGGCTCGCCCGGCTCGGGAATGGTCTTGAAGGTCCACAGCAATTCGCCATTACGTGCATCGTATGCCTTGATATCGCCTTTGACATTTGAGGGATAGGGAGCTAACCCGCCAGGCAACATGGCAGCACCAACGATGACGACATCTTCTGCGACCAATGGCGGCATGGACAGGCCAATATCAATGTCATCACGGCCAACGCCCAGCCGCAGGTCCTGCTGCATATCAATCCAGCCACTGGCGCCGAAAGATTCCACTGGTTGACCAGTATTGGCATTCAGTGCAACAAGATAGTAGCCAGGTGTCACAGTAAAGATCACTTCCTGAATACCATCAGTCCAGTAAGCCAACCCTTTGCCAGAACCTTTGCGGGGTGCATCGATGAATCGTTGCCCCTCCTGTGGACGCCAGAGCCAGAGCGTCTGGCCGGTGGCCGGGTCAATGGAAACTACATTACGGGTGGCGCCGGCAGTGGCATACATACGGCCATTGACCACTAGTGGAGAAGTCTGACTGAAGGGAGAGTTCCCCGGGCCAATATTGCTGTTACTCCCCCTCCCGCCTACTTCCCGTTCACCACCCTTGTCGGCAAGGATCTGGTCTAGCTCTGAATAGCGGGTTGAAGCGATATTTCCATTCATGTTGAGCCAGGGGTAATTATCTTCTTCATTGCTACTTTCACGCGGCGCAATAATCCAATCAGCCAGATTGTTCAGGTTCAGTGCTGTATCGGGAGTGATGGCGCCGCCCAGGCTAAGAAATTCAGTGGTCAATGCCAGATATTGCGCCTGGGTCAAAGAACCTGGGTTATCAACCGGCATGGTTGTGCGCATGCGGTTGAATAAGTCCTCGGCACTCTTGCCATACCAGTCATTACGCAGGCGTTGCTCAATTTCAATGGAAAAATGGCAACGGGCACAGAATTGCTGGTAATCAGTCTGCTCGATGGGTTGCGCCTGAATATGAAAAAAAGGCAGGTAAAGGCATAGGCTGTAAACGAATGATTTCAGATTAGGCATAATTATCCATTGGGTAGCTTATTTATTATCTAGTCTACTTCAGAAACCCCTCTAGGGAAAAGGCCGGATGCCTGAGGATTTAGAGGACTTATTGGGCGAACTTGACCAGCTGTAGTTAGACACTACAGCTGCCCCGTTTGCCATGAAAATGGCCGAGGATTCTGTGCTGCAGGAAAATGGTAAGTGGACAACCTTCCCTCTATCTATTTCGGAAAAATCCCGGACAAGCAAAATTTTTTCATTCAGTCACAGCGTAAAGCGAGATTTGATCAGAAAGGCGGGTCGATATATACGCGTTTTTTAAGTATCGTAGCATTGATTTTTGCTGGTTGCTGACTGTTCATCGCATATCCAAGGCTAGACCCAATTACAACGCATGTGGCATGATGTTCGATGAAAATAAGGTATAAAACTTTTTATGAGTATCAGCTGGAAATCCTATAACCCTGGGGAGTTTTACGATGAGCTGATCAGCTCGCCTGGCTATCCGCGCAAAGTTGCCCGCAAGCTGACCAAATATTTATCCTCATTAAGTCATGTCGAACTGCAGCAACGCAAGGCCATGGTCGAGCATGCCATCAAAACGATGGGCATTTCGTTTACGGTATACAGTGAGGCGGGCAATATCGACCGGCAATGGCCCATGGATCTGGTGCCGCGCATCATCAATCAGACAAAGTGGGATCGCACCAGTGATGGTTTGAAACAGCGTCTGCGAGCACTCAATTGTTTCATTAACGATGTTTATAACGATGGCAAAATCATCAAGGATAGAGTGGTTCCTGGTGATCTGCTGAAAAAATCCAAAAACTACCGTAAAGAATGTGCTGGGATGAAACCCCTGCATGAAGTCTGGGCGCATATCTGTGGAACCGACCTGATTCGTGACAAGGATGGTGAATTCTATGTGTTGGAAGATAACCTGCGGGTACCATCAGGTGTTTCTTATATGCTTGAGAATCGTACGGTAACCAAACGGGTATTTCCTGAGCTCTTCGAAAACTATGATATACAGCCAATAACGGATTATCCGACACAATTGTTTGACACGCTGGCGGCCATCTCACCGAAGCCCAAGGATTACCCTGAAGTTGTCGTACTGACACCGGGCATTTATAACTCGGCCTACTTTGAACACTCTTTTCTGGCCCAGCAAATGGGTTGCGAACTGGTGCAGGGCAGCGACCTGCATGTTGAAGATGATTATGTGTTCATGAAAACCATTCAAGGTCTGGCGCCAGTAGACGTAATTTATCGGCGCATTGATGACCTCTTTCTGGATCCGGAAGTTTTCAATACGGATTCTGCACTGGGTGTGCCCGGGTTGATGCGAGCTTGGTTGAAAGGAAATGTTGGTCTGGCCAATGCGCCCGGTGCTGGGGTTGCCGATGATAAAGTCGTCTATACCTATGTGCCAAAGATGATCAAATATTACTTAGATGAGGATCCGATACTGCCGAATGTTCCTAGTTTTTTGTGTACCGACAAGCTACAGCTGCAGCACGTGCTGAAGAATCTCGATAAGCTGGTCGTGAAACCCGCCAATGAGTCCGGTGGATATGGCATGCTCATTGGTCCCCAGTCGACGCAAAGACAGCGAGCTGAATTTGCCCGGCGTATCAAGGCCAATCCCAGGGAATATATGGCACAGCCCCTGATTTCACTCTCTACGGCTCCGGTATTAGGCGAGAGTAATATGGAGCCGCGCCATGTTGATTTGCGTCCCTTCTGTCTGCAGGGTAGTAAACCCTATGTCACGGCAGGCGGCCTTACTAGGGTCGCCATGGTCAAAGGGTCTTATGTAGTGAATTCCTCCCAGGGAGGAGGCAGTAAAGATACCTGGATAGTGAGGGAGTAGACGGACATGTTATCGAGTGTTGCTGAACGAGTTTACTGGCTGGGACGTTATCTGGAGCGTGCCGAGAACTCGGCACGCTTGTTAAAAGTGTATTCTGCAATGCTCTTTGATTTGCCCCGTGGTACTAGCCTGGACTGGAGCACCTTAATTGATATTGTCGGGGTCAATGAAGGATACAAGGAAAAATACCAGGAGGTTGATGAAAAGCTAGTTGTCAAACATCTGTTGGCGGATACCGATAATCCGAATTCTATTTTCAATTCGTTGGTCATGGCCCGGGAAAATGCTCGTACTACCCGTGAAGTTATTCCATCTGAAGCCTGGGAACAGGTAAATGCAATTTATCATGTCTTAAAGGATAAGCTGAATCCACGCATGGGGCGTGCCGCAAGGTATTCTCTTCTCGAAGAGATCATTACGAACTCCCAGCGACTGGAAGGTCTTTTTATTTCCTGCATGAGTCATAATAAAGCTTTTTCCTTTATAGAACTGGGCCGCAAGTTGGAACGGGCTGATATGACCAGTCGCTTGGTGGATGTCGGATCCATCAACCTGTTGCCGGCTTTTTCAAGCAATCCCTCTCAGCGTTTAGTACTTGAACCTTATGAGAATATAGTCTGGATGAATGTGCTGCGATGTCTGGGTGCATTTCAAGCCTATAGACAACAGGTGCAAAACCGTGTCAGTGGCAATGCCGTGGTCAGTTTTCTGTTGCAGAATGAAGAGTTTCCTCGTTCCATTGGCTTTTGTCTCCATGAGTTGGTTTCCCAATTGGAAAAGTTGCCGAACAATGAAGATGTGATTAGGGCGATAGCCAGAGTTAAAAGAATAACTCGTGAAGTGGATGTGGAGTCTCTGGTGGATCGGGGTCTATTAGAATTTATCGATGAGCTGCAAATTTCAATTGCAGATATTCACGAGGAAATTACCCGTGTCTGGTTCAATCTTGAAATCAAACTTAAAGAAGATAGCTAAAGGGTTCTTAAGCTTAAAACACGCCACTGCTTTTATCTGAAATTTTTTCCCAGTTTGACGCCCAGGCCAGTGGGGGTATTTGGTTGAAGGCGTCTAATAGTTTTTCTTCCCACTGTCTGTTCAGATTCTGAAGAAACTCATTGGTTTCATCGAAACAACGATAATGAGCCAGTTCAAAGCTATCAGCATAGTAAAGCACCATTTCAATTGGTGAGCCAACGCTGGCATCACATTTTATCGTGGAGCTCATGGACACTAGTGCACATAGAGCCGCTGTATCAAGAGATGTTCTTCGATTGATAATGCGCTCCAAAATAGGGGTCCCATATTTGCCCTCGCCGATCTGTAAAAACGGCCTGTCACGTGAACTGGTGATATTGTTTCCTGCCGAGTAAATTTTGACTGCACGTGGGTGAGAGCCCTGAATCTGCCCACCCAGCAAAAACGTAAGATCAGAGATGATTGAATTTGGGTCAATATTTTCCACCAGTGAACGATAAACGCCACCGATATAATCGGCAGCCTCGGCAATCGTACCGACGGTGTGGAGGTTGCAGGGTGTTTGGTTGGTGATGTCTTGATAGAGCTGATGCATGCACTTTTGAGATAGCTCAGGGTTTCCGTCTGTGAGAATAACGAACTTACGGTCATTCGCCTGGTTAAACTGAAATAACTTACTGTGCGTGATGATTTGCTGATCGGTCAGGCAACTTCGCGAGTCTGAACAGAACAGCAGGCCTTCGTTTACAGAAATAACGATAGAGTAACTCATGGTAAAGGCTTTGCTAAAAAGAGCTTGCCGGCAAACCTCGCAGAATTTATACAAGCATTCTAGCGGAACTTGGTCGTTGCTGTCAGCTGTCTGAGTCTTGATCTTTACGTCGAGCCAGGAGAAGCCGTTGCCGGGTGGTTCCCATATCAGATTTATTTTGTAATATTTCCTCATCGCTCAGGCCAATCAATTCGTGGGGAAAAACCAGCCAATTATCCGTTTCATGCAGGTAAAAATCCGGCTTTCTTCGGGTCTGGTTGTTGGCTGGTTTATAATAAGGCGTAGCAATTCTAATCTGCGGCAAGTTATCCTGGTAGATATCGCGCAACTCCCTAATGACCTGTTGCAGGCTCAGACCGGTATCAAAGACATCATCCACCAGCAGAAGGGATTCGTTGGCACTGAAATGCCTGCGTAAATAGTCCAGGCCGTGGACGCTGACCCGTGTTCGTTTGCCGATACTGGTATAGGATGAGGTGCGGATGGCAATGTGGTCACTGTGGATGCCGGCAAACTCCAGGGCTTCCTGAATGGCAATACCAACGGGCGTTCCACCTCGCCAGACCCCGATGATTAGGTCCGGTTTATAATGACTTTCCAGTATCTGTAGTGCCAGTTCAAAGGCATCCTTTAGCAGGCTACCGGCACTGATATATTGCTTTTGCATGTGTCTGTCAGATTGTGCTTGAGTAGGTGAAGTTATAACATGCATAGACTATGGATGGCTTTAATTCTTTTTTACTGACAGTAGATAGTTACCTTGGAAGTTCCGCCTGGTTTCCCTTCGTTCTGCTTGGCGTTGGTTTGTTTTTTACCATCTATCTGCGCTTTCCCCAGCTGCGATTTTTCACCCATGCCTGGGCAGTTTTGAGGGGAAAATATGAGAAAAGCGATGACCCGGGTGACACGACTCACTTTCAGGCACTGTCTACAGCACTGTCCGGTACCGTAGGGACAGGTAATATTGGTGGTGTGGGTCTGGCCATTTATATTGGCGGGCCGGCGGCGCTGTTCTGGATGTGGATGACCGCATTTCTAGGCATGGCAACCAAAATGGTTGAAGTCAGCCTCTCACACAAATACCGAGTGAAGGCTGCAAACGGCACCATGGCCGGGGGTCCTATGTACTACATGGAGCGCGGTCTTAAAATGCATTGGCTGGCCCTGTTTTTTGCCATTGCGACAGTCATCTGTTCCTTTGGTACTGGCAACCTGCCACAGATTAACAACATAGCCATCAGTGTGCAGGCCAGCTTCGGTATTACACCCATCACTACCGGTGCGGTACTTGCAGTGCTTTTGGGGCTGGTTATTGTCGGCGGTATAAAGCGTATTTCATATGTCGCTGCCGCCATCGTGCCCAGTATGGCTGCACTTTATCTGATTGGTGCACTGGCTGTCATCCTCGCCAATCTCGGCAATATCATTCCTTCATTTTTAAGTATCTTCACAAATGCTTTTTCCGGAACAGCGGCAACGGGCGGTTTTCTCGGTGCCACTTTTGCTTTTGCCTTTAACCGCGGTGTCGGGCGTGGTCTGTTTTCCAATGAAGCGGGGCAGGGCTCTGCTGCGATAGCGCATGCTTCGGCCAAAGCCGATGAGCATGTGTCTGAAGGGATGGTTTCGCTGCTCGAGCCCTTCATCGATACGCTGATTATCTGTACGATCACCGGGCTTGTTATTCTGTCATCAGGGGCCTGGACGAGTAAATTCGAGAATGAGTTTGCTGCAGCCGACCTGATCATTCTTGAGGGCATCTATCAGGAGTCAGATAGCTCGGACAGGGAAATTGTCGGGAATTTCCTCATCAATATTTCCGATGACATGCAGATGTTTAGCGGGACTGTGGATGTTGTGAATGGCGATGCTCAGAATCCACCCTATACCATTATCCATGCGCGTTCATTTGCTGAAGAGGTGCGTTTTTACCGTGAAGGTGGGCTGTACACGGGATCACTCGAAATTGTCAGCGGTCAGATTCAGGATCCGTTGATCAGTCTGCGGGGATTGTCACTGCTGCATTCTTCCGAGCTCACGACAGCCGCTTTTGGCATGGGGCTTCTGGGTGAAAGCGGTCAGTATATTGTATCGATTTCGCTGGTGCTGTTTGCCTTTTCAACGGCAATTGCCTGGTCCTATTACGGCGACCGGGCCATCATTTACCTGTTCGGATTCAGGGCCGTCATGCCCTACCGCATCATTTACTGTATTGCCTTTTTCATCGCTTCCTTTACCGATACCACCATCGTATGGAATTTTGCGGCGGTGGCAGTGGTACTGATGACGCTGCCCAATCTGCTGGGCATCATGCTGTTGCGACGAGAAATGAAGGAGCTGGTTGGCGACTACTGGAAAGTTTACAGAAACCGGTAGTGTTAATTTTCAACCGACTCAATTTCCTCTTCGGTCTCCTCAACGGGATTGCGCATGCCAGGGTCACCGAGGGTGCCCAGTGTCAGAATGTTCAGTATTGAGCGACTGCGCTGTTGTTGAGGAATTTCAAAGCTAAACTGTTCTTCATTGTCGCCGGGGCGACGAGTAGGCGCTAGAGGGGCATCTCGCCTGTTGGAGCCAAGTAAACCAAAGCTCATGGTATACAAAAAGGAGGGATCGGTGATCTGGGTCGGCACAATAAAATCGCCATCATCGGTCAGACGTTGATTGTCCGGAAAATTGGTTCTCAGAATTTCCACACTGTTGGTTGCCAAGTCATCCAGCCCAAGGCGGAAATACATTTCTGCCATGATCTCTAAGGCGCGTGGCATGGCTGGAGCCTGCTGATAGTTTTCGACGACAAATTTGGCGCGGTTCAGGGCAGACAGAAAGGCCTGACGTTCGATGTAAAACTCGGCGACATTAATTTCATAGGCTGCCAGAAGATTTCTTAGATAAATCATGCGTGCCCTGGCATCGGCCGAGTAGGGACTTTCAGGGAAGCGAGTAATCAAAATGGAAAAGTCAGTAAATGATTCACGGGCATTGCCGGGATCGCGCTTGCTGGGGTCTGTCGGCAGATAGCGGCTCAAAAAACTGGCATCTTCCGTGTAGAATGCCATGCCTTTCATATAATAGGCATAATCAATATTTTCATGATCGGGATATAACCTAATAAATCGATCAGCTGCTGATCGAGAAGCTTCTGACTGGCCGTCCATGTAGTAGGCATAGACCAATTCTATCTGGGCTTGAGCGGCATACTGACCGAAGGGGAACTGCGCTTCCAGTTGCTGGAAAAGGTCAATTGCTCTTTGCCAGTCATTCAGACGCATGGATTGTTCAGCCTCGGTAAAGTAGAGCTCTTCCGTGGAACCGATGAAAGCCTCATCCGAGCTGCAGGCTGTCATTGTTATTAGGCAGGAAGCCAGTAAAACAGATAGAAGTCTATTCACGGTATTTCAGAATCTTAGCTACGAGTTTCCAGTTTTTTTTGATTAAATGGCTGCACAGTAGTTTGGCGGTTAATACCACATTCAATCCGCCCAGTGTACTATGTACCGGCAATAAGTTCATCTACCTGTAAGACAACACAAGCATGCAAAAGGTTTCATTGGAAGCACAAGTAAATGAAGTCCAGGCCGGTTCAAGGCTGGATCAGGCTGCGGCAGAACTGTTTCCGGATTACTCGCGTGCCCGTCTGCAAAAGTGGATCAAGCAGGGAAAACTGCTGGTCAACGGAGAAAAAAGCCAGAGCAAGCAGAAATTACTGGGCGATGAGCGGCTGAGCATCAATGCCATCCTGGAAGTTCAGAAAAAATGGCAAGCTGAGGAGTTACCACTGGATATTGTGCATGAGGATGCCGATATCCTGGTGCTCAACAAGGCTGCAGGTATTGTGGTACATCCCGCTGCCGGCAATCATTCTGGTACCCTGCTCAATGCTTTGTTACATCATTGCCCCGAACTGATGAATATTCCACGTGCCGGAATTATTCATCGGCTGGACAAGGACACCAGCGGCTTGCTGGTGGTTGCTAAGACGCTCAGTAGTCATCAGACCCTGGTGGCTGATATACAGGCACGTGAGCTGAATCGAGAGTATCAGGCGCTGGTCTGTGGTCTAGTCACAGCAGGGGGACAGGTTGATCAACCGCTTGGGCGGCACCCGGTACAGAGAAAAAAAAGGGCAGTCGTTCACGGTTCTGCCGGTAAACCAGCCATGACCCATTACCGGGTTTTACAAAAATTCAGGGCGCACTCCCTGCTGCAGGTCAAGCTTGAAACCGGTCGAACCCATCAGATCAGGGTGCACATGGCTCATCTGGGTTACCCGCTGCTTGGCGATCCACTTTACGGTGGGCGCCTGAAAATTCCCAAAGCGGCCAGCCCGGCACTGATCGGATGCCTGAAAACCTTCAAACGCCAGGCCCTGCATGCCTGGAAACTCGGTTTTATGCATCCGAGCATGGCAAAGTACATGGAATGGGAAGCCCCCTCGCCAACGGATATGCAGTCACTTATCAGCATACTAGCAGAGGACAATACTCATGTCTGAGTTGCTCAGAGTTGATTGGCCTGCGCCGCCCAATTTTCATGCGCGGGTAGAGAGCAAAGTCTCCGGCTCAAAAGAGCTGCCGCTAGGTTTGCCGATCCAGCAACTCGAGCAAGTGCATGGAACCAGAGTACTTCAGCTCGAGTCGGTGTCTTCGGATTCTGCAGTGCCCCAGGCCGACGCCATTTATACCCGGCTGGAAAATGTGGTCTGCAGCATACGCACAGCAGACTGTCTGCCGGTATTTTTTTGTTCACGGGATGGTCTGGAATTAGCGATTGCCCACGCGGGATGGCGAGGACTGGCAGCCGGTATTCTGGAAAATACCCTGGCCTGTTTTGACAGTGAACCCGGCAATATCCTGGTCTGGTTGGGTCCTGCCATAGCTGCCTGTCATTTTGAGGTGGGTGAGGATGTGTACCGGGCTTTCATGCAAGCAGCGCCTGCCGGGCAGGGAGCGGCAACTGCCGCGACGTTTACGGTTGGCACAAAAGTAGGCAAATGGCAGGCGGATCTTTATCAACTGGCCGGACTCAGGCTGCAGGCAGCAGGAATACCAGCGGCCAACATCAGTGGTGGAGGCTTGTGTACTTACTGTGATAAAGAAAAGTTCTATTCCTATCGCCGTGACGGTGAAGCAGCAGGTCGCATACTCAGTCAGATCTGGCGAAGCAAAGCTAGCTTATAGATCCAGGTAGCGTAAATCCAGCGTGCAGGGCAGTTCTTGGAAGGGCGCTTCAGTCCGCAGTTTAAAGCGTCCCTGTTGGTGGCCATGGGACATGAAACGGGCGACACGGCGGGCCTCTGCCTCATTGGCATTAACAGGGAAGGTGTCATAATTTCGGCCACCAGGGTGGGAAACGTGATATTGACAGCCCCCCAGCGAACGGTGGTTGAGGGTATCCACCACTTCAATCACCAGCGGCGTATGTACCTTGATAGTTGGGTGCAGGGCAGAAGGAGGCGCCCAGGCTTTGTAGCGGATGCCGCCAACAAACTCACCTTCACGATCAGTCGGCTGCAGGGGAATCTGGCGGCCATTGCAGGCGAGAGCCAGTCGTTCTCCGCTCAGGCCCTGCACTGTAACCTGAAGGCGCTCCACGGAAGAGTCGACATATCGCGAAGTGCTTTGTGCAGAAGCTTCTTCGCCGAGCACATGCCAGGGCTCTATTGCCCCGTGCACATCGATTTGCAGGCTGGCAACATGCACGCGACCAAAATGGGGAAAACGAAACTCCTTGAAAGGCAGTAACCAGTCGAGTTCAAAATCCAGGCCAGCGCTTTGCAGGTCATCAACCACCCAGCGCATGTCATGCCAGATATGGTAGGGCAGCATGAAGCGATCATGCAGCTGGTTGCCCCAGCCGATTAGGGCGCTGGTATAGGGTTTGGCAGAAAATTTTGCGACCAGTGCACGCAAGAGCAGCATTTGTACCAGGCTCATTTGCCAGTGTGGTGGCATTTCAAAATTTCGGAATTCCACCAGCCCCAAACGTCCCGTGCTGCTACCGGGGGCATAGAGTTTATCAATACAGAACTCGGCCCGATGGGTGTTGCCAGTCAGATCGACCAGAAAATTTCGCAGGATGCGGTCTATGATCCAGGGCTGGTCAGTCTCTCCCTTGGGCAGTTGCTGCAGGGCTATTTCCAGTTCATACAGGTTATCATCACGCGCCTCATCAACGCGGGGCGCCTGACTAGTTGGTCCGATAAACTGGCCTGAAAACAGGTAGGAGAGGCTGGGGTGATTCTGCCAGTAACGTAGCATTGAACCGAGTAGATGAGGTTTTTTAAGGAAAGGGCTTTGTGCTGCTTCAGCTCCACCTAGGGTGACATGGTTGCCGCCACCTGTGCCGGTATGCTTACCATCCAGCATGAATTTTTCCGTGCCCAATCGGATTTTTCTTGCGCTCTCGTAAAGTATCTGGGTGGTATCGCTCAATTCTTGCCAGGAAGCAGAAGGATGGATATTGACTTCTATAACACCGGGGTCAGGTGTAATCATTAACTTTTTAAGTCGTGGATCACGTGGTGGTTCGTAGCCTTCGAGAATGACTGGTAACTTTAGTACAGCAGCGGTTTTTTCGATTAGCTCCAGCAAAGTGAGGTATTGTTCCAACTGGTTTAACGGTGGCATAAAGAGATAGAGCTTGCTGTCTCTTACCTCAGCACAAAGAGCCGTGTGTATGATTTTTTCGGTATAGGTTTTCTTTTTGCCTGCTGCTTTGCTGGCTTTCTTGTTCAGGGGGTAGCCCAAGGGTTTACGGTCCGCAAAGGGGTCGACACTGAAATCATAATCCCGTTCAACTTCCCAAGGCAGGCTGTTAAGCGGCAGACGATAGCCCATTGAGGAGTCACCGGGGACCAGGAATAACTTGCCGCGTTTGAACTGCCAGCGGCTACTGGCCCACTGGCCATTGTCTTCTTCGCCTTGCCAGGCGAGTGGTAGCACGTAGCCTGTTTTGCTACTCAGGCTCTGGTCGAATACCTTGCGCAGTCTCTGCCGTTCTATCGGGTCTTTTAGCTTGTTATCGCTGACTTTAACATTTTTGGGCAGTTCGCCTTCCTTGTGCAGGTAATAAGCCTGGTCTTCATAGGCAGGCAGGATGAAACGCTTATCCAGCTCCAGATCTGCAGCCAGTGCCTGGATGAACTTTTGCGATGCTGTAACAGGCACCTTGGTGTCATCCTGCGGACTGGCCAGCAAGAGGGGGTCGTGCCAGAGTGGCCTTTCATCACTGCGCCAGTAAATACCGAGTGCCCAGCGGGGTAGTTGTTCCCCGGGGTACCATTTACCCTGGCCATGGTGCACATAGCCCTGGGGTGCATACTCTGCTTTGAGATCCTGCATTAATTTTGAGGCCAGTCGCAGTTTGTCCTTGCCAAGAGCCTCTGTGTTCCACTGTGCACTTTCCATGTCATCGATAGAGACAAAAGTGGGCTCTCCGCCGATCGTCAGTGCGACCTTGTTCTTTTTCAATTCACGGTCGACTTTTTTGCCAAGCCTGTCTATTCGTTTCCACTGCATCTCGGAATAGGGCTTGGTCACTCGCGGGTCTTCATGAATTCGGGTCACCAGGTTGCTGTATTCAAACTCAACCTTGCAGGGCTCGGTTGCGCCTGAAACCGGTGCAGCGCTCTGAGGGTCAGGAGTGCAGGCCAGCGGGATATGACCTTCGCCGGCAAAGAGTCCGGAGGTGGGGTCCAAACCAACCCAGCCAGCACCTGGGATATAGACTTCAGCCCAGGCATGCAAATCAGTGAAATCTTTTTCGGGGCCGCTGGGCCCATCCAAGGCTTTCTGATCAGGAGCCAGTTGTACCAGATAACCCGATACGAAGCGTGCAGCCAGACCGAGGTGACGCAAAATCTGTACTAATAGCCAGCCACTGTCGCGACAGGAGCCGGATTTAAGTTTCAGTGTATCTTCGCAGCTCTGGACGCCTGGCTGCATTCGAATCAGGTATCCAATTTCATGTTGCAGCATCTGGTTGATTTCGACCAGAAAGTTGATGGTGCTTTTTTTGGAGCGATCAATCTTCTTCAACCATTGCGACAGCAGTGGGCCCTTTTCCATTATTTGCAGATAGGGTGCCAGGTCTTTTTTCAGTTGCTTTTCATATTTGAAGGGAAAACTATCAACCCCTTCATCAAGAAAAAAATCAAAGGGATTAATTACCGTCATATCGACAATCACTTCCACATCAAAAGACAATCGACGGGATTTTTCCGGAAAAACCAGGCGAGCCAGGTAATTAGCAAAGGGGTCCTGTTGCCAGTTGATGAAATGGTCTTCCGGCTTCACTTTCAGTGAATAGGATTGGATGGGCATGCGGCAATGAGGCGCCGGTCTGAGCCTCAAGACGTGGGGAAGAATGGCAACCGGTTTATCAAATTGATAAGCCGTGTGATGTTGTATGGCAACTTTAATGGTCATGCTTGATGCTGCACAGCTCGATAACGACAAGCACTTGTCTAATAATTCACACTGGAGTTGTCAGATGTATTATCCCAGTTTGAAGCCCAGCTAAGTGGAGGCAATTGATGAAAGGCTTCCTTCAGGCGTTTGTCCCAAGCTTTTTTCAGTTCACGCAAAAATTCACTGTCTTCCTCAAAACGGTGATAGGGCTGCAATATTAATGAATTGGTATGATAAAGCTGAACTTCAATAGGTGGTCCAACTGTCACGTTGCTTCGCATGGTCGAGTCCATGGAAACAAGTGCGCATAAGGCTGCAGTCTCCAGGCTGGTATCCGGGTTGATGATGCGATCGAGAATAGGCTTTCCGTATTTGCTCTCGCCAATCTGCAGGTAAGGATTGTTCTTTGAGGTGGTGATGTGGTTGCCCTCTGGATAGATCATCATAAGATCATGTTTACTCCCCAAGATTTGCCCGCCAAGCAGGAAGCTGGCCTCAAAGGCAGGCCCGCTGGTTCCATGTTTTTCCTGTTGTGCGCGGCTGACATCACCCAGATAATCGGCAGCCTCACTGAGTGACTCTACCGTGTTCAGGCTAACAGGCGCATTCTGTTTAATATCCTTTTTTAGCTGATGCATAGTTGCCTGTGTGGTCGCCAGATTGCCGGCAGATAGAATCACAAATTGGCGCTCCGGCCCTAGTTCTAGGCGGAACATCTTGCTGTAGGTGCTGGCCTGGTCGGCACCTGCATTGGTCCTTGAATCGGAGCAAAAAACCATTCCGGAGTTTACGGAAATGGCAACACAATAAGTCATAGAGGTCAAAACCATACGATCAAACGGTAAGCTTTAAAGTATAAAAGCCTAGTAGGTAATATGCCATGGATATTTATAGCTAAGGAGCGAGATCTGCTGTGTATCCCAAAAAGCGCTGATTCTGACTTGAATCAAAACGATTTATCCCCAACTTATAAAAAAAATATGACACGTTTGAGCTTGTGAGGAAAGCATCATGCGGATAGATAAATTGACTAACAAATTACAGATAGCATTAGCCAATGCCCAGTCTCTGGCTTTGGGTAAAGACCACAACCAGATCATGCCGGTGCATCTGCTTATCAGCCTGATTGATCAGAAAGGGGGCACAATCAGACCACTCCTGATGCAAACCGGTTTTGATATCCAGAAGATGAAACAGGGTCTTGATGCCTTGATGGAAAAGTTGCCGGTTGTCAGTGACAGCGGTGGCGAGGTGAACCTGTCACAGGAACTTGCCAGATTGATCAATATTGCTGACAAAATTTCTCAGCAGAACCAGGATAAATTTATTTCCAGCGAAAATGTCTTACTGGGCTGCATGCAGGATAAGGGAGATCTGGGCAAGCTCTTGAATTCCTTTTCGGTATCTGAACAGGCGCTGGTCAATGCCATACGCAACCTGCGTGGCGGTGAGGCCATCAATGATCCTGAGGCTGAAGGAGCCTATCAGGCCCTTCAAAAATACACCGTCGATGTGACGGCAAAAGCCGAGGAAGGTAAATTGGATCCGGTGATCGGACGTGATGATGAAATCCGGCGTACCATTCAGGTGCTGCAGCGACGTACCAAAAACAATCCGATTCTCATCGGTGAGCCAGGTGTGGGTAAAACTGCTATCGTTGATGGGCTGGCACAACGTATTGTCAATGGTGAAGTGCCTGAAGGTCTGAAAGACAAACGCATTCTTTCTCTGGATATGGGTGCGCTGGTTGCTGGCGCTAAGTTTCGTGGTGAGTTTGAGGAGCGCCTGAAAGCAGTGCTTAATGAATTAGTCAAACAGGAAGGCTCCGTTATCCTGTTTATTGATGAAATTCATACCATGGTGGGTGCTGGTAAGGCTGAAGGTGCAATGGATGCCGGCAACATGTTAAAGCCTGCTCTGGCGCGTGGCGAGTTGCATTGCGTGGGAGCAACCACACTAGATGAATATCGCCAGTATATTGAAAAAGATGCGGCACTGGAGCGGCGCTTCCAGAAAGTGCTGGTCGATGAGCCCAATGAAGAAGATACTATCGCCATTTTACGTGGTCTGAAAGAACGCTATGAAGTACATCATGGCGTCAACATTACGGATTCGGCCATCATTGCTGCGGCGAAACTTTCCCAGCGCTACATTACTGATCGTCAGTTGCCTGACAAGGCCATTGATCTGATTGATGAAGCAGCTAGTCTGATTCGCATGGAAATTGATTCAAAGCCGGAAGATATGGATCGACTGGAACGTCGTTTAATTCAGTTAAAAATTGAACGTGAAGCACTCAAAAAAGAAACCGATGAAGCCTCTAAGAAAGGTCTCAAGAAACTAGAAGAAGATATCCAGAAACTAGAAGCCGAGTTTGCTGATCTGAATGAAGTGCTTAAAGCTGAAAAGGCAACCCTACAGGGCGCACAAAAAATCAAAAGCGAACTTGAGCAGGCGAGGATTGATCTGGAAGCTGCCAGTCGGGCTTCGGACCTGACCCGAATGTCTGAATTACAGTACGGAGTTATCCCCGAACTGGAGCGCAAACTGATGGAAGCTTCCAACACCGAAAACATTGAAATGAAACTGCTGAGAGACAAGGTCACTGATGAGGAAATTGCGCAGGTGGTATCACGCTGGACCGGAATTCCTGTTTCTCGCATGCTCGAGGGAGAAAAACAAAAGTTACTTCGGATGGAAACGACCCTGCATGAACGGGTCATTGGACAGGATGTAGCTATCAATGCCGTAGCCAATGCCGTGCGACGCTCACGTTCCGGCCTGTCGGATCCACGACGTCCCAACGGGTCCTTTCTGTTTCTTGGTCCCACCGGTGTTGGTAAAACTGAATTATGCAAATCCTTAGCGCATTTTCTGTTTGATACTGAGGATGCCATGGTCAGGATTGATATGTCCGAATTCATGGAACAGCATTCCGTGGCTCGTTTGATTGGTGCGCCACCCGGATATGTGGGATATGAAGAGGGCGGTTATTTGACCGAAGCGGTCAGACGTCGTCCTTATGCGGTCCTCTTATTGGATGAAGTCGAAAAAGCCCATTCGGATGTATTTAACATATTACTGCAGGTACTTGATGATGGACGTCTGACAGATGGGCACGGCAGAACCGTGGACTTTCGCAACACGGTTATCGTCATGACCTCTAATCTGGGCTCAGATCGAATTCAGGAAATGATGAACGATGAGTCGGCTAATAATGTGTCCTATGAAGCCTTGAAAAGTTCCGTGTTGGGAATTGTCAGCAAACATTTACGGCCCGAATTTATCAACAGGATCGATGAACTGGTGGTATTTCACCCGTTGGCAAAAGAGCAGGTCAGGGGAATTGCCGAGATTCAACTGCAGCTGCTACAGAAACGCTTGCAGGATAACCAGCTCAGGCTAGAACTGGGTGAACGCGTGCTGGACAAACTGGCAAACCTCGGCTTTGACCCGTTCTATGGCGCGCGTCCGCTGAAACGAGCCATCCAAAGCTGGCTAGAAAATCCACTGGCACAACATGTCCTATCAGGTGATTTCGTTCCCGGGGATACAATTCTGGCGGAACTGGATGGTGAAAACTTGAGATTGAGTAAAAAAGCGGCAGCATAAAAATGGCTCTTAAACTGCTAGGAGTGGGTGGTTGCTAGCTCAGGCGACCACGTTGACTGAGATGTTGGACTCCCTTAAGGCTAATGACGACGAGTGTATGCTTGATGACCTGATCCTCGCATTCCCGAATCCAGAGATTTGTATATAAAATGCGGCTTTGCAGGGTTTGCCAAAGCCTTTTTAAGTAAGACTCCACTTTGTTTGCATATTTTAAAATTTACATTTTTAAATCAAGTAGTTAAGATTTTGAATAATTTTCAGGCAGTCTGTTACTTGCCACTAAACTTATTGTTTTAAAATATATTTTGCTTATAAAAACGATAAAAACAGCGCTCTTTTCCTTGTGCTTCTGTGGATTAGCCCAGGCACAGGGTATTCGTGTGGAAAATTCAAATTCAGCAGCATTTCGCTGTTTTGTACAAGCAGATATCGCTTCCACTGTCGAAATGGTCGGCATTTCTAGAGAGAGCCTAGAGCCCTGTAATGCTGCTATTGAACAATACGGCTTAAGTAATTTCATGCGAGCTGCCACTTTTGCTAACCGGGGTATTTTGCATGCTGCCAACGGTTCCCTTGCAGAGTCTCTTTCAGACTATGACCAAGCATTGTCACTTATGCCCTCTCTGTCTGAGGTCTATATCAGCCGCGGCATCATCTATCATTTTCTGCAAGATTTTCAACGTGCCATAGATGATTACAGTTTGGCCATTGAAATGCAGGTTTCCAACCTCTACATTGCATATTTTGATCGCGGCATGGCCTATGAAGAACTGGGCAGGCTGGTTGAAGCTGAAAATGACTATAACAAGGCTCTGGAAAACAAGCCTGACTGGCCACCAGCCAGAGCCAGACTGGTCTGGGTCAAAGAAAAACTTACCAAGGGTCACTAGACAGCAAACTCACCGTCTATTGCAAGACCTCTTCTGCCAGCTCTTGAAGTTTGCCTGCATGATTCATCACATGAAAAATTACCTGTTGCTCAATGGAGCCACTCAGCAGATGGGATCCGGGGCCTATGGCATAAATCGGCACATCTTCGCCACTGTGGGTTTCGCCGGCATATAAAGGAATAAATGCCTCTTGGTGGTATCCAGCAGCCTGCGTATCAATACCATTGATATTTACCCTGCCGGGTAATGTGGGTGGCTCTTCTCCTTCATCGAGTTCCAGTCTTGGATAGCTTCCATCAGTCCGGCTTCCAAGATCTGCAAAGCCACGGCCATTTATGTAGTTCAGGGTGGTATAGGGTTGCTCCTGGCTATCCAGAGCAAATGTATTCAATGGATTTCCAGCTTCATCGTTGGTGATAACCTTTCCAAGAATGGGGTTGCCTCTAGTAGGATAGCCGGCCATCGTCATGACATGGCTGTGATCCGCCGTGACAATAATCAGTGTCTCCTCGATATCGCTTTCGTTTAGGGCGGCGGCAACGGCTCTGGATAACTCTATGGTCTCATTGAGGGCATTGAAGGCATTGTTGTTGTGGTGAGCATGATCGATGCGTCCTGCCTCCACAACCAGAAAATAGCCATCCTCGTCTTCTTCAAGAATATCAATGGCTTTAAGTGTCATTTCAGTGAGGGAGGGCTCGCCGGCCGGGTCATTGGCGCGGTCAGACTCATAACGCATGTGAGAGGCATTGAAGAGTCCGAGTATATTGCGACCATCCTGGTCATCCAGCTGATCAAAACTGCTCTGGTCCATGACATAGATACCACCAGCAGAAATCCATTCAGCAATCAGGTTCCGGCTATCCTTACGTTGACCTTCTTCGATCGCCTCGGAAAAGCCGGTGAGATTCGGGGGATCTTCGCCGAAAAACATGGCTCTTCCGCCACCAAAGGCTAAATCAATGCCATCAAATAGCTCATCTTGCACACCCAGAGTTGTTCGAAGACGTTCTGAAAAACTGATGAACTGACTGGCGATGTCTTCGCAGCTATTAGGGGGGGTATCCTCATCCAGACGAGTGCTGGCTTCCCAGTCTCGCTCCGGGGTATTGGCATAAGCTGCGGCAGGTGTGGCATGCGTGAGTCGTGCCGTAGTGACAATGCCGGTCGATTTGCCGGCAATTTCCGCTAGTTCTAGCGCACTCATCAAATTTGCATTTTGAGTGTTCTGATATGAAGTACAATTGGCGCGTTCAACTGTTTCGTTGATATTAATCACTCCAGCACGGGTTTTAATGCCTGTCATCATGGCGGTCATGGTGCCTGCCGAATCAGGTGTCTGCTGGTTGGTATTGTAAGTTCGTGCCAAACCGGTCCAAGGAAAATTTTCAAAGCTCAGGCGGTATTCTTCACCAGCCAAGCCCTCTTGCTGGCCGGCAAAGATTCTGGCAGCAGTAACG
>JAYQVM010000011.1:21482-31065 GCA_038148435.1 Gammaproteobacteria bacterium | reverse complement strand
GGATTGCAGTGGCATCATCCATGGTCAAGGTCGAGGGCAGGCGCCGAAAAGAGCCGGGTTGCCTTTCCGGGGAAATGGTCATTACATTGGTCCCCATCTGGTTCATGATGGCAATGATATTCTGTTGCGCTCCTTCTCCAATCGCGAGCATGGCTACCACCGATGAAACCCCGATAACGATCCCCAATAGGGTCAGCATGGTTCTGAAAATATTGGCCCTTAGCGAACGAAAGGCCATCCTCACCGCCTCACCCAGACTGGCCAGCATGGGAGATGCTTTGCGGCTCAAAAACAGCTCACGTAATTTGGCATTATTTTTTGGGGTGACATGTTCGGGTTTGGGTCCGGTATCACTGATCACTTCGCCATCCCTGAATTCAATAATTCGACCAGCATGCTGCGCTACTTCCTGATCATGCGTGATCAAAATGACCGTGTGACCTTTTTCTGCCAGCTCTTCCAGCAGGGCCATCACTTCAATACCGCTTTGGGTATCCAGGGCACCGGTTGGTTCATCGGCCAGTATGACATTACCGCCGTTCATCATTGCACGCGCAATCGATACGCGTTGCTGCTGTCCTCCCGATAATTGAGTCGGCCTGTGATCCATGCGTTCACCAAGCCCCAATGCACTGAGCAGGGACTCTGCCCTGATCAGCCTTTCATGGGATTTAAGTCCAGCGTAAACGGCCGGAACCTGAACATTTTCCAGTGCCGACTCGGTACCGAGCAGGTTGTAGGACTGAAACACAAAGCCAAAGGCTTCACGCCTGAGCCAGGCGAGGCCATCAGCATCAAAACTTTCGATATCGCGCCCAGCAAAGAGGTATTTGCCACTCGTGGGGCGGTCCAGACAGCCGAGGATATTCATCAAGGTGGACTTGCCGGATCCGGACTGGCCGACAATGGCAAGAAACTCTCCCGGGTAGATTTTCAGATCAATGCCACGCAGCGCATTGACCACGACACCACCACCGGTGACAAAAGTTCGCTGAACCTGCCTCAGTTCTATCAGGGGAATTGCCTGACTTTGTTCCTGAACAGGCACATCAGATGTTTCGGTTATAAAATCCCTCTCCACCGAGGCATCCACGCTACCTGCGCTCATCTTGGCCCCCTGAAGCCCCCGCCCCCGCCTGGTGCAGGCAAACCGAGAGCCTCACGGAACTGGTCACGATCGAAGCCCCCTGCATTACCCTGTATCAGGCCTGCCACGACCTGGTCACCCCGGTCCAGACCAGATAGGACTTCAGCAGAAACCCGGCTGGTGATACCGACTAGTACTTCACGCTGCTCCATACTGCCGTCGTTGGATTGAACCTGTACCATGGCTCTGCGCGGCCTGGTTTCCAGCTGCAAACCTTCAGGTCTGGCAGTACCATTAGCTCCCGGCTGGCCACGTCTGCCACCAAATCCACCCGGAGGCAAGCCTTGAGGTGAAGAAGCCCCAAGAGGTCTGTTTCCCGCAGCTGCAGCGCCCATCAGTTCATTGAAACCACCAGCGGCAGTGGCTGGTCCGCCTTCGACAAAGCTGAGTGCACCTATTGGCACGGTCAAGACATTTCTTGCTGCCGAGGTGACGAAATAGATCTGCGCTGTCATTTCCGGCAAAAGTGTGCCATCGGTATTATCAACATCGAAGAGACCGGTATACAGGACCACATTGTTGGTTATCGTTGGTTGCGGAAGAATTTGCCGCAAGCTGCTTTGCCATCGACGGTTACCACTGCCTAGAGTCGTGAAATAAACCTCCATGCCATTATTTAGATTGGCAACATCTGCTTCAGAAATCTCTGCCTCCACACTCATTTTGGTCAAGTCCGCGATGGTGAGAATGGTTGGCGCCTGCTGGGTGGCATTGAGAGTTCTGCCCTCGGTCATAGCAACAGAAACAATCGTGCCAGCTATTGGTGCTACGATACGTGTAAATTGGAGCTGTTGTTCCTCAATCGCCAAGTTCGCCAGACTCTGATCAATCTGTCGCTGAGTCTGGATCAAATTGGCCTGAGCCGAGGCCAGTGCATTCACGGCATTGTCAAAATCCAGCTGGCTGGTTGCATCTTCTGCCATCAGACGACGCTGTCTTTCGGCATTGGCTTCAGCCAGCAGCAAAGACGCCTGCCTTGCTTCAAGCAAGGCTTCCTGCCCCGCTAAACTGGCCCGACTGGATTCAACCCGTTGCTGTTGCTGCCTGGCATCAATTTCAGCCAGTAGCTGTCCCTGTTCGACAAGATCCCCAGCTTCGATATAGAGCCTCAAGAGCTGACCGGAAACCTGAGCGCCCACCTCTACTGTTTCAAAAGGAATCAGGGAACCTGTAGCAGCAATGGTATTTTCAATATCCCCAAAGTCGACAGCTACAATCAGAGGCTGGCTCTCAACCACTTCTTCTTCATCAAGATACCAGTAATACGCCAGTCCGCCGGCAAGCAGAAGAACAACAATACCGGACAATAGGAGCCCTCTGCCTTTTTTCTTAGGCCGAGGCATGTAGTTTTCATTATTAATTTCAGCCTGATCTGTACTCATCAATCGTTTTCCATTTGGAGTGAACACATTGCCATGCATTCGACATGCACTTTAGTGCCGGAGTATAGCCCCTTAAGCTCTTAAAAACTGGGAAAAAAATAAGAATTAAATAACAGGCCGCCATCCCCTTATAAGGCCGCATGATGAGTATATAACGCTCTTAAACAAAAAAAGTTGACGGTACTTAAGACTACAAAGAGCTGGATCAGGGCTGGCAGATAGCAACAAGTTTTTCCAGCGTCTTGGAGGCTTTCCCGCTGTCAATGGCATTTGCAGCCATCTCTACGCCTGTCGAGAGTTCTTTTACCTTGTCCGCAATCACGAGAGCAGCAGCACTGCCAAACAGGACGATGTCCCGGTAGGCATCTTTTTCTCCGCCCAGCAAGGCACGTATCCGTTGCGCATTGTAATCGGCATCACCCCCTTTTAGAGCTTCCAGACTGGCCAGTGGCAAACCGACAGCCTCAGGACCGATGCTGAACTCCTTGATGTGCTTGCCCTCAACTTCACAAACAAGATTCTCACCGGTGGTACTCAGCTCATCGAGTCCATCAGCACCATGAACCACCCAGGCTTTTTCACAGCCCAGTTGAGCAAGGGTTTCCGCGATGGGTCTTACCCACTGGGCGCTGTAGACGCCCAGCAGATATCGCTTTACCCCAGCCGGATTGCACAGCGGGCCAAGTATATTGAACATGGTCCGAATACCCAGCTCCATTCGGACCGGTCCAACATATTTAAAGGAACTATGGTGACGCGGAGCCATCAGGAACCCCAGATTGGCCTCACTGATTGCCCGTTCGATTTGCTCGAAAGGGGCCTCCAGGTTTAGCCCCAGCATGGAGAGGGCATCAGCGGTACCGGATTTGGAGGAAAGGGCGCGGTTGCCATGCTTGGCAACCGGGACACCGCAGGCGGCTGTCACAATAGCTGTAGCCGTTGAAATATTCAGGGTACCACTCCCATCACCACCGGTACCGACGATATCCATGGCATCAGCTGGTGCATTGATCGGCAATGCCTTTGAACGGATAACCTTGACTGCCGCACTGATCTCACTGACCTTTTCCCCACGCATGCGCAGGGCGACCAGAAATCCGGCTATCTGAGCAGCAGTGGCACCACCACTCATGATGATCTCAAATGCCTCAGTGGCTTGGTCGAAGTTGAGTGTCTCGCCTTCACTGATTTTGGCAATAAAAGGTTTTAGTGCTGATGGAATATCTGTCATGACTCAATCCAGGCTATTGATTCACTTACTTGAAAGTCATTTTGAGATAGTGACTTTCTTCATAAGAGCGATCTATTATTTTTCTAATTTTCTTTCCAGTGCCTGCAGGGTGTTTTGCATCAGGGATACTATGGTCATTGGACCCACTCCTCCGGGCACCGGCGTGATAAAACTGCACTTGTCCTTGACCGCGTCAAAATCCACATCTCCTTTCAGACTAAAGCCCTTGGGTTTACTGGCATCAGGAACCCGCGTGGTACCAACATCAATGACCACGGCACCCTGCTTGACCATCTCGGCCTTGATGAATTCAGGACTACCTATGGCGACGATCAGGATATCCGCGCTGACACAGATCTCCTGAATATTCTTGGTCCTGCTGTGAACCAGCGTTACGGTACAGTTGCCTGGCTCGGTATTACGGGACATCAGTATCGACATCGGTGTACCAACAATATTACTGCGTCCCACCACCACGCAGTGTTTGCCTGAGGTCTTGATATGGTTACGTTTAAGCAGTTCCAGAATGCCATTCGGGGTCGCCGAAATATAGCTTGGCAGTCCCAGCATCATGCGCCCTAGATTTTCCGGATGGAACCCATCGACATCCTTTGCAGGATCGATTGCCTCGGTCACTTTATCTTCATCGATATGCGCCGGGAGAGGAACCTGAACGATGAAGCCGTCTATGTCATCGTTTTCATTCAGCTCCTTGACCTTCTGCAGAAGCTCAGCTTCCCTTGTGTTTTCCGGCAGTGTGATCAGGCTCGAATCAAAACCCAGTTCCTTACAGGTTCGGACCTTATTATTCACGTAAGTATGACTAGCCCCATCATCACCAACAATGACGGCTGCCAAATGAGGAGCCTTGCCGCCTTTGGCTTTGATGCTGGCAACTGCCGCAGCAATTTCAGTTTTTACCAGTTCGGAAGTCGCCCGGCCATCGAGTATCTGCATTGCCTGTTCTCAATTGTCAAAAAGACAGCATTCTACCTGATGCGGACAAGGGTTCACAGGAAAAAGCCCGGCGCAGTTTCGTTGACAATTTCCAGGATAGCGCGGCGCGTAGCTAGATCCAAATAGGGATAATCCTCCGGGTCCTCAAGGGTCACGAGAATGCGCTGAATGTTCTCTCTAAGATAGTCATACAGCCCTTGAGGTAAAGCTGCAAAGGCGTCGGAATAAATCAGGTAACTCAGGGGGTAGCTGAAAACTCGCTCTTGCATATCAAGTTGTCGCAGACTGCGCCCCTTGCTATCAGCTGGACCCAAGGCTTGAAAATATTCGCTGAATCCAGAAGTCCCGCTGATGGTATCCCCCAGCGTTGCTTCATTGGCCATCAGCAAGGCATCGAGCAAAGGCCTAGCAAGTTCCTTCAGAGCTACTTCAGCCATGCCGCCCTGCTCAGCCAGCTCTTGTTGATAATTCCAGCTGACACGAGTCAACAGGTTCTGCACCTCAATCTGATGCTGCATGACCATCAGCGCAACAATGTCACTGAAAGGACTCAGGTAGGAACTGGTATCCAGTAGGTTGCTGATGTCTGGGATATTGCCATAGCTTAGAAAGTCCGCTTCATTGAAAGTTTCGCCGGGTCGATACATGTAGTTGCCCAGAGTCTGCTGGCTGCCATGCATGCCGCTGACGTACCAGCCACCCCAACGCCGTTCCAGTGGTGTACTGTTCTCGGTAACCAAGCTAATTTCATGTGAGACGATGGCGCCGGTCTCATCCACCAGCACAGAATTCATCATAAAACGTGGGGTGCCCCCACCACTGTTGGTCAAACTATCATGGCATCGCAAACACAAACTGGTCTGGCGCTTGATATCCAGCCTGCCGTCTTGCGCTTCTGCCAATTCAAAAAAAACTGGACCCAACACAGGATCCATGGCAGCAAACTCCAGACCGTTAGTCTGCGGCACATAACCAACGTAAATTTGATCATTAAAATATATTGCCCGGGGATTGACCGATGAGATAAAACGACGCTTGCGTGCCGTTTGGGAAAATACCAATAGCTGGGAGGACACATCTATATTGAGGGCCTCCAGTACCGCTGGCAGATACCCATATACCGGATCATAGGCCAGGCTTAGGACTCCACTTTCCAGTTGCCCGAAAAAATCAGCCAGCTCGCCGCTGGCGTCGACCGCATAATAATTGATGACCGGGTAGTCACGCTCATAGGGCAACTGGCCAAATCCGCAAGGAACCGCCAGCCCTAGCAACCAGAGCAAGTGAAGAAAGGTGGGAATTTTTTTCATTATGGACATAGGCAAGAAGTATACAAAATTTTACATTGTGGAGCAGCGTCGCCATCGACACTTTCAGTTATTTAGCAAAGGCTTCTTCGGGCCACAGACGAAGAGAATATCTTGAAGACAAAAGAAATGAATTCGGCGAGTTCTAGTGCTTTTGAAGAAGTGGTCTAGTTGGCTGTCTTGGTTAAAAAAGTTTAAATGCTGATCTTTTACTAGAATTAGGCTATGGCGCCCTCTACAGCCCAATCTGTAGTAGTTCTGGATGATTTAAGTCTGTGTCTGCTATCTATTTATTACTAATCATCTCGTTTTTCATATTCCTGTAATTCTTCAAGCGTAATAGTACCACCCTGTTGTTCGGCCTTACCCTGATCTTTGGTGGGCAACAGTTCCTGAAATAAATCTAGTTTTTTCCATTCTGGTAGAGGTGCTTCTGTATCTTTTTGCGGGACATATTTTGAAGTTTCTACTCTTTGGTATTTATGAATGTAGCGCGGGCAATTGATCCACATTTCAGTAATTTTTATTCTAATAATAAGCTGAGCATCATTATATTCAGCTAATAAAGGATCATTATTAGAAACAGTCGCTTCACCATATATTCTCAGGCGGTGAGGATTTTCAAAATCAATAAATAACATGCCTACTTTATTATTGATGGTCATATTTCCAGCTGAAAGAAACATGCCATTACCGTCATAGCTAGGGAATGCCAAGGTGTTACCATCAACCACTTTAACTAGGCCTTTTTCTCCACCCTTGTACGAAACAGAAGGCCTGCCTAAATGATCTACAGTGCTAAGGAAAAACATATCTCGGCTTTCTATAAAGGCTTTTTCTTGGCCAGACACTTCTGTATGAACAATTACTTCTTCAATAGTATCTGCTAACTTACGGGTTTCAAATTCATCTTGAAAACCTCGATGTTGCTCGCCATAGAGTTTACTCATGTAGATACCCGATATGATTTTTTAAAAAAAATGTAAGAGCATGTGAATATAATTACTTGGAGCTACAAAGCCGATTGAAATTTATTTTTTCCAAAAGTTATTGTTCCGTAAATCGTAAGTAATCCAACAATAATGCTAAAACTTAAAAGCCAATTATAATTGAAGGGGGACCTAATTGATTCCTCAGAAATTATCACATTATTAGTAGCACTTACCGGAGTTATTGTTTCAGTTTCATGGGTCCAAAGAGGCTGTAAACCTCCATTAAGAACCAGCTCACTGCCATTAGAAAATAGAATATGCGTACCTAGTAAGTAATTCTCTCTTTGGATTGATATAAGACCTGTAATGTTAATACTCTGACCTAGCTCAAAAGAGTTTTCTATTATGTTATTTGCTCTTAGCGATTCGATAGTGCCTGGAAGCTGGATGTTCCATAGTTCTCCAGTACTCGCTAACTGAAAAGTAAAAATGGGATGTGGATTACGCCAAATAACTTGATGCAGCGTCCCCTCTAGCTCGAATCTAGAATTGCTGAATTCAGAAGAAGAGTGATGCGCAAAAGTACAAAATGGCATCAAAAATATGAATACAACTGCTATTATTCTTATGAAGGTATTTTTTATTTTAGATATTTGCATTTTAAAAGCCTCAAGAATTTTTTATTACTTACATATTAGGCCAGTTTTTTTTCTAATAAGCGCTCCAAAGAAAGCTGCCAACTTTCAAAATACCCTCTGCTAGGATGGTCAGGATCATCACCTTCAGCATCTTTGATAGCGGAAATAAGCTCACTCTGAAATTCATGCCACTCAAAAAGCCCTTGTCCTGAAAGGCTAACTGCAAGTGCAAAAGATTTTCTTTCCCAGTCATCATGAAAAACCATTTCACCACTTTTACGCGGCAGAGCAGCTAGGCCATCCATTTCAGCAATTTCTGATTTGGCTTTACGCTCTTCCTTCATGGAGCTGATACCATAGTGACACCAATCATTGAGTCTCTCTCAATAATTTCTGCCAGTTCATTTTCACTTAGGTTCTCAGTGCCATTTGGTCTTTCAGGTATCACGAGGTAGCGAATTTCTGCAGAGCTATCCCAGACTCGTACTTCAACATCATCTGGCAACGTAGTACCAAATTCTTTTAGGACTTCTCTAGGTTCAACAACAACTTTAGAGCGATAGGCAAAACTTTTATACCAGGAAGGTGGTAGTCCGAGTATAGGCCAGGGGTAACAAGAACATAAAGTGCATACCACTACGTTATGAATTTTTGGTGTATTTTCCTTTGCGACCATGTGCTCACCCTGGAGACCCCCATAACCTAATTCGGCAATTGCAGATGTAGCATCATCTAATAAGCGTTGCTTAAAGTCAGGATCAACCCAGGCTCGTGCGACGACCTTAGCGCCATTCATTGGACCGAGATCGTTTTCATAGATATCTATTAATTTATCCATGGCATCTTTGGAAACTAAGCCTTTCTCAAGTAACAGAGCTTCCATTTTATCGACTCTCTCAGCCATAGCTTTATTTGTAGCCTCATCACGATCACTTTCATGATAAGGATTTTGGTGATCATGATTATGCGTAGTCATTTTTTTAACCTTCTCAGATTTTAATTATTCAGATTCCAGATAGTCTTCCCATAGATCTATATAAACACAATCTAAACGATCAACATTTTCTCCCCACAAAGTTTTTGCTTCGAATCTGACAGTGTAGAGAGGTTGGGCGTTTTCACCTAAATCATGAGCATGGCTGTCAGGAAGTACATGAGACCCATTAAAATGGGTTATTAAACCAATTTTACCTTTAACATAGTTGGGCGCACGGTTATGACCCTTAGACTCTAAAATTCGCACACGAACCTTATCGCCAACTTTGTATACAGGAGTTTTTTCATCATTTCTGTCTGCTGGAATCCCAGCTCGACTCAAGCCTTCTATCAAGGCGGCATCGGGTGGAGGATGTGGAGTTTCTTTATGATTAATAATCTTGCCTGTAGCAATCTCTTCATCTGATAAATAACCAAGGTCCTTACCCATTATTTCTATGCCACGTAACCAGCGTTCATAATAACTACTGTTAATATATTCCTTTGTGTTGATGCGTTCGACAGCATGCCTAGCCCGGTCTACCGGTCCCAGGAAAGCAAGAGAAGCAATATTCATAGCAAAGATTTTTCTTTCCCAGTCTGAATGAAAAACGGGCTCATCAGTTTCTCGTGGAATCGGGCCGAATTGTGTAAATCCACCCATGTCATGTATGTTGTTCATAATTATCTGGCCACAAATGATAATTGATTAAAATGAGTTAAACATATGTGTGCAACTTATTACAACATTCTCCTCAATACTCAACAAATTAACTTAGCAGTCATTCTGGTAGAAGGCAGTTCGCATCGTCACTGGATAAGAATCTACATAATTCGAGTCATCATATCTTTCATTTTTAACAGTCATATGAGTTCCTCAAAAAGATATATTTTCAGTTTCTAAACATCGTTTCGACAATAGTGTAAATCTACTGAACTACTGAGAAAGGTTTTAGAGTAAAATGTCTATCAGTCAGTTCCTTTTTTTAAAGTATTTCAACCTGAGAGCCTGTA
>JAYQVM010000011.1:0-21472 GCA_038148435.1 Gammaproteobacteria bacterium | reverse complement strand
TCTAACTAATCTAATACTGCAGTGTATAAAAAATAAAAAAACCTGAATAAAATTTTTGAACATAATATAAATTATTGATATATATTGATTATTTTTATATTTCAGTTTGTCTTTACAACAAAAATGTTGCGAGTTGATTTTGAGTAAACGAAGAATACTTGTCACCAATGCTCTGCCCTACGCAAACGGTCCTATTCACCTGGGACATCTGCTGGGTTATATCCAGGCTGATATCTGGGTCCGTTTTCAGCGCATGCAGGGACATGAGTGTAACTATGTCTGTGCGGATGATGCACACGGCACCAGCATCATGCTCAGTGCAGAAGCCGCGGGTGTCACTCCGGTGGAATTCATTGACCGGGTTAACCGTGAGCATCAACGTGACTTTGCTGACTTTAACGTGGATTTCGATATCTACTACAGCACCCATTCGCCGGAAAACCGCGAGTTGTCATCTTTCATCTACGAACGCTGTAAGTCCAACAGGTATATCAGTGAACGCAAGATCACTCAGCTTTATGACCCTGAAAAGGGAATGTTTTTGGCTGACCGATTTATTCTTGGACAGTGTCCCAAATGTAAAGCGGAAAACCAGTATGGCGATAACTGTGAAGTCTGTAGCTCCACTTATAATGCTACCGACCTGATCAATCCTCGTTCAAGTATTTCCGGCGCCACACCGGTGCAAAAAGAATCGACGCATTTCTTTTTTAAGCTGCCGGAATTCACCGACTTCCTGAAACAGTGGACGCGCAGTGGCACCCTGCCGGAGCAGGTTGCCAACAAACTGGCTGAATGGCTCGACAGTGGCCTGCAGGAATGGGATATCAGTCGCGATGCGCCCTATTTCGGTTTTGAAATTCCTGGCGAGACGGGTAAATATTTTTACGTGTGGCTGGATGCCCCCATCGGATACATGGCCAGTTTCAAAAAATTATGTGAAACCAGTGATGAGCTGCTGTTTGACGATTTCTGGGCCGAAGGCGCCGATACGGAGCTGTGGCATTTCATCGGCAAGGATATCATCAACTTCCATGCCCTGTTCTGGCCGGCAATGTTGAAAACCGCCGAGTTCAGGACACCAAGCGGAATTTCCGTAAATGGATTTTTGACCGTGAATGGACAGAAGATGTCCAAATCTCGTGGCACCTTCATCATGGCGGAAACTTACAAGCGCTTTCTGGATCCCGAATATCTGCGCTACTACTTCGCCGCCAAACTCAGCAGTAACCCGGATGATCTCGACCTGAATCTCGAGGATTTTGTCCAGCGGGTTAACGCTGATCTTGTCGGAAAGGTTGTCAACATTGCCAGCCGCTGTGCCGGCTTCATCAACAAGGGCTTCGAGGGCAAGCTGGCGCCCAATCTGCAGCAAAATGAGCTGCTGAACGACAGCCAGCAGGCCGCGAGCGAAATTGCAGCGCTTTATGAGCAGCGGGAATTTGCCAAGGCCATCCGCCTGATCATGAGTCTGGCAGATCGGGCCAACCAGTATATTGCCGATAAGGCTCCATGGGTGCTCGCCAAGGAAAACCCGCATTCAGAAGAGGTCCAGCAGATCTGTTCGGTCGGGCTCAACCTGTTTCGCCTGATCATGCTGTACCTCAAACCTGTAGTGCCTCGCTTGGCAAAGGACAGTGAAACCTTTCTCAATGTGGCGCCTCTGAACTGGCAGGATGCCGATAGCCTTCTCAAGGACCATGCCATACAATCGTTTAAAGCCCTGATGACCCGCGTCGAAAGTAGCAAGGTGGATGCCATGGTAGATGCAAGTAAGGACAGCCTGGCAGCCCAGCCTGTTGCCACTGAAGTGGCAACAAGTCCGCTGGTTAAAGAAGCCATTGCCAGCGAAATAGATTTTGCCGATTTTGCCAAAGTTGATCTTCGTATCGCCAAAATCGTAGAGGCCGACTATGTCGAAGGTGCCGACAAACTGCTAAAAATCACTCTGGATCTGGGCAAGAATGCACAGGGAGAAGATGAGCTACGTACCGTATTTTCAGGTATCAAGTCAGCCTACAAGCCCGAACAGCTCAATGGTCGCTATACTGTAATGGTTGCAAACCTCAAACCGCGAAAAATGAAGTTTGGCCTATCCGAGGGTATGATTTTGGCAGCCGGCGAGGGAGAAGAAATCTATTTGCTGGAGCCCCATGCAGGTGCCCAGTCCGGCATGCGAATCACCTGATTTTCCTGAACAGATTAACGAGCTGAGTTTCCCCGCTGAACATCAGGTAGAATTGTCCTAATGACAGCTAAACAAACCCATAGAACCCGTCGTTTTTATGACAGCAACACCGCCTTGTTTCTGCGCTTCGGTCACTCCTCTCAGGGTAGTATTCATCGCGCCGTCTGGGCAGAAAGTATCAAGACACGGCAGGCTGCCCTGCACCACGTTGATGATCTGCTTTGTCAGCAAATAAATCACTGCTCGCAAACAGAGGAGCCGCAGGTTCTGGATCTGGGCTGTGGTGTCGGCGCCAGCCTTAGTTATGTGGCTGAACGGCTCCCGATTCGGGGCACAGGCATCACGATCAGTGAACGTCAGCATGCACTAGCTGAGAAGCGTTTTTGGAAACATGGCCAGCAGCGAAGACTGGGCTGTGTACTAGCGGATTTTTGTCACTTACCAGATGGCCTGCAACAGGCTGATCTGGTCTTCGCTGTTGAATCATTTGTGCATGCCCCTGATGCACGCGATTTTTTTCGTGAAGCGGCACGCCATATGAAACCTGGTGCTCGACTGGCGATCTGTGATGATTTTCTGGGTGCCATATCCGGTGAAAAGAATCTCGAGAATGAAGCATGCCTGCAACGATTCCGTCAGGGCTGGTTAATCGGCTCTCTGCTAAGTCCAAAGGATGCAGATGCACTTGCACAGGAGCAAGGTCTGCAGCTAGTGGAACATCACGATTTAAGTCCTTTCCTAGAACTCGGAAGACCGCGTGACTGGGTTATTGCCATCATTCTCAAAATACTTGGAAAACTAGCGCTGTTGAATAACTATGGCAGGATGTTATGGGGCGGCAATGCCCTACAAAGCTGTTTGCGGAATGGCTACGTGAAATACTGTTTTCTGGTATGGGAAAAACCTTATGACTAAGGAATTATATTTATTGCGACATGCCAAGTCCGATTGGTCAACTCCCTGTTCCGACTTTGACAGGCCTTTGAATACGCGAGGCAAACACCAGAGCATACAGATTGGGCAATGGATGCAGGCCAGGCAGATCATTCCACAGTGCCTTGTCAGTTCTCCTGCAGTACGGGCCCGCGAAACCACCTTGAATATCTGCGATATGATTCATTTCAATGTGATGGATGTTTCCTGGCAAGATGAACTCTACCACGCCAATCATCATGTTATGCTGGAAGCAGTAAAAAAATTCCTCAGCCAGTATGACAAAATCTTGATGATTGCCCATAATCCCGGGATGGAAGATTTTCTCAAATTTCTCTGCCCTGATAAGGAGCTGGCTTACACAAAAACCGGAAAATTGATGACAACGGCCAGCCTAGCCTGTATCTGCCTCCCTAATGATCCTGCCAGCATCCAGTTACATACTGGGTATATAGAAACACTTATTCGCCCCGGCGATCTGGACTAAACTAAGTATCAGAACTTAAGCTATATGACAATTCTCAAGCTGAGCCGCATGACTTACTGAGACCAGTGAAAAAGCAGAGAAAATCTCAAGAGAACTGGACAAAGTAACAACCTATATCAATCAGCTTGAAATCTATTTCATGAAAACGATGTTAAAAAATCAGCCACTGAGGAAATTACTCAAAAGCAGTGCCAACCTGTCAGATAAAGCTATAAAGGAAAAAGTCGATGCTATCAAGGCCTCCATTTCAGCCAGATCCAATGGATCAAGATAATTGATCCTCCCACTGCAAGCCATGCGACTTGTTTACAAACATGAAAACCGCGGACTGGTGTATTCCATCAAAAACATTCTAGCCATCAACAACATTGTCTGTCTGGTAAAAAATGATTTTGGTAATACTATGGGCGCCGAGTTTGGTATCGCCAATACCCTACTGGAGCTCTGGGTAAAGAATGATGCTGATTATGAAGAAGCAAGACGGATTATTCAGGCCCAGGAACAGCCACCAGAAAACACCGAAGAATGGAACTGCGCATCCTGCGGAGAGATCAATGCCAGTAATTTCGCTCGCTGCTGGAACTGCCAGAACAGTGATGAAGAACCATCATAAATGATCACAACACCTGATACCTAGCCAGACAGGGGCCTTGTTGATACTGATACAGATTTTGTATCTACCTATTGCCCGCTTATACATTGCATCGAGCGATGATATCCAATATTAAGGGGGTCAAAACCCTGCATGGGAATGCCGGCGAATAGGTTGATACTCTCCTCCTGCCATCGGTCTGAGTGCCTGAGCGCCAGCGCCAGCTGAAACTGCTGCTCGAAGGAGTATTGCCAGAACTGCCAGAGCCTCGGATCATCTCCTCGCTCGGCAGAAAAACTTAGCCTGATCTGTGCATCACTGAAGGTGAAAGTGAAATCTTTCAATGATATGGCTAATCCCATGCCGCAAGCTTTTATATAGGCTTCTTTCAATGTCCATAATTCAAAAAAACGCTGATTGAGTTCGAGAGGTTCCGTTGTTTTAAGATCGTCCACCTCCTGCTGTGAAAAATAGCGTTGCGCCAGCTTCAGCATATCCACCTTGCGTTTCAGGTATTCCACATCCACACCGATATCTCCTTGCCGTGTCAGGGCCAATACACTGAGCTGGTTGGTATGAGAAAGGTTGAATTCCAGTGAATCTGGCAAGTCAGACATGGCCAGTCTTGGCTTACCATAGTCGTTTTTTGCAAACTCGAGCTCTGCTGGAGCAAGTCCGAGTGTATCAGCCAGCACGCAACGCAATAGGGCCCGACTTACAAGAAACTGTTTTTTTTGCTGTGGGAACAGCAAACGCTCGTAGCGCTTCTTGTCTTCTCTGGTCAACAGACTCTGGTAAGTCGCCAGTAACTCCGGATCCATGATGGACTGATCCTCAACCAGCCAAAGCTGTATTTCATTAGGATTTAGGACTGACATGGTGAAAGTCTCTCATTATTGGCATAATTCCGCCAAGCACTTGGACATAATATAAGAACCATTAGAGGTAGATATGAGAATTTTGCATACCATGTTGCGGGTAGGGAATCTGGAAAAGTCCCTCGATTTTTACACCAATGTCTTTGGCATGAAATTGCTGCGTAAAAAAGATTTTCCGGAAGGCAAGTTTACACTGGCCTTTGTCGGCTTTGGTGATGAGAGTGAAAACACCGTCATCGAGCTCACCCATAACTGGGATACAGACGCCTATGAACTGGGTAATGCATACGGTCATATCGCCATTGCTGTGGATGATGCTTACAAGGCTTGTGAGGAAATCAGTGCAAAGGGCGGAGATGTCGTCAGACCGGCTGGCCCCATGAAACATAGTACAACCGTTATTGCATTCGTCAAAGACCCGGATGGGTACATGATTGAATTGATCGAGAGTAAATAAGAAAAGGCTGTCCATGCCATGATGAAAAAAAGGCAGATGCCTGCCTGTATAGAGAAAAACGACGTAAAGAAGTCATATCAGGCATTTGAACTGAACTCGCATAAGCGACGCTAACATGAGCGAGCTCATACTGCTATTGATCGGCGCCATCCTGGTAAACAATTTCGTTTTGGTCCAGTTTCTGGGCTTATGTCCATTCATGGGAACATCCCGAAAAATTGAGACAGCCATTGGGATGGCGGCAGCCAGTACCTTTGTGCTCACACTGTCTGCCATGCTGTCCTATCTTATCTATCATTACCTATTGATTCCGCTGGGCATCCCCTGGCTGAGGACTATTGCCTTTATCGTACTAATCGCCGCCATCGTCAACCTGACTGAAATCATCATGTCCGCCACTTCACCGCTGCTGCACAGAGTACTTGGCATCTTCCTGCCTCTAATCACTAGCAACTGTGCTGTACTCGGAGTAGCTCTGCTGAATATCAACCAGGCACGGAGTTTCATCGAGGCCACCGTGTTCGGCTTTGGCGCGGCACTGGGTTTTTCTCTGGTCCTGATCCTCTTTGCCGCACTCAGGGAAAGACTGGATCATGCCGATGTCCCGGAACCGTTTCGCGGGCCAGCTATTGCCATGATCAGTGCTGGCCTGATGTCGCTAGCCTTTATGGGCTTCACCGGTCTGGTTCAGGTATGAGCCTGTTTGGTGGTATTGTACTGGCCCTGCTGCTTCTTGCGCTGTTTTGTGGCCTCACACTAGCCTATACAGCACAAAAATTTTCGCAGCAAGATACGTCATTAGTCGATCAGATCAATGCACTTCTGCCACAGACACAGTGCGCCCAGTGCTCTTATCCCGGTTGTCGACCCTATGCCGAGGCCATTGCCCAGGGTGAAGCTATCAACAAGTGCCCCCCTGGGGGCGAGCAGACAATTTCACTTTTGGCCAATCTGCTTGACCAGGAAAAAGTTGCTCTGGACAGCAACTATGGCCAGCAGGGCCCCGTCAAAAAAGCGTTTATCCGCGAACAGGACTGTATTGGTTGCACCTTTTGCATTCAGGCCTGCCCGGTCGATGCCATTGTTGGAGCTCCACAGCAGATGCACACCGTCATCGCCGATGAATGCACCGGCTGCGAACTCTGTCTGCCTCCCTGCCCGGTAGACTGCATTGACTTGATTGCCCTGCCCGAAACCGAACTGTCGCTGCCTGCCAAAAGCTTAACTGAACAGGCATGCATCCGTTGCGGGCTCTGTGTGGATGCCTGTCCAGTGGACCTGCTGCCGCAACAGCTATACTCCTTTATCCAGGGGAAAGCCTATGAAAAAGCGGCTTCACACCACCTTGAAGACTGTATCGAATGTGGCCTCTGTCATGCTGTCTGTCCCAGCCATATTCCGCTGGTTCAGTATTACCAACTTGGTAAATCTGTTCTGCAACACCAGGACGAACAATTCCAATTAGCCCATCATGCACAGGAACGCTTCCAGCAACATGAAAAACGCCTAGCCCGGCTGAACGCCGAACAAGAACGTCAACGGCAGGCACGCTCAAAACTGGCAGCCAATGCGGCTGCTCAGAGAGAGCTGATTCGAGCAGCGCTTTCACGTGCCAGAGGACGTCAGCAGGGTGATCAGCAGTGAGCCCACCCAGACGCATCAAATTGCCAAAAAACCACCAGGCTTTGTCTACCTCACAGTTGATGCTACAGGTCATCATCGCCTGTCTACCTGGGGTGCTGGCACTGACTGTTTTTTTTGGCTGGGGAACCCTGATCAATATTTTCTGGCTGAGCCTCTGGGCGCTTGCCTTTGAGGCCCTGGTGCTGAGCCTACGACAAAAACAGCCAAGGTTTTACCTGAAAGATTACAGTGCACTGCTGACCGCCGTATTACTGGGCATTTGCCTGCCGCCAAGCGTTCCCTGGTGGCTCGGCATCGTCAGTATTTTCTTTGCCATTGTTGTTGCCAAACACCTGTATGGAGGCCTGGGACAGAACCTCTTCAATCCAGCCATGGTCGGATATGTTGTGGTACTGATTGCCTTTCCCCTGGAAATGAGTACCTGGATACTGCCACGCGGCGCTTTCTCTACGCCACCCGATTTTCTGAGTTCACTGTCTTTTGTATTCACCCATGCGGATCCGGGCATTGACGCCTATACCGGCGCCACTATCATGGATGTATTCCGAAATGAGCGCGGCGGCCTGACACTGGCTGAATTCTGGCAGCAGAACTCAAAGTCAGGTTTTATTGCCGGTCTTGGTTGGGATTGGGTCAACCTGGGCTTTCTGCTGGGCGGCATCTGGCTACTGTACAAAGGTATTATCAGCTGGCAGATACCTGTGTCTGTTCTGCTGAGCATCACCATTCTTTCCCTGATTTTTTATGATAATGGCAGTTCTTTGAGCGCCGGGTCTCCCTTTTTTCATCTGTTCAGCGTTGGCACCATGCTGGGAGCATTTTTTATTGCTACAGATCCTGTCACTGCTGCCACCACGCCAAAAGGCCGCCTCGTTTATGGAGCGCTGATTGGCTGCATGGCTTTCATTATCCGGGTCTGGGGAGCCTATCCTGAAGGCTTTGCCTTCGCCGTACTCCTGGGTAACTTTGCAGCGCCTTTGATTGATTACTACACTGCAGGTAAGAAGTCACATGAACGATAGTCTTTTACGTTCACTGTTTACGCCCACTAGTAGCCTGCTGCTGATCGCCTTGCTGGTTGCGCTGCTACTGGGGGCAGTGTTTGAGCTGAGTGCCCCCCACATCGCAAGGCAGCAGGAAGCGGCCCTGCGTGCCAATCTGATGGAAATTTTTCCTGCCGACGAAACTGACCCGATGCTTTATTTTGAACCCAGCATCACGCTATCACCTGAAAATTCCAATTTTGTAAACATCGAACTACTCGCTTTGCGGGAAAATAAGGTGGCTTACCGGATTACTGCTGATGGCAGCGCCATTGGCATTATTCTCCCGGCAGTTGCCAGAGAGGCTTACAATGGTGATATTGATTTACTGGTCGGTATCGCAGCCGATGGAGCCATCAGTGGTGTTCGTGTCTTGCAGCACCGCGAAACACCCGGTCTGGGTGATAAAATTGAGCTGAGAATATCAGACTGGATTCTTGGCTTTGATGGACACTCGCTAAACAACACAGCTCCGCCAGACTGGACCGTACAAAAAGCTGGCGGGGAGTTTGACCAGTTTAGCGGAGCCACCATCACACCCAGAGCGCTCATACAAAAAGTCAGGGATGTTCTGATGTTCTATCAGCAAAATAAGGATGAATTACTGAACTTATGAGTACCCCAGCCGACAGCCTCATCAAGCAGGGACTCTGGTCGAATAATCCAGCACTGGTACAACTGCTGGGCCTGTGTCCTTTGTTGGCTGTCAGTACCTCCATAGTAAATGCCCTGGGACTTGGTCTGGCGACTATTCTCGTCTTGGCAGCTTCAAATCTGTTTGTCTCCCTGATTCGTCAGCAGGTAAACAATACCATTCGACTACCCGCATTTGTGCTGATCATTGCCGGTTTTGTCAGCTGTGCAGAATTATTACTGCAAGCTTATGCCTACCCGCTGTATCTTAGGATCGGCATTTTTATCCCACTGATAGTCACCAACTGTACTGTGCTTGGCAGAGCGGTCTCTTTCGCCGCAAGAAACCCGGCTCTGCCAGCCTTCATCGATGGCGTGATGATGGGGCTGGGTTTTTCTGCCGTACTGTTAGTGATGGGATTTATTCGAGAACTGCTGGCCAGTGGTAGTGTCTTTGCCAATATGGAGCTCCTACTACCTTTTGCAGCAAACTGGGAACTCCGGATACTGCCAAACTATTCCGGATTTCTGCTGGCCATCCTTCCGCCGGGTGCTTTTATACTCATGGGCTTTATACTTGCCCTGAGGAAATGGCTGGATCTTAAATTTACGGACATACAGAATCCACGCATACCTGCACAAGCCATCAGCAATCATGAATAAAAGCAAACGCAGCGAAATTTTCAGACGCCTGAAGCAGGAAAATCCGCACCCGACCACGGAACTGAAATTCAGTACTCCCTTTGAATTACTGGTGGCCGTCACGCTCTCAGCGCAGTCGACCGACGTGGGGGTGAACAAAGCCACCGCGTTACTGTTTCCGGTCGCCAACACCCCGAAACAGATCTATGCACTGGGCCTGCGGGGCCTGAAAAAATATATCAAGACCCTCGGTCTTTATAATAACAAGGCAAAAAACATCATCGCTGCCTGCAAAATACTCATCGAAGAACATGGCTCGCAAGTGCCGGAAACACGAGAGGAGCTTGAGGCTTTGCCCGGCGTCGGCAGAAAAACCGCCAATGTGATCTTGAATACGGCTTTTCGTCAGCCCACCATGGCGGTAGATACACATATTTTTCGAGTGTCTAATCGCACCGGCCTGGCCCCTGGTAAAAACGTCATTGAGGTTGAAAAAAAACTGCTTAAATTTGTCCCCGAAGGATATCTGCTTGATGCGCATCACTGGTTGATCCTGCACGGGCGCTACATCTGCGTCGCACGAAAACCCCGCTGTGCAGCATGCATCATTGAAGATTTATGCGAATTCAGGCAAAAAGTCTATGGATAAGGCTATAAAAACTGTTAGATAGCTGTATGGCCAGCGTTTCAGCCATGCACATACTACTTCAGTATTTTCTATGTTTTTGTGCGGCTGTTCTGAGCCGTAATGCATTCAATTTGATAAACCCTGCCGCATCACCCTGATGATAGGCACCCGCATCATCCTCAAAAGTGGCCATGTTTTCGTCAAAAAGTGAATCATCGGATTCGCGGCCCACAACAATCACATTGCCTTTGTAGAGCTTTAAACGTACTTTACCGTTAACCGTTCGCTGTGTGTTATCGATCAGCGCCTGCAAAGCCTCTCGCTCCGGTGACCACCAATAACCGTTATAAATGAGAGAAGCATAACGTGGCATCAATTCATCTTTCAAATGGGCTGCCTCCCTGTCAAGAGTAATGGACTCCATGGCACGATGAGCCTTCAGAAGTATGGTGCCTCCTGGAGTTTCATAACAGCCCCGGGCTTTCATACCGACATAGCGGTTTTCAACAATATCAACGCGTCCAACACCGTTATCACCGCCCAACTTATTCAGGCTGGCCAGGATTTCTGCCGCTGGCAGACGTTTTCCATTAAGTGCGACGGCATCACCCTGCTGGAATTCAATATCTACATAACTTGCTTCTGCCGGTGCATTCTCTGGCGACACAGACCATAACCACATGTCTTCTTCGGGCTCGGCGGCAGGGTCTTCAAGGATGCCGCCCTCATAGGAAATATGCAGTAGATTGGCGTCCATGGAATAAGGTGATTTTTTTCCTTTGTCATGATCGACCGCAATGCTGTGCTTGGCACAGTACGCCATGAGTTTTTCCCGCGAATTCAGATCCCATTCGCGCCAAGGCGCAATGATCTTGATACCTGGAGACAGGGCATAGGCACCCAGTTCAAAGCGCACCTGATCATTTCCCTTACCTGTCGCCCCGTGAGCGATGGCATCTGCACCTGTACGTTCTACAATTTCAACAAGCTGTTTGGCGATCAGCGGTCTGGCGATGGAGGTCCCCAACAGGTATTCCCCTTCATAGATGGTATTGGCACGAAACATCGGGAAAACAAAATCACGCACAAATTCCTCACGGATATCCTCAATGAAGATTTCTTTCACGCCCAGAGCTTCGGCCTTAGCACGGGCAGGTTCAACTTCCTTACCCTGACCAAGATCAGCTGTGTAGGTAACCACTTGACAGCGGTAGTTATCCTGGAGCCATTTCACGATGACGGAAGTATCCAGGCCACCCGAATAAGCCAATACCACTTTTTTTATGTCAGCCATGAAAGCTCACTCTAGTTGTTTGAAAAGGGGCGCTATTGTACCTTCGCCACCGCGTAAAATGAAACTATGTGGAAATAAAACAGCTGAAATGGGCCACCACAAATCCATCTCTCAAAGAAGCTGGTATAATTCTTCTGGACTGAATTGAGTGAATATTTAACTATGCAGGAACTGACCCTAATCCGCCCCGATGATTGGCACGTGCATTTGCGTGACGGCGAGAGCCTGCTTCAGACGGTGGCTCATCAGTCGCGTTATTTTGGACGCAGCATTGTCATGCCAAATTTGGTACCGCCTGTGAGTACCACTGAAATTGCTCTGGACTATCTGGAACGTATCCGTAAGCATATCCCGAGAGGTTCAGCCTTCAGCCCCCTGATGACACTCTACCTTACGGACAATACCAACCCCGAGGAACTACGTCGTGCCAAGGACAGTGGTCAGATATTCGGGGTCAAACTCTATCCGGCCGGAGCCACTACCAATTCCGACTCAGGAGTGACTGATATTGAGATGGTGTTTCCCTGTCTAGAACAGATGATTGAACTGGATCTGCCGCTGCTGGTCCACGGCGAAATCACGCGTCACTAAGTCGATATTTTCGACCGTGAAAGCCTCTTCATCGATGAGATTCTTATGGATGTAAAACGACGTTACACTCAGTTGAAAATTGTCCTTGAGCATATCAGCACCCGGCAGGCAGCCCAGTTCGTAGCGGATTCTTCAGACAAGATAGCTGCGACCATTACACCACAACACCTCCTTTATAACCGCAACCACATGCTGGTTGGTGGAATTCGTCCACATTACTACTGTCTGCCCATTCTTAAACGCAATGAGCATCAACTGGCCCTGCTGGAACTGATCGCCAGTGGCAGCAAAAAAGTTTTTCTGGGTACGGACTCGGCACCACACTACACCCACAGCAAGGAAAATGCCTGTGGTTGTGCTGGCTGTTTCAGTGCGCATGCTGCACTTGAGCTGTATGCTGAAGCTTTTGAGGCAGTCAATGCGCTGGATAAGCTGGAGGCATTTGCTTCTCTTAATGGTCCAGATTTTTACGGACTGCCCCGTAATGTCGATAGTATCACTCTGAAAAAAATTCCCTGGGACATTCCTATCGAATATGATTTTGGAGGGCAAAAAGTTACACCGCTGAATGCCGGCCAAACATTGCAATGGGCTGTTGTTAGTGAATGATCCTAAAAAGCAGCCGATAGAAACGCCTATCTCAAGACGCTTTCGAGGCTTCTTGCCGGTTGTACTTGATCTGGAAACAGCCGGATTCAATGCACAGTCTGATGCTATACTGGAAGTGTCCGCGGTTATTCTTGGAATGGACAAGGAAGAAAGCCTGATTCCGGAAAAAATCTATGCCTACCATGTCAAGCCCTTTGAGGGGGCCAACCTAGAAGAAGCGTCCCTAAAGTTTACCGGCATCGACCCTTTTCATCCCCTCCGAATAGCGCAAAATGAAAAAGATGTCTTTACTGACATGTTTGGCCATATCAGACAAAAAATGAAAGAGGAATCCTGTAAACGAGCCATCCTGGTTGGACATAATGCCCACTTCGATCATAGCTTTATCAGGGCAGCATCTGAAAGACACAAGTTCAAGCGAAATCCTTTTCATCCCTTTTCTAATCTGGATACCGTTTCATTATCGGCTTTATGCCTCGGCCAAACGGTGCTTTCGCGCGCCTGTGAGGCAGCCGGAATCGGTTTTGATGAACATCAAGCCCATTCAGCGCGTTATGATGCGGAAAAAACTGCTGAGCTGTTTTGTCACATCGTCAATCAATGGAAAAGGCTGGGAGGCTGGACCTAATGACGACTAAGGCCAGCACCATTGGTGAACGCTGGATAGATAGCACCAAGCAGCTTGCAGCCAGTAAAAAACACTTACTCATCGACACCCTGGGTACGGAGCTAACTGCCATCAAGGCTCTGGCCGGCAGCATTATTCTGTCGAAAAAAATTAAAATCCTCAGCCCGGAGCAGAACGTTGCCACACTCTTACCTACCAGTGCTGGCGCCATGCTCTGTAATCTGGCGGTTTTAATGCTCGGCAAGACCCTGGTGAATTTGAATTACACTGCCAGCAAGGAGGCTCTCTTGTCTTCTCTGCGACAGGCAGACATAAAAACCATCTATACCTCTTCCCAATTTTTACAGAAACTTGAGGCACGAGGATTCGATACCACCTGGCTAGAACAGGAAGCCAAGCTTGTCATTCTGGAAAAGTTGCGAGCATCGACTTCTACTTTTAGTCGACTGCTGACTTTCCTGCGCTGTCGGTTTTCTACAAAAAAATCCTTGAAAGCCCGCTACCTTCAGGAAGCTGATGGTCAGTCAGTTGCAGCAATTCTCTTTTCAAGTGGCAGTGAGGGTCAGCCCAAGGGCATCATTCTGACGCATTCAAATTTCCTGACCAATGTCGATCAGGTGATGCATTTACTAGAGCTCAAAGCCGATGATGTGGTACTGGCAAATTTACCCCTATTTCACGCTTTTGGCCTAACTGCTACCCTTTTTTTTCCCATGCTAGAAGGCATTCCTGTGGTCTGCCATCCGGACCCAACAGATGCAGTGGCTAGCGCAATGGCCATCAAAAAATTCATGGTTACTCTTATGTTCGGCACCTCAACGTTCTTTCGACTATATATACGTAATGTAAGAATCACCAATGATATGCTTGCTTCTCTCAGGTTGATAATAGCGGGCGCGGAAAAACTACAAGTAGAAGTTCGCGATGAGTTTTTCAACAAATTCAATAAACCCATTCTGGAAGGTTATGGTGCCACCGAAACTTCGCCAGTTGCCTGCGTGAATATTCCGAATGATTTCAATGTAAAGGGCTATCCTCCGATAAAACATAAACCGGGTAGTGTTGGCCTTCCCATCCCGGCAACCGAGATTTGCATCATTGATCCTGAAACTCAGCAACAGCTCCCGGCTGGAGAATCTGGCATGATTTGCATCCATGGACCTCAGGTTATGTTGGGCTACTTGAATAACCCCCAAAAAACAGCCTCTGCCTTACAGACAATCGCCGGCAAGATCTGGTATCTCTCTGGAGACAAGGGCTACTTGGATGAAGATAACTTTTTATACATTGAAGACCGCTATTCCCGCTTTGCCAAAATCGGTGGTGAGATGATCAGTCTGAGTTTTGTGGAAATGCATATTCGTAGGATTACTGATGACATTGAACTTGAACTGGTCGCCATCAGCGTTCCTCACCCAAAAAAAGGCGAAAGCATCATTGTCCTGTCGAACAGGGAACTCCAGCAGCAGGCATTACGTAAGGACTTGTTGGAAGCGGGTATAGGAAGTCTCGCTCTACCTAGCGCCTATTTTCTGGTGGATGACATCCCAAAACTAGGTTCAGGGAAGACAGATTTTGGCAGTGCCAAAAAGTTGGCCTTGCGTTTGGCAGAAATCGGGGATAGGTACGGGAAAGCCAAAGACAATTAGTTGACAATGATTCTCATTAAGGTTAATATTCTCATCTACAAGAGGTTTATTTACTGAGGATTCACCCATGTACATTTGTCTTTGCAAAGCTGTTACCGATCGCCAGATCAGAGACTCTATCAATGGGGGTGTTAGTTCCTTTGCTGAAATTCGACGCTCTCTGGGTGTTTCGACGCAGTGCGGTAAATGCATGCAGCAAGCAAAATCAATCGTTGAAACAGCGACCAAAAAAGCCCCTTTTCACCCTGCCTAAACCTTATAACCTAGCCTCTTCTTCGTTAAAAGCCATCTGTAATTGTCTCAAATTGTTTGAAGCCATTCACCCGAAGCACAGACGAGTTTACCTAAAATAGTCTTCGCCAGTTAAGACTCAGTTAGATTCTCTTCACAGGTGTATTTTTACCTTGGCCCACCTTCGATCACTGGATCTTTCATCAATCATTAAATGACAGTCACACAATGGCTTGGCTGGCTAAGTATTTCAAGTAAGAAACGTAGAAAGAAGCATTCTCGTTTATATTATCCTTATAAATGAATAGCTTACGGTGGACTTTGCCGCTCTAGTGCTTCAGAATAGGAGCTTAATTAATACTAGGTGTCTACAACTAGGAGATTCGCATGCAGGGAGATAAACAGGTCATTTCCTTTCTTAACAAAGTACTGGGCAATGAACTCATCGCCATAAACCAGTATTTTTTGCATGCCAAAATGTTTGAGGACTGGGGACTCAAGGAACTGGCTGATTTTACTCGTCACGAATCCATTGATGAGATGAAGCATGCGGATGAGATCATTGAACGCATCTTGTTTTTGGAAGGTCTGCCCAATCTGCAGGATCTAGGAAAGCTGCATATTGGTGAAGACACAGAAGAAATGCTCAATTGCGATCTGGGACTAGAAATGAAAGCTATTCCGGATTTACGCGATGCCATTGCCTATTCCGAGGAGGTCAGGGACTTTGTCTCACGTGACCTGTTTCAGAAAATTCTGGATGATGAGGAAGCTCATGTTGACTGGCTGGAAACCCAGCTAAGCCTGATTGAGAAAATGGGCATTCAGAATTACCTGGCCGAAAAAATGGACAAAGAATAAGGCTCCATACTAGTCGATTCAGGCAAGCTGTCTTCGACCTACTTCCAGGTAAATTCTGCGCCATTTCAGGTAAGCGAAGATCACGATTATTAAATAAGTGGCAAACAGCAGCGCAGTCATAAATAAGCCCCGGTCGACGTATAGCACGATGGAAATGGCGTCAATCATTAGCCAGTAAAGCCAGTTTTCTAGTACCTTGAAGACCACCATGAAGGTGGTGATAACACTGGCCCATGTGGTGAATGAATCCATGAAGGGCCAGGCCGCATCGGTATAATTCTGCATCAGCCATCCATTGGCAAAAGCCAGTATCAGGATAGCCAAAATGATGAGTGCATGATGCCAGATTTGAAGACTACTGATACCTAAGTGTCGTTTATTACCACCGCCGTATTTCCATTCCAGCCAGCCCACTATGGCCATTACTACATAAAAAATATTTAGCATGGACTCCATCAGCAAGCTGACATCCCAGAAAATAAATACAAAAATCAGGGAACTGAAAAAAGCACAGTACCAGCACAAGATACTTTCTCTGGCCGCCAGTAAAAGATAAGCAATCGCCAGTGTCACTGCGAGGATTTCTAAACCCTGTGCAATCATTCAGCACTCATGCCAGGAATAAATTTGGCGACATAGACTGCCCTGCCATATTCTATATAACTCCAGGCAAGCATTTCCTTTAGCACCTGCATAACATGCTCGTAATCACCACTGACCAGAGTCGAAGTGACACTGGTACTAATTTGTAACTCGGGATAGCTATTGAGTTTTTCGATAAAGCTTAGGATGGGTACCTTGAAGTCTTCGGCGAAAAGATACATGGAAATTTGGACGACAATGTTCATTCATCTCTCTTGATAGGCAATTAAAGTAATGATAAGTGTGTCAGTAATGCCGGCGACTCTCAATAGCATCAAGACGGCTCAAATGGGCTGCACTGAAAAGTGCTGCTGAAGCATCAGAAAGAAAAAAGCACAGCCCAACGCTCTGCCACTAATCATCACTATTCGACTACTAGTACCGGCCTTGTGTACTTTTTTTGTTGCCACAGAATATTAGAGATGATTCCCAGCATAACCAGAAACATGCCGAGGTAAGTCATGGCATTGAAACTCTCACAAAACATTATAAAACCCAGGCTTAGGGTGAAAATCATGCTGGTATAGGAAACAATAGACACCGTGGCAATTTCGGCAATCTGGTAGGCACGGGTCAGATAGTATTGAGCCAGCTGTCCGGTCACTCCTACCATTAACAGATAGAGCCACTCAATTCCCACAGGCATCTTCCAGTCAAACAGCATACCGATCAGGGTGACCGGCAAACACAGCAGGGGAAAATAATACATAATGACAATGGGATGCTCGGTTCGGGCCAATTTCCTGACACAGTTATATGCAAGGCCCATCAACATCGAACAGCTGATACCGATAAGTAGATGAAAAAAGGAAACACGGGCATCGAAGCCCTGAATAATCAGAATACCGCTGAAACTAAATGCGAAAAACACAAACTGCAGAACCCGGACTTTTTCACCGACGAAATAAATACCCAAAATTGTGGTGAAGATAGGAGCCAGATATACCAGAGTCGAAGCGGCTGCAAGCGGCACCTGCTGGATCAGGTAATAATTAAGAATAAGCGCAAAGGCGCCGGAAAGCCCGCGTAATATGAGTAGCGCTTTGGCTTGTCCGAATGCTGGAATCTTAAGTCGGTACAAACTCACATGACAGAGCAGGATGGCTACCACTGCTCTGAAGAAAACCACCTCCATGGGAGGCACATCCGGCAACAATTTGACAAAAACTGTCATCAGTGAAAACACAAAGGTCGCCACCAGCATATACCAAACGCCGCGAATCGAATCAGACATGAAGTGGGCCCTGGCCCTGTCTTTTATTCGTTGTCAGTCGCTTCTTGTTTGCCCGACACCTTACCCAACAAAGCCTTGAGTTCGCCGCTCTGATAAAGTTCTGTCATGATGTCGCAGCCGCCAACCAGTTCTCCATCAACAAACAGTTGCGGAAAAGTCGGCCAGTCTGAAATTTTTGGTAGATTGGTGCGGATATCGGGATTTGCAAGGATATCAACATAGGCAAAACGTTCGCCACAAGCCATCAGGATTTGTGATGCCTGCGAAGAAAATCCGCACTGCGGCTGATTGGGACTACCCTTCATGTAAAGAATGATAGGGTTTTTGTTGATCTGGTCTTTGATCGTTTCTTCAATACTCATAGGAGTTCCTGCTACTTAATTCAATGGCGTATTTTAGCTGATTTAGGTTTCTTAAGATATCACCTCTCCCCAAGCACCTCCGCCAGGAGTATGAATGGTTAGGTGTTGTCCTGGGCTGGCTGTAAAGGAACACTTGCCGGGCAGAGGATACCCATCCAGTAGGTTTTGTCCGGCTTGGCCAGCCTCGCCCCCTGATAGACCCCAACAGTCATTACGCCGACGCTCACTAAGAATACTGACATGGGTAGCTTCGAGAAATTCGTATTCGCGGATCAGCCCATCACCACCGACATGCCTGCCTTTGCCACCACTGCCATGTCTAATTGCATAACGCCGAATTCGTAATGGATAGTGCATTTCAAGGCTTTCTATCGGAGTGTTCAGGGTATTAGTCATGTGACTATGCACAGCGCTGACTCCGGCAAATTTGGCTCCTGCCCCGGTGCCTCCAGCTAGGGTTTCATAGTAATCCCAGCACTTTATTCCGCTGTAGGAACCCATGGCAATATTGTTCATGGTACCCTGACTTGCTGCCGGAATTTCCAGTGGAAGGGCTTGCTGCAATGCCCCCAGAACTACATCAACAATACGGCTGGAGGTCTCAACATTGCCTGCCACCACCGCCGCTGGAAAGCGAGCATTCACAAGGCAGCCTTCAGGAGCCGAGATCTGGAGATGCCGAAAAATACCGGCACAAGCAGGTGTTTGGTCGGGCATCAGGCACCGAAATACATAAAAGACCGACGCAGCGGTTACTGACAAGGGGCAGTTGATATTCCCAGCAGCCTGACTGTCAGTACCCGTGAAATCAGCCAGGATTCCCTTTTCACCAACGCTCAATTTCAACTGAATTTTCTTCTGCTGTTTACCAAGTCCATCATCGTCCATGTAATCGACGAAGTCATAGTTTCCATGCGGTATTTTATTCAGAGCTGAGCGCGCAATTTGTTCAGCATAGTCATTTAGGAAACATAATGCTTCTGTAAACTGGTCACTGCCCAATCGCTCCAGTAGCTTTCCTAGGCCTCTTTTGCCGCTGTGTAACGCACTTAACTGTGCCGCAATATCACCACCAATCTCACCAGCAGGAATCTGAAAGTCATGGCCCTTATTTTGTAAATCTGACAGTTTTTCTGCCAATGGCAGATTAATCTGTCCCGCATTCAGCAGTTTTTGCGGCTCGATGACTAAGCCCTCTTCCTGCAGACAACTTGAATTGGGCATTGAACCCGGGGACTCGGAACCGATATTCGCATGATGTGCCCGGTTGACCACGAAAGCCAGAAGGCTTCCCTGTTGGTCGAATAAAGGAGCGATAACCGTCACATCCGGCAAATGGGTCCCACCAAGGAAAGGATCGTTCAGAATCAGAACATCATCTTCATGCCAGTCGAAGTAGTCAACAACGGATTGCATGGCGAAGGCCATGCTACCGAGATGAACTGGTATATGCGCAGCTTGGGCGCAAAGCTCTCCCCTCGCATCAAACAGGGCACAGGAAAAATCCAGTCTATCCTTTATATTGGGAGAAAAAGCAGTTCGCCTAAGTACCACACCCATTTCATGGCAGACAGCTTCCATTCTGCTTACAAAAAGACTCAGTTCAATACTGTCCATGGTTCCATTTGCCCAGCTGAGAATAGGTCTTACAAGTCACCCTGCACCAACTCAACCTAGGTCACAGTCAGTACAAGCAAAGCAGATTGTACGTCGGGTGTGCAATTTTCAGGGACTTAGCGATTACCACATGTATTCAGTTTCAGCATTTTGTAGAGCGGGCAGAAGCCAAAAGCACCTGTCACTGTCATCACCAGACCGACGATTAATGTCAAGGTTATCCAGATAGATGAAGAAGCCGCAGTCCAGGCCAGCAAGATAAAAAACAGACCCAGTACGACTCGAATTAGCCGATCCTGTATTCCTTCGTTAATGTCCATGCATATTCTCCTTAAAATAGATAAAATTTGATGTATTGTTACTGCTCTTTGCCCAACAATTCAATAACTTTGAGAAAAAATTCTAACTATACGAAACTATCCAAATTAGGGATTAATAATGGCATGACCAAGGAATTCTGTTAATATTGTTTTGTTAACTAGGGTAGCTTGCGCTGCCCTTTTGCGTTTCAAAGGCTGTCTATTTGTCACACCAGCAGGCAGCTAACAATTTGGTTTGATTCATGAATGACAGTATACATGTAATGCCGACCTATAAGCGCTATCCAGTAGCGTTCGATTACGGGGAAGGGGTCTGGCTGTTTGACACGGAAGGCAAAAAATATCTCGATGCCATCAGTGGCATTGCCGTATGCCCACTCGGTCACAACCACCCTACATTCACCAGAGCATTGATCGAGCAGACCAAGAAGCTCATTCATACCTCCAATCTTTATACGATCCCTTTGCAGGATGAACTGGCCAAACGACTATGCCAGGACGCAGGAATGCAGCACGTATTCTTTGCCAATTCCGGCACTGAAGCCAACGAGGCCGCTATCAAGATTGCCCGCATGTATGGTCATCAGCGCGGACATGAAATTCCCCGTATTATCGTCATGGAGGGAGCATTTCATGGCCGCTCCATGGGCTCCTTAAGTGCCACTTACAACAGCAAACATCAAAAAGGTTTTGCGCCACTGCTGGAAGGCTTTGAACGAGTTCCGCTGAATGATGTTTCAGCCGTGGAAAAAGCCCTTGTCAAACACGAGGACATCGTTGCCATTTTGCTGGAACCGATTCAGGGAGAAAGTGGTATCAACCCCTGCAAGGGTAAATATCTGGAACAGCTGCAGACCTTGTGCGACCAACATGAATTACTCTTCATGCTGGATGAGGTTCAGACCGGAAATGGCCGTACTGGAAAATATTTCAGCTTTCAGCACGCCCAGGTACAACCAGATGTCCTGACGACAGCCAAGGGAATGGGTAATGGTTTCCCCATGGGCGCCTGCATGACTGGTGGTCGTGCTCTTAATATCCTGCAGGCCGGCGACCATGGTAGCACCTTCGGTGGCAACCCACTGGCCAGCGCAGCCGGACTTGCGGTAAACCAGGCAATCCATGCAGACAAACTGATGGACAATGCCCGCATGCAGGGTGAGAAAATTCTCAAGGAACTACAAAGCTTACTTGGGGATATCCCTGGAGTCGTCGAAATTCGCGGTCTGGGTCTGATGATCGGAATTGAATTGAACACTCCGTGCAGCGAGTTGGTTAATCTGGCCCGCAGCGAGGGTCTGCTTGTTAC
>JAYQVM010000010.1:0-32102 GCA_038148435.1 Gammaproteobacteria bacterium | reverse complement strand
TTACATGACCAACAACTCCATGCGGAAGAAAAGGCCAATAAAGAAATCGATAAACGCCTTGCTCAGGAAGAAATCGGGATACGCCAGGGCAACAAGGCAAGGCGTACACGGAATGAGGGACGTGTACGAGCCCTTGAAGCCTTGCGTAGGGAGTTCAGCGAGCGGAAAAAAAATCAGGGCAAAGCCAATCTCGTGATTAATCAAGGAGAGCAGTCTGGCAAGCTGGTGATTGAGGCTGTACATGTCCAGCATAGTTTTGGGGACAGACAGCTTATCCGCGATTTTTCCATACGAATCATGCGAGGAGACAAAATTGGTTTTATCGGTGCCAATGGTGCGGGTAAAACCACCTTGTTGAAAATACTACTGGGTGAGCTTAAGCCAGATAGTGGTAGGGTAAAAATAGGTAGTAAGCTGTCGCTTGCCTATTTTGATCAGCTCCGCAAGCAACTGGATACGACTCAGAATGTTTATGATGTCATTGCACAAGGCAGTGACTATGTTGAGATCAATAATAAACCACTTCATGTGATGTCCTATCTTAGAGATTTCCTTTTTACCCCGGACCGTGCCCTTCAAAAAGTCAGTTCATTGTCAGGAGGTGAGCAGAATCGATTGATTCTCGCCTGTCTGTTCAGTAAACCCTCCAATGTTCTAGTGATGGATGAGCCCACCAATGATCTGGACATGGAAACCCTGGAATTGCTGGAAGAATTACTTATAAATTTTGCCGGGACCGTGTTACTTGTCAGCCATGACCGAAAATTTCTAGATAATGTAGTTAGCAGCAGTATCGTCTTTGAGGATGATGGCAAAGTAGAGCAGTATGTAGGGGCTTATCAGGACTGGATTCGACAAGGTGGTGGCTTTCGGACTGCGCGAAGCTCAAACAAAACTGAAAATTCTAAGCTCCAATTATCGGCCAGAACGAGCAAAAATAAAAACAAACAGAATAAATTGAGTTATAAACTCCAATATGAGTTGGAACAGATTCCCAGTCTGATAGAACTTACTGAGCAAGATATCGCAGAGCTGGAAAAAATCATCAGCCAGCCAGCATTTTATGAGCAGGATCATGAGCAAACAAATGCTGTCTTGGATGAACTCAGTAAGCTTCAGCAAACACTGGAAAATTATTATGCACGCTGGGATGAGATCGAACAGCAACAGCAGGGCAGGCAGTAAGCTTCAGTAACAATCCTTCTCGGCCACTGAATCAACACCTATCTTCATAGCTTAATTCACTATCAAGCGTTACAATGCGCACCCCTCATAAGACCTGGGCAAGCCGGGATTTTTATTCAAGGTAACATAGATGACACATGCCCAGGCCTCTGCTTTCGAACAGTTTTCACTAGGACCGGCATTACTGAAAGTACTGGATGAGGTCGGTTATGAGCGTCCTTCCCCCATCCAGTCTGAAACGATTCCCCTGCTCCTGCAAGGTTATGATGTCCTTGGCCAGGCTCAGACTGGAACAGGAAAAACAGCAGCCTTCGCTCTTCCTTTGCTGTCAAGCATAGTCATTCAGCAAAAGGAACCTCAGGTGCTTGTGCTGACACCTACTCGAGAACTGGCCATCCAGGTGGCTGAAGCTTTCCATCGATATGCAACATACATCGACGGTTTTCATGTGCTGCCGGTATATGGAGGACAGGATTATTCAGCACAGATCCGGGCGCTCAGACGTGGTGTCAATGTGGTTGTGGGCACGCCAGGACGTGTGATGGATCATATGCGGCGTGGTACCTTGCAACTTCATAAGCTGAGCACGCTAGTGCTAGATGAAGCAGATGAAATGCTGCGAATGGGGTTTATTGAGGATGTGGAGTGGATACTAGAGCAATGTCCAGCAAAACGACAGACGGCCCTTTTTTCAGCGACCATGCCAAAGCCTATTCGGGAGATTGCTGAAAAACATCTGCAAAATCCTCAACACATCACCATCAAAGTAAAAACTAGCACTGCAGAAACAATTCGTCAGCGTTACTGGCCTGTCAGTGGTTTGCATAAACTGGATGCCCTGACTCGTATTCTAGAGGTAGAGCCTTTTGATGGCGTCATCATTTTTGTCAGAACCAAGACAGCCACCATTGAGCTGACAGAAAAACTTGCCGCAAGGGGTTATGCCGCAGTAGCCCTCAACGGTGATGTACCCCAAAATCAGCGTGAACGCACAATCAAGCAACTCAAACAAGGTAAAACCGATATTCTGGTCGCCACGGATGTCGCAGCGCGGGGATTAGATGTCGAGCGTGTCAGCCATGTGATTAATTATGATATTCCCTATGACACGGAAGCTTATGTGCATCGTATAGGTCGAACCGGCAGAGCAGGGCGCGAAGGGGATGCCATTTTGTTTGTCTCCCCGCGTGAGAAGCGGATGCTGAAAGCCATAGAGAAAGCCACTCGCAGTAAAATCGAACTCATGGAACTGCCTTCAGTTGAGATTATCAATAATAAACGGATTACCAAATTTAAACAGGCGATCAGCGACACATTGGCAACAGATGATTTACTGCTGTATCGGGAAATTCTTGAGCAATATGAGTTTGAGCATAATGTTCCTGCGCTTGAAATAGCTGCTGCCCTAGCAAAACTCTACCGTGGCGATAAGGACTTGCTTTTAAAAAATGAAATCCCAGTAAAGCGTGAACCTGAGCACACAGCTGACAGGCAAGCACGAAAAAAAGAGCGTAGCAGCAATGAACGTTTTCTTAAGGAACTGGAAGCAGGGATGCAGCGTTATCGGCTTGAAATTGGCCATCAACATAAAGTCAGGCCAGGAAATATTGTTGGTGCCATATCAAACGAAGCCGGTATTGATAGCAAATATATTGGACGGATAACTATTTTTGAGGAGTACAGTCTTGTCGATTTGCCGGAGGGTATGCCCACAGAAATCTTTGAGCATCTCAATAATACCTATGTCGTCGGGCAAAAGTTGCAACTATCTCGGTACAAACCTAAAGCGAAGGATGCAAGCGGGCCAGAGAAAGCTCTACGAAAAAAAACTAAAAGAAAAAACCGACAATTAAAAAATAGAGTAGATGTGGTTGGGGTAAAGCAGAAGTAGTAACTTGATAGCCGCAATTGAGCTTAAGAGCAAATGCTGCCTGCACTAAAGCGCTGTATTTAGCTCAGGATTCCGGAACGGGGCTGTGAGATAATGTCCTTCTGACTGATAAATAGGCTAGTGCTATGAAAGCAAGTGTTAAGTGGTTAGAAGCCGCTAAAATGGAAGGCAGATCTGGCAGCGGTCACAGCATCATGATTGATGGACCTGAATCCATTGGCGGACAAAATCTGGGTATGCGCCCCATGGAGCTAATGCTGATGAGCGTTGGAGCCTGTTCCAGTGTTGACGTAATCAGCATTCTGAAAAAGGCCAGGCAGGAAGTAGAAGACTGTGTTGTTGAAGTCGATGGCGAACGGGCCGATGCGGTGCCGGCAGTATTTGAAAGGATATACCTGCATTTCAAAGTCAGTGGAAAGTCACTGGATGAGCAGAAGGTCAACCGAGCCATTGAACTATCTGCGGACAAATACTGTTCAGCGTCCATCATGTTAAAAAATGCCGGGGTACAGATGATTCACAGTTTGGAGCTGATTGATACGGCGACTACTGCTTAACTTAAATCGGGTGAGGACTTAAATCCGATAAACCACGTTTTTCATGAGCTCAGCCATACGTATCATGGCATCGCTGCAAAATGGCGGCAGCTTGGCGGCGCCGGCTGATTCGGCGAGTTTGGCATGTTTGGCTTCATCAACGCGCATCTGGGCAAGAATTGCTTGGCTGGCACGGTCCTGTTCAGGCAGTTTTTGCATATGTTCATCCAGGTGATGACAGACCTGGCGTTCTGTTTCCGCGACAAAACCCAGACTCCAGTGATCGCCGGCCATTCCTGCCAGGGCACCCAGTCCATAAGATATGCCATACCAGAGTGGATTGAGTAGGCTGGGACGACTGCCCAGTTCCTGCAATCTAACTTCACACCAGTTCAGGTGATCAATTTCCTCATCTGCGGCTTCCTGCATGGACTCCCTGACTTCAGGCAGACGCGCTGTCAGGGATTGCCCCTGATATAGGGCCTGAGCGCAAACTTCACCGGTATGGTTGATGCGCATCAATCCGCCGCTGTGTCTTCGTTTGGCCTCACTTAATTCGCCAGATTCGACAGTAGCGGCAGGGTTTTCCCTGGCGGCTGTGACTGAACCCGGGATCAGGGTTTTGAGGGCACGGTCAAAATGCCCGATAAGGGTATCTGTCATATCTGAACTGGATCTAAGCATCAGTCTGTTGCACCCGGGCCACTGCCCTATAGGCAATATCTCTGCGACAGTATAACTCGTCCCAGGAAATACTGTCTGCCAGTTCATAGGCGGCTTGCTGGGCCTCTGTTATGGTATCGCCCAGTGCTGTAGCACACAGCACCCTGCCACCATTGGTCAGTACTTTCCCGTCCTGTAGCCGGGTGCCGGCATGGAATATTTTTTTGTCGTGACCCTGTGCTGAATCCAGACCGCTGATCTCCCTACCTTTGGCATAGGCATCCGGATAACCACCGGCAGCCAGTACCACACCAACACAGGGCCTCTTATCGAAATCAATATGCTGGGTGGCCAGTCCACCCTCAAGTGCAGACTGGCAGAGTGTGACCAGATCACTCTGTAAGCGCATCATGATGGGCTGTGCTTCAGGATCGCCAAAGCGGCAATTGAACTCGACCACGCGAGGCTTACCCTCTGGTGAAATCATCAGACCGGCATAGAGAAAACCGACATAGGTATTGCCTTCGGCTGCCATGCCTGCCACGGTGGGCATGATGACCTCCTGCATAATGCGCCGGTGTACCTCATCACTCACAACCGGAGCCGGTGAATAAGCTCCCATGCCGCCAGTATTTGGACCCTGGTCACCATCGTCGCGGGCCTTATGATCCTGTGAACTGGCAAAAGGCAGCGCGTTCATTCCATCAACTAGGGCAATAAAACTGGCTTCTTCTCCCTGCATAAATTCTTCAATCACCACCCGATGCCCAGCGTCCCCGAAACGATTACCAGCCAACATGTCTTTAACACTCTCTTTTGCCTGATCGAGGGTCTGGGCGATGATGACCCCTTTACCGGCAGCTAGACCATCAGCCTTGATCACGATCGGCAAGGCCTGCTTATCGAGATAGTCCAGGGCAGCTTGCAGGTCGTTAAAGACCTGATAGGCGGCAGAGGGAATATGATGGCGCTGCAAAAAATCCTTGGTGAAAGCCTTGGAACCTTCCAGTTGTGCCGCTCCCTGGCTGGGACCGAAGCAGGCCAGTCCCTCGCGCTGGAAATGGTCAACGATTCCGGCAACTAGAGGAAATTCGGGGCCGACAATGCTCAGTTCAACATCATGTTGTTTGCAGAACTCGCTCAGTGCCTGAAAATCCATCGGGTCGAGCTCAACATTTTCAAGCCCCTCTTCTGTATCGGTACCGGCATTCCCCGGTACCACAAACACTCTGTCAGCCAGAGGTGACTGGGCTGCTTTCCAGGCCAATGCGTGTTCGCGTCCGCCGCTACCGATGATCATGATGTTCATGTACTAGGCTCCGGAATTTCTGCTTGCTGAAATTAATGTCTGAAATGCCGCATGCCGGTAAATACCATGGCCATGCCGGCAGCATCGGCAGCATCAATGACCTGTTGGTCATTTACCGATCCGCCAGGCTGGATAACGGCTGTGATGCCTGCTGCTGCCGCTGCTTCAATCCCGTCACTGAAAGGGAAGAAGGCGTCTGAGGCCATGACCGAACCGGCAACCTGCAGTCCTTCATCGGCAGCCTTGATACCGGCAATTTTGGCTGAGTATACCCGGCTCATCTGACCGGCACCTATGCCGATAGTCTGCTGGTCTTTGACATAAACAATGGCATTGGATTTGACGAATTTCACCACCTTCCAGGCAAACATCAGGTCTTCAATTTCTGCCGGGCTGGGCTGACGTTTGCTGACGACTTTGAGCTCAGACTCGCTGATGCTACCAGTATCCAGATTTTGCACTAGCAAGCCGCCTTTCACCTTTTTGTAATCCAGCTCTGGCGGGACGGATGTTTCAAATTCGCCACAACTCAATAAACGAAGATTGGCTTTGGCGCTGATGACTTCTGCTGCGGCAGCCGAGACAGAGGGAGCAATAATCACCTCGGTAAACTGTCGCTCGGTAATGGCTCTGGCGCTGGCTTCATCCAGCTCCCGGTTGAAGGCAATAATGCCGCCAAAAGCAGAGGTGGGATCAGTCTGATAGGCTTTTTCATAGGCCTGCAAAATGGTATCAGCGACCCCTACACCGCAGGGATTGGCATGCTTGACGATGACACAGGCTGCTCGGGTGAAGCTTTTGACACATTCCAGCGCTGCATCGGTATCAGCAATGTTGTTAAATGAAAGCTCCTTGCCCTGCAGTTGTACGGCACTGGAAATATTGGCCTCTGTATTATCCGCCTGCACATAAAATGCCGCATTCTGGTGAGGGTTTTCACCATATCGCATATCCTGCTGCTTGATGAACTGGGCATTGAAGGTGCGCGAGAATTCGCTGTCGTTGTCTACCCTGCCCAAGTAGTTAGCAATGGCGCCGTCGTATTGCGCAGTATGCTCAAAGGTTTTAACCGCCAGATTATAACGGCTGGCATGACTGAGTTGGTTGTTATTCTGATTGAGCTCATCCAGCACGGACTGATAATCAGCCGGGTCAACGATCACGGTTACAAAAGCATGATTTTTTGCTGCCGCCCTGAGCATGGTCGGCCCCCCGATATCGATATTTTCAATGGCTGTGGCTAAATCGCAATCAGGTCTGGCGACTGTCGTCTGAAAAGGGTAAAGGTTGACTGCTACCAGGTCGATAGGAGGAATTCCGTGTTCCTGCATCACCCTGTCATCAATACCGCGGCGAGCAAGGATGCCACCATGTACTTTCGGGTGCAGGGTCTTAACCCGCCCATCCATCATTTCCGGGAAACCGGTATAGTCGGCTATCTCGGTGACAGGCACCCCGGCCTCAGCGAGTAGTTTATAGGTGCCGCCTGTTGAAAGCAGTTCAATACCCCGCTCAGCAAGATCGGCGGCAAATTCCTTGATACCGGATTTATCAGAGACGCTTAAAAGAGCACGTTTCACAGGCATTGAACTGGCATCGCTCATGATGAAGGTTTTTCCTTGGTTATGGATTAATCAAGTAAGTGGTACTGGTGTAATTTCTTGCGCAGGGTTCCCCGGTTCAGACCCAGCATGCTGGCAGCCTTGCTCTGATTACTGCGGGCATGTTTCATGACCACGGCCAGCATAGGTGCTTCAACTTCTGCCAGCACCATATTGTATAGATCGCTGATATGTTCCTGATCAACCTCGTTGAGATAGGCTTCGAGGGCTTCATTGACACATTGCTTGAGTGTTTGTGCTTTGACTTCTTTCATGCAGCGATGTCCTGGGGATTCTCCGTTTCTGCCACTTCACATTCCTGCAGTTGGTAAAAATGTGTCTGCAGTAGTGAAAGCTGGGCTGCTGCTGTCTGTAGGCTGTTAAATTCCGTTCTGAAGGGCTTTGCCGCAGGAAGCCGATGACAATACCAAGCAACATGCTTACGGGCGATCATCGTACCCTTGTATTCTCCATAAAACGTATACAGTTTCTGCAGATGAGTAATGATTATCTTGAACTGCTCCTGCAAAGTAGGGTCGGCGAGCTTCTGACCATCCTGGAGAAGATGCCGAATCTGACGGAGCAGCCAGGGCCGGCCCTGAGCAGCACGGCCAATCATGACTCCATCGGCAGCGGTATCTTGCAGAACCTGAAGGGCTTTATGCGGGCTGTCGATATCACCGTTTGCAAATACCGGGATACTCACTGCCTCCTTGATGGCTGCGATGGTGTCGTATTCCACCTTGCCCTTGAACATACACTCGCGGGTGCGTCCATGGACGGCAAGCGACTGAATACCTAGATCTTCTGCCATACGAGCAATACTGAGTCCGTTACGTTGTTTGGGACTCCAGCCAGTGCGCATTTTCAGGGTGACCGGTACATCCACTGCGTCCACCACAGTCTGCAGAATATCCCTCACCAGCTTTTCATCCCTGAGCAGAGCGGAACCAGCGGCTTTTTTGAGAACTTTTTTGGCCGGGCAACCCATGTTGATATCTATGATCTGGGCGCCGTGTTTGACATTGAGCCGGGCAGCCTGCGCCATTTGCCCGGGGTCCGAACCGGCAATCTGTACAATTCTCGGTCCCTGTTCTCCCGCATGAAAACGCCGCAGACGACTTTTTTCACTGTGCCACAGGGAGGGGTCACTGCTGAGCATTTCAGCAGGCGTCAGGGCAGCACCCTGTTGGCGGCATAAAGTACGAAATGGGTGGTCAGTGATTCCGGCCATCGGGGCAAGAACGACCTGGGAGTCGAGTTTGTAGGGCCCTATTCGAATCACGTTACCTTGTGCCTGTTGCGAGAATGCTGGAAAACAAGCGCGCATTCTACTAAAAATTAACCGCTCGTGTTAAGGCTAAGGTGTCCCCGGGTGCCTCAAGGCCAGGCTGTAATTGATTGCCTCGGGACCGGGATCAGCTATTTCAAGTTGTATCTGTATCGAAGCCCCAGCCGGCAATAATTCGAATTGTTGCAGTTCTGGGTCTAGGTACTCCGTAGGTGAAAACAGTCGGTTGGCCAGTAAGCGCCGGTTCAGATCAGTAAAGTTAAGTTCAACGAGCGGGAAGGCCTGAGGGTAGCTGGCATTGTTACGAAAGATAAAATCAATCTGTAGGGCATTTTCACGTTGTGGATGGGCATTGACGAAGAGCTCTTCAGTGCTGAACTTGTTAAGATCGAACTGGGCAACAGCCGGACAGGCAAGTACCTGGCAAAGAAGATTGCTGATGGGTGAAAATCGCGTATCGAGCAGCAGGCTGTCAATATTTTTCCAGGTAGCCTGAGCAGCCAGGCCCAGCAGCAGGAATACATTGAGACTTATCAGCAGCCTCTTGAGCATTCTGGAGCCAGCTGCCTGCTGATGGATGGCTATCGGCTCAGCACTGAGGGAGTTTAAATTTGATTCATCAAGCCGCTCCAGAGGGCTCTCATCGTAAAGTGAAGACAGGATCTGCAGCTCAGGTTTTGCTGCTGTTCTTGTTATCGGGGTGCTGGCGCTACTATTTTCAGCGCTTGCGGAGTGCGCACTAGAAGGGGCAGTGGGATCAGCCGGGAGTTCAGTCGATTCCAGGGAATATTCTTCTCCACTGTCACTTTCCGGTAGACCAGGCTCAAACTCATCTTCAGTTGCATCAAACGAGTCTTCGAGGGGATTGTCCTGGTCAGCGGGCTGCTCAATGCCTTCAATATCAGGTGTCATGGTCTTAGTGAGCGAGACAGTTTCAATGGTCTGCAACTCATCCTGAAGGAGAGTTTCAGCGTCTTCATCTTCAGCTTCACTTGTCGCTATGTCGTCTGAGGGCTCACTGTCCAATACTATTTCTGTAGGAGCTTGGGAATCATTCTGATACAAAGTTTCATCGGCGTCGATGTCATCTAGGTCATCGGTGAGTCCATCGTCCTCGCTGGCTTCTTCATTTATTGGGAAGCCCTCATGGCCTAAAGCGTCAAAGTCTTCCCTATCCCTTGCGATATCATCCATACTATTTCTGGTTTCATCTTCACTGGCCTGGGGTTCTTCCTGGGATGGATCCTCGTCATTCAGTCTTTCGGCTTCCTCTTCTTCATCCAGTATGACATTGGCGACTTCAAGAGTCGGGATCTGCGGGTTCTGGCCTGCACCGCTATCCTGTTGTGTATCCTTAGGCAGCATGCTCTCGTATTCACCGGCTGGCAGCTCGGTATCATCAATTATCCCTTCATCGATCATATCGATCATGTCGAGATCTATTTGCTCATCGAGGTACAGCTGGTGTTCAAGGGCTGAGAAAGTTTGCAAACAAAAGCCGCAACGGACTATTCCGTGTGTTTTCTGTAACTGCGACTCGGTGATATTGAAAAAGGTCTCGCAATGTGGGCAGCTTGTGATAAATGACATATAAATTTATTTTAGCCGTTGCCCGCTAATTCTAACCCAGCCATTTTTTACTTGAGGAGGGTCTAGGTCAAAGTAATTATGATAGGCGTCCATGACGGCTTGGGTCTGTTCTTCCAAAATCCCTGACAGCAATATATGTCCACCGGGCAGGACCAGTGCGCTCAGATAGGCAGCAAGCGTAATCAGGGGGCCAGCCAGAATATTGGCAAGCAGCATGTTTTGCTGCCCGATCTCGCCACGTTTCACGGCCTCGAGACACTCAGCAGGCAAAAGCACCGGGAAGCGTTCAGGTGCAATTTGGTTTTTTTCACAGTTATCACGGCTTGCTAACAAGGCCTGAGGATCATTATCGATACCGATCACTGAATCGGCACCCAGTAGCAAGGCTGCAATGCCCAGAATGCCGGATCCGCAGCCATAGTCGATCACTGTATTAGCGTCGAGTTCATGTTCATCGAGCCATTCAAGGCATAGCGCAGTTGTCGGGTGGGTACCGGTACCAAAAGCCAGACCCGGGTCCAGTTTCATGACAATGCCATCTTCGTTCTGCTTCTTCGACCAGCTGGGGTAAATACGCAGGCGCCGTTTGAAAATGATGGGTTTAAACTGATCCATCCAGGCCCGCTCCCAGGGCTGATCGTCGAGTAGCTTGAAATCCAGCGCCGGAAATCGTTTGGGCAGGTAGCTTGTTTGTAATTGCTCAATGAGTTGCCTGGGATCCTGATCGGCAGGGAATAAGGCTTTTAGCGTGATGTCGTTCCACAAAGGCGTTTCGCCCCGGACGGGTTCCAGCACCGGCTGGTCAGCTGCATCCAGCAGGGTAATGGCCAGCGCACCTTTTTCACAAAGCTGCTCTTCTAGTTCCTGGGCCTGATCCGGGTTGGTTCGTACCTGTAACTGAATCCAGCCCATTCCTGTCCTGCTGTTTAGGGACTTATAGTTTGAGTTTTTCTTCGAGGTAATGAATATTGACGCCACCTTCCCTGAAGGCGGCATCATGAATGATGTCTTGGTGGAGGGATATATTGGTTTTTATCCCGTCCACGTGCATTTCTTCCAGTGCATTGCTCATTCTGGCCAACGCCTCATCGCGGTTGGCGCCAAACGCAATCAGTTTGGCAATAAGTGAATCATAGTGAGGAGGAACGCTGTAACCGCTGTAAAGGTGGGAATCAACACGTATACCGTTTCCGCCGGGAGCATGGAATATATTGACCCTGCCGGGGCTGGGTAAGAAGCTGCTAGGGTCCTCGGCATTGATTCGACACTCGATAGCGTGTCCATGCAAGCGAATATCTTCCTGTTTTACTGAGAGGGGCAGGCCGGATGCGATACGCAGTTGCTCCTTGACGATATCAATGCCGGTTATCAATTCTGTTACCGGGTGTTCAACCTGGACCCGGGTATTCATTTCAATGAAATAGAAATTGCCGTCTTCATACAGAAATTCCAGCGTGCCGGCGCCTCGGTATTTCATGGTTTTGCAGGCCTGGATACATGATTCCATGATTTGCTGGCGGGCACTTTCACTGATGCCCGGGGCAGGAGCCTCTTCAACCACTTTCTGATGACGACGTTGCATGGAGCAGTCGCGGTCTCCAAGGCAGATTGCATCCCCCCTGCCGTCACCGATAACCTGAATCTCTACATGTCGGGGATTGCCGAGAAATTTTTCCAGGTAAACAGTAGGGTCGCCAAAGAAAGAGCCGGCTTCATTCTGGGTAATGGATATGGATTTTAGCAGGGAGGCTTCATTGTGAACGACACGCATGCCCCTGCCGCCACCACCGGCAGCAGCCTTGATCATGACTGGATAACCGATATCGCGGGCAATCTGCAGCGTGCGGGCTGTGTCTTCAGTAAGCGGGCCATTGGAACCCGGCACGGTCGGTACCCCCGTTTTGTTCATAACTTCAATGGCGGAGACCTTGTCGCCCATGGCGCGGATGGTTTCTGCGCTGGGACCTATAAAAATGAAACCGCATTTTTCAACCTGCTCGGCAAAGTCTGCATTCTCAGACAAAAAACCGTAACCTGGGTGCACAGCATCGGCATCCGTCAGTTCCATGGCACTGATCAGTGCCGGCACATTAAGGTAGCTGTCAGCGGATTTTGGCGGCCCGATACAAACGGACTCGTCAGCCAGTCTGACGTGCATGAGATCTTTGTCTGCAGTGGAATGGGCTGCAACAGTTTTAATGCCCATTTCCTTGCAGGCACGCAATATGCGTAATGCAATTTCACCCCGGTTTGCGATTAATACTTTTTCCAGCATGGAATGTGCCTGAACCTGAATTATTGAGCCAATTGCTTAGGGTTAAATGATGGTAACCAGGGCCTGATCGTATTCGACCGGTTCACCGTCTTCCAGCAGAATGGCCTCAATCACTCCGGCTTTACTGGCCTCAATCTGGTTCATCATCTTCATAGCCTCAACGATACAGATGACATCACCTGCCTTGACCTGGTGCCCGACTTCAACAAATGGCGGAGAGCTCGGTGACGGAGAGCGGTAAAAGGTTCCGACCATGGGTGATTTGACGGCGTGCCCTTTGGTGCTGGGAGCACTTTCCTGGCTGGCTTCACTGGCTGGCGCAGAGCTGGGAGCTGCTTGAGGCGCTGTAGCAAAAGGGGCAGCCTCTGGCAGCGGAGCAGCATAAGTTTGCACACTGCCAGCGCGACTGATCCTGACGGCTTCCTCACCTTCCTTGATCTCAATTTCATTGATGCCCGAGGCTTCAAGCAGTTCGATTAGTTTTTTAACTTTTCGTATATCCATGTGTCTCTCTTGAGATTGGCAGTTAATTGCTTAGTTGTAGATGACGGATGGCAGCCTGCAGTGCCAGTTCATAGCATTGCGTACCCAGGCCGATGATGCACCCGGAAGAAATATCCGACAGGAATGAATGGTGACGGAATTCTTCACGGGCAAATACATTGGAAATATGGACTTCGATAAAAGGCACATTAACCCCTAGCAGAGCATCGCGCAGGGCGATACTGGTATGCGTTAGTGAGGCAGCGTTGATGATGATCATGCCGACCTGGTCTTTGCCGGCCTGATGGATGCGTTCTAGTAGTTCGTGCTCGGCATTGCTTTGCAGAAAGTCGATGTCAAGCTTGGCCGCTGTAGCCTGTTCTTGCAGGGCAGCATTGATCTGCTCCAAGGTCTGCGAGCCATAAATCGAGGTCTCTCGCTGTCCTAGCAGGTTCAAATTGGGGCCGTTAATGACAAGAATGCTGCTCATGTGTCACTGTTTGTGAAGTTTCTCTTAGAATTAGCTGCTCATTTTACGATGTTAGCCGCAAATGTCAGCAACTTTTGCGATATTTTGTTAAGAATCTGGCACTTTTTCAGCCATTGGCAGTTAAATCAGGCTCGAAACGGGTGTTTTTGCGTTATTGGGCAGTAGTTTCGAGCACGTCCAGTGTGATTTGCTGAGTCTGCATCGGGTAGCAATAGCGTTCCTCGGCACAGCCCTGATAATTCAGATTGAGGGTAATACTGCTTTCCAGCGTGTTCGGATCAAAAGGGATGCGTACCAGCAATTGCTGGTAATAGACTTCGACATCACCAAAGAATTCATCCTGATGGGACACGCCGGCGGGTATCTGTGGACTTGCCATATTCTCATCACCCAGCGGAGTGAACTGCAGGCTGTCACGATAGAGGTAGTAACCCTCTTCAATTTGCCAGTTGAGTACAATGGTATTGGGCGTTTCTATATATCCGTTCAGGCTAAAGGCTGACTCTGCCGGCAGCAATGACTGAAGGGCATTAGTATTCAGCGGGGCGTTATCGAATATATTGCTTGAGGCTGATCGACTATCAAGCTGAGCAAGGGTGAGTCCCGAAGCACTTATGCCGTAAAGGATCAGAATTGTAAAAATTACCCAGGGCATGATTATAGTGACTTGTAGGCTGCGTGATTATTCCTGATAGCGCTCGAAAATGAGTGTTGCATTGGTGCCACCAAAACCAAATGAATTAGACATGACGGCATTGAGCTCAACACCTTCAAGCAGTTCTCTTGCGATGGGGGCATCACCGATTTCCGGATCCAGATTGTCAATATTGGCAGAGGCGGCGATAAAGTTATTTTCCATCATTAGTAATGAATAGATTGCTTCCTGCACACCTGCAGCACCCAGTGAGTGGCCGGAGAGTGATTTGGTGGAATTAATAATCGGAATCGTATCGCCAAAGACTGTCCTAACTGCCTGTATTTCTCTGACATCGCCTACCGGTGTACTAGTGCCATGAGCATTTATGTAATCGATGTTTTTATTGCTGCCGGCGAGTGCCATTTTCATACAACGAACTGCACCTTCACCAGAGGGAGCGACCATGTCATAGCCATCCGATGTGGCACCATATCCAGTGAGTTCAGCATAGATTTTGGCACCGCGTGCCAAGGCATGTTCCAGCTCCTCAATGATTAGCGTGCCACCACCACCGGCAATAACGAATCCATCGCGGCCCTGATCGTAGGCACGTGAGGCTTTATCCGGATTTGAATTGTACTGAGTGGAGAGCGCTCCCATGGCATCAAACATGCAGCTCAGCGTCCAGTGTTCCATCTCACCACCACCTGCAAACACCATATCTTGTTTACCCAACTGAATAAGTTCCATGGCATTACCGATACAGTGAGCACTAGTGGAGCAGGCAGAAGAAATAGAGTAATTGACACCCTTAATTTTAAAGGGGGTCGCCAGACAGGCTGATACCGTACTGCCCATAGTGCGCGTAACCCGATAGGGACCAACACGCTTAAGTCCTTTTTCACGCATGATGTCAACGGTTTCTGCCTGATCCTGAGTGGATGTACCACCCGAACCCATGATGATGCCGGTTTTTTCATTGGAGACTTCGTTTTCAACGAGGCCGGCATCTTCGATTGCCCGAGCCATGGAGATATAGGCGTAGGCTGCTGCTGAACCCATAAAGCGCAGATTCTTGCGATCGATATACTCAGAAAAATCCAGTTCCACCGCACCGGCAATATGGCTGCGCATGCCGTTTTCTTCGTATTCAGGACGATAGGTGACACCACTTCGGCCCGTTCTAAGAGATTCAACAACCGATGCTTTATCCAGACCCAGGCAAGAAACAACACCCATCCCGGTCACAACCACTCGACGCATATATCAAAACTCCCTAGTCATCAAGACAAGGATTCATTCGGTTTGAAAAGACCCACTTTAAGCCCTTTGGTAGTATAGATTACCTGTCCGTCTACTGAAACTGTTCCATCAGCTATTCCCATCACTAGCTTGCGCTCTATAAGGCGTTTGATATCCAGTCCATAAACAACTTTTTTGTGGTGAGGAAGTATTTCACCGGTAAATTTTACTTCACTGCAGCCAAGAGCGCGTCCTTTTCCCTTGTTGCCCCGCCAACCGAGATAAAAGCCCACCAGTTGCCACATAGCATCTAGCCCCAGACAGCCCGGCATGACAGGATCTCCATCAAAATGACAGTCGAAGAACCATAAACCAGGATGAATATCGAATTCGGCTAGAATATGGCCTTTTCCTTCTGAGCCGCCGTCGCTACTTATTTCAACAATCCTATCCAGCATAAGCATATTGCCAACGGGTAGTTTTGGGTTGCCCGAACCAAAAAGATGCCCGTGACCGCACTCCAGGAGTTCTTCACGGTTATAGCTACTTTTGGGTTTAAAATCTGTCGTCATAATGTACTGTCGAGTCTGGGTCGGCCTCGGATTGCAGCCGGGCAATTGCGAAAAGCGGCTATTATAGAGATAAGTAAGCTTAAACGATAATAATTTACCAAGGCATCAAGGTATAATGCTCTTTTTAGCATTATATGTTGCGCTAATTCGGAAAAGCTCCAGTTGCTTGTAACACCCTAGAGCAAATAAAACCACCATAGAGGTTTAGTGAAAAAAAGATGAGTAATGCAGTAATCAGGAGATGTTTATTTCCGGCGGCAGGCTATGGAACACGTTTTTTACCTGCCACCAAATCCATGCCAAAGGAAATGCTGCCGGTGGTTAATAAGCCGCTGATCCAGTTCGGCGTCGAGGAGGCTCTTGAGGCCGGCATAGACAATATGGCCATCATCACTGGGCGTGGCAAACGGGCCATCGCCGATCATTTCGATACCAATTACGAGCTGGAGCATCAGATTTCAGGAACCGACAAGGAAAAGTATTTACGCGATATTCGGGGCATCATAAATGATGCTGTGTTTTCCTATACCCGGCAGATCGAAATGAAGGGATTGGGTCATGCGATTCTCACCGGTGAGACGCTGATCGGTGAGCAAGCCTTTGCCGTAGTTCTGGCGGATGACTTGTGCTATTCACCGACGCAAGGTGTTCTGTCTCAAATGGTTGACCTATATAAAAACTATCAGTGCAGTATCGTGGCCATCGAGGAAGTCCCTGCCGATGAAACATACAAATACGGGGTGATTGCCGGTGAAGAGATAGAACCGGGCCTCTTAAGAATTTCCGATATGGTAGAAAAACCGGCACCGGAAGATGCGCCTAGCAATCTTGCCATTATCGGGCGTTATATCCTGACACCCGATATTTTTAAGATCATCCGTGACACCCCGCCGGGCAGAAACAATGAAGTCCAGATTACCGACGCCTTACTGACTCAGGCGACCAAGGGTAAGGGAGTGCTGGGCTACAAATTCAAGGGGCAACGCTTTGACTGCGGAAGTATTGAGGGTTTCATCGCAGCCAATCAATTTTATTTTGATAAGGTTTACCAGCCAGTATAAGGAAGTCATCCATTGTTTAGCGAAATCACCTGTTTCCAGGCTTATGATGTTCGTGGGCGTATCCCTGACCAGCTCAATAAAGATGTTGCTTATCGTATAGGCCGTGCCTTTGCGATTTTCCTGAAGCCGAAGAATGTGGTGGTAGGCCATGATATCCGTTTGAGCAGCCCACAAATCTGCGAAGCCCTGAGCCGAGGGTTATTGGATGCGGGCGTCAATGTCAGCCATATTGGTCAATGTGGTACGGAAGAGATTTATTTTGCCACCAGCCATCTGAATATGGATGGAGGTATTATGGTTACCGCCAGCCATAACCCGAAAGATTACAATGGCATGAAGTTTGTGCGTGAAAACTCCAAACCCATTAGTGCGGATACTGGTCTGGTTGACATACGCCAGCTGGCTGAAGCGGGTGATTTCCCGCCAGTGACAGAGCCTGGGCAATTGAGTCAGGTGGATGTCAAGCAGGCCTATATCGAACATCTGCTTTACTATATTGATGTGACCGTTCTTAGCCCCTTAAAAGTTGTTTGTAATGCCGGTAATGGCGGAGCAGGCCAGATCATTGATCTTCTGGAAAAGCATCTACCCATCGAGTTTATAAAGTTACATCATAAGGCAGATGGCAATTTTCCACATGGTGTGCCAAACCCCCTACTGGTGGAAAACCGTCAGCCAAGCATTGATGCGATAAGGGAGCACGGTGCAGACCTGGGTATTGCTTGGGATGGTGATTTTGATCGCTGTTTCTTCTTTGATGAAAAGGGGACTTTCGTTGAAGGCTACTACATTGTTGGCTTGCTAGCGGAAAGTTTTCTGAAAAAACAGCCAGGCGCTAAAATCATTCATGACCCTCGCCTATGCTGGAATACCCAGGCACTTGTGGAAGAATTCGATGGTGAATGTGTTCTTTCCAAAAGTGGCCATGCCTTTATCAAGGAAAAAATGCGAGAGGTGGATGCCATATACGGTGGCGAAATGAGTGCGCACCATTATTTTCGGGATTTTTATTATTGTGACAGTGGTATGATTCCCTGGTTACTGGTGCTTGAAATACTTTCGCGTAGCAACCAGACACTGTCGACACTTGTAGAACATCGTATGGCAGCTTTCCCGGCCAGCGGTGAGATCAATCGTGAAGTGAGCGATGCAGCTGCAGCTATTGCCAAAGTTAAGTCTGTTTATGCAGCAAATGCCAGGGAAATGAATTTTATCGATGGCCTTAGTATGGATATGGGCCACTGGCGTTTCAATCTGCGCATGTCCAATACTGAACCCTTAATTCGCCTTAATGTCGAAGCCAGAGGTGATAGCTCACTCATACAGGGAAAAACTCACGAGATACTGGAACTGCTGGCTGAATAGTTATTTTCTAAGGGGGTGGCGTAAAAATTCCTCATAAGGGAAATCGGATTCCAGCTGTTTGAGTTCATGTCGAAAATGGGGAGGAATTCGCTGCTAATGTGCGCTGAGCAATTCCGAAGAATTACCGGTCTTTCCTTCCTGAATCATAGTAAAAACTGGGGACCTGGGCATGCCACCTATATCACTTGGCCTGAGATTGTTTTTCTGCTAAATCAACCCCGAGTGTATTAGCTACCTCAGTAATGCCTGTCTTCATACTTGAGCCTGTTAGGATTGAAATGCTGGAAGTGCCAGTTTATATAAAAAAAGGCCACAAGATTGTGGCCTTTCAGACTTCTGGTGTTAATTCGGGATTAGTCCGGCAGCGCAAACACAAACAAGTTGTTCGCATCGGTAGCGCCGGCATACAGCGAGCGGCCCGTACTGACAGCAAGATACTGTTTGCCATTTACCATGAAGGTGCTCGGATAACCGCTGACTGTAGAGCCCAGGTTGATTTCCCAGACAACCTCACCAGTACGCTGGTCCAGTGCCTTCATGCGGCCATTGTTATCCCCACCAAAAACAAGTCCGCCGTCGGTGGACATCAGCGAGAGCATAATGGCTTCCTGTTCATATTCCCAGAGTACTTCGCCTGTCTCAGCCGAAATGGCTGTTACGGAGTTTGGCGGCAGGGATCCATCTGGGAGCGGCACGATGCTGCCATAACCGGCAATACCATAAAGATTGTCGAGACTCTGCTCGGTCATGATGGAGGTCGTTTCGCTGCAGGTATGCTGTAAGCCATAATACATGACGTTGGTGCTCGGGCTATAGGTGCCTGAAGGCCATCCACGGCTCACACCGCCACAGGTATAGACTTCCTGGCCGACTTCAGTAAACAGCACTTCCGGGTTCAGGGTCACCTGACCGGTGCGCCCATCGATATCCTCGATCAGGTTCTGGTACAAAACCGGAGTTGACCAGAGGAATTCACCGGTTTCACGGTCCAGGGTATAAACTAGCCCGGGTTTGCCGGGGATCCCGGTCAGCACCTTGCGTTCTTCACCAGGCCTGATATCCGGGTTAATCCATTCAACACTGTCCGGGTCTGGAGCAACGGCGGTATCGACCAATAGTCGCTCGAAAGGAAAGTCATAGTCCCAGTGATCCACCATGTGCTGGTAATACCATACAATTTCACCTGTCGAAGCATTCAACGCTAGAGTAGAATTGTGATAGAGATACTGCTTGTCATTGCCTTCCAGTATAAACTTGGGAGCAGGTGAGGTAACCGAAGTACCAAAGTAGACCAGGTTCAGTTCCGGATCATAGGAGGGGACCATCCAGGTGCCGACATGCCAGCGATCCTCATCAGCCATGTCTCCCCAAGAGTCACCATTGGGTTCGCCTGGGCGAGCAATGGTGCGGGTACGCCAGACTTCTTCACCGGTGCGTGCATCATGAGCAGTCATCACGCAGGCATCCGGCCCGCCCTCTGGTTCACAACCTCGTCCGGAGATTGCCAGACCATTTGCAATTATGGGACCGGAGGTCTGCTGGGCGCCACGGGTGTAATCCAGAATCTGCGTTTCCCATACCAGTTCACCACTACGAGCATCTAGTGCATAGATAAAGTCATCTGCACTGGTGTCGATGATCAGGTCTTCATAAATCGCGAGGTTACGGTTGATATCCGGGACCGGAAAATAATCACGTAAGTCTCGCGGCAAACGGCGACGGTATTCCCAGATCAGGTCTCCTGATTCAATATCAATTGCCTGTACGACATCCATGGGATTGGGGAAGAACATCACGCCATCATGCACGATTGCGGTCCCTTCCTGGATTCCGTCATTCAGACCACGTGCCCATACCATACGTAACTGATCAACATTGTCTCGGTTGATCTGGTCTAGAGGGCTATGACCCCAAGAATTCAGAGTGCGACGCCAGCTCAGCCAGTCTGCAGGATCTGGATTCTGGATCATGGCATCGGTGACGGGCTCAAAATCCTCAAGCATCTGTGCAACTCGCTCCTGTTGCTCAGGTATGCTTTCAGCAGCCAGCAGGCTGGAGCTGAAAAGGCTTGCGACAGTAAAAAAACAGCAGCTCGAAAAGCGAAGTATTGTTGTTCTGCTGGACGTGTTCATGATTTACCCCTGTTGTATCTTCATCAGCAAAGCGTCTGTACTTACCGGTTAATGTTCTAGCGCACCGATAATAGCTAAGGCTGCGGGTTCTAGTAAAGGAAATCAGCAAAACGCAGTGTTTGGACACAAACAAAATGGCCACCAGAAGGTGGCCATGTCAGTCAGATTTGTACCTGTTTTAAGGACGTTTAAGGCAGGGCGAAAACAAACAGCAGATTGGCATCAGTGGCACCGGCGTACAGTGAGCGACCGGTGCTGATGGCCAGGTACTGCTTGCCATTCGCCATGAAAGTGGTCGGGTAACCACTGACCGTGGAACCGACATTGACCTCCCAGAGCAATTCGCCGCTGCTTTGGTCGAGAGCCTTCATGCGTCCGTTATTGTCGCCACCGAAGATCAGGCCACCGTCTGTGGACATCAAGGACATCATCACGGCTTCCTGTTCATAGTTCCATAGTATTTCTCCAGTTTCCACTGAAATGGCAGAGACACTGTTGGGAGGGTAGGACTGACCATCTGGACGGGGGGCATTCAACGTCTGGACACGACCGTAGAGGTTGTTCAGGTCGGGTGCCGTTAACGTTGAGGTAACAGTTTCACAGGTATGCTGCAGCGAGTAATACATGGCATTGGAGCTTGGGCTATAGGTGCCAGATGGCCATCCGCGGCTAATGCCACCGCAAGTCAGTACTTCCTGCCCAACCTCGGTAAACAGGGTTTCCGGATTCAGGGTGACCGCTCCGGTCCGTAGATCAATATCCTCAACCAGATTCTGGTAGACCACGGGGGTGGCCCACAAAAAATCACCATTTTCACGATCCAGGGTATATACCAGACCCGGCTTGCCGGGGATGCCGGTCAGGACTTTATATTCACGTCCCGGTTCAATACCTGGATTGATCCATTCCACTGCATTAGGGTCCGGTGCGACAGCGGTGTCCACCAGCAGGCGCTCAAAGGGAAAGTCATAATCCCAGTGATCCACCATATGCTGGTAGAACCAAACAATTTCTCCTGTATCGGCATCCAGTGCCATAGTGGAGTTGTGATACAGGTATTGAAGGTCGTTTCCTGCCATGGTGTATTTGGGTGCCGGAGACGTCACCGAGGTGCCGAAATAGACCAGGTTCAGTTCTGGATCATAGGAGGGCACCATCCAGGTGCCGACGTGCCAACGTTCATCAGCGGCCATGTCACCCCAGCTTTCGCCATTAGGCTCACCAGGCAGTGCAATTGTGCTGGTACGCCAGATTTCCTCGCCGGTTCGTGCATCATGGGCCACCATGATGCAAGCCTCGGGACTACCTTCGGGCTCGCAACCGCGGCCAGAGATGGCCATGCCATTGGCAATGATCGGGCCGGATGTTTGTTGAGCTCCATGGGAATAGTCCATGATTTGTGTCTCCCATGCCAGTTCGCCGGTGCGGGCATTGACCGCATAAATATAGTCATCAGCACTGGTGTCTATGATCAGATCTTCATAGATAGCTAGGTTTCGATTGATGTCGGGGACCGGAAAATAGTCGCGTAAATCTCGGGGAAGGCGACGGCGGTATTCCCAGATCAGGTCGCCAGACTCAATATCGATAGCCTGAATGACATCCATGGGGCTTGGGAAAAACATGACGCCGTCATGTACCAGGGCGGTGCCTTCCTGAATGCCGGCATCAAGGCCGCGCACCCAGACCATGCGCAACTGATCAACGTTATCCCGGTTGATTTGGTTCAGAGGGCTATGGCCCCAGGAATTCAGGGTTCGGCGCCAGGTTAACCAGTCGGCCGGATCCGGATTCTGGATCATGTCGTCAGTTACCGGTGCGAAATTTTCCAGCATCTGGTTTACGCGTTCCAGCTGGTCTGCTGTTGCTTCGGCAGTCATCCCACTCACTGGTATCATTAGGCTGAACAGCATGACAGGCACTGACCAGAGCATATTCGTTGGGTTGAGCTTGATATTTAATGATAGCATGTGTGTCCCCTTACTAACTTCTCTTAATATTTTCAGCGTGTAGTGTAGTACTTATCTGATCGGTGATAATAGCCTTTGTACACTTCTGTCTCAATGAATTATCTGTTCCTGAGACCTTGCAAGTTCTTCTTGTAGACGCTTTTGCCATGCACTCGCATCTTTATAAAATTGATAATGATTAATCATAGACATATGGGCATCCTGTTCCAGCACAAAGCTTGGAAAGCCCTGCGAACCGACCTCTTGCATGAGCTGGCGAGTGGCCAGGATATGAGCTGAGATAGCAGATTCATCCAGTTCGGCAAAAGCCTGGCTGAAGTGTTTACTGTCTATACCGCATTCTTCGGCTAATGCCTGTAGGGTATTCGTTTCAGTAACAGGCCGTCCATCAATAAAGTGAGCCCTGATAAGTGCCTGATAAAAATCCAGTGAGGTTCCTCTGGCGGCGGCTTCAGCAGCCATAATGCCTTGAATGGGAGGGCTGGAATCCAGCATGGCCTTGCCTGAATCAAGCAGGGTGTAAAAGTTTTCGCCGACATCCTGCCCGGTTAACTTAAGGATGCGTTCATGATGACTGAGAATGTACTGGCGCATCCCTGGATCAAGGTGCTGGCTGTTAGGGCCTGAAAACAAGCCGCCGCAATGCAGGACGATGTCTAGATGCGTAATCTGGCGAGCCGCACTGATTAGAGGTTCAGCGCCGAAGCACCAGCCACAGAGGGGATCAACAATGAGATGTAGTTTATTTTCCATGATCTTTCTCGTGTTAGTGTTTTATTAATGATTCTGTGTCAGAACATTTTCCAGAGTATATAAATGTATCTACTTAGTGCCTCTTGGGCATCATCCCGGTACAACTATGTAAGTATTTTGGCCAGGTACTGCCCGGTGTATGAATGTTTTTCAGCGGCCAAAGATTCTGGTGTGCCGCTGGCAATGATTTTGCCACCTCCACCTCCACCTTCAGGGCCCAGATCCACAATCCAGTCGGCAGTCTTGATCACGTCCAAATTATGTTCGATGACTACGATGGTATTGCCATCGTCACGCAATCGGTGCAGCACAGAAAGCAGTTGTTTGATATCGTGAAAGTGCAGCCCGGTGGTTGGCTCATCCAGGATGTAAAGTGTCTGTCCAGTATCCCGTTTTGACAGTTCACGTGACAGTTTGACACGCTGGGCTTCACCGCCTGATAGTGTCGTGGCTGCCTGGCCCAGCTTAATATAGGAAAGACCGACTTCGATCAGTGTTTGCAGTTTGCGGGCAATCATCGGAACCGGATCAAAAAATTCACGGGCATCCTCAACGGTCATGTCCAGTACTTCATAAATGTTCTTGCCCTTGTATTTTACTTCGAGAGTTTCGCGGTTATAGCGTTTGCTTTTACATATATCACAGGCGACATATACGTCAGGCAGGAAATGCATTTCTACTTTGACGACGCCATCGCCCTGACAGGCTTCACAGCGGCCACCTTTAACATTGAAGGAAAAACGGCCGGGTTTGTAGCCCCTGGCGCGAGCTTCCTGGGTGGCAGAAAAAAGCTCCCGGATGGGCGTAAATATGCCAGTATAAGTTGCCGGGTTGGAACGAGGAGTTCGCCCGATGGGGCTCTGGTTGATGTCCACCACCTTGTCGAGATATTCAAGGCCATTCAGGTCTTTGTACTTGGCCGCATTGAGAGTCGTGGCACCGTTCAGGGCTGTGGCAGTCAGCGGATAGAGCGTGTTGTTGATAAGCGTTGACTTGCCGGAGCCTGAAACGCCGGTGACACAGGTCATCAGTCCAAGCGGAATCTTTAGGGTGACCGATTTCAGATTGTTGCCGGCTGCCCCTGACAGAACCAGTTGCCTGTCAGACTTTGCCGCTACCCGTTTGGCAGGTATTTCAATTTTTTGTTTCCCGGACAAATACTGTCCGGTCAGAGAGGCTGCTACCTTTTCAATGTCCTTGTCAGTGCCCTGCGCAACGATTTCACCTCCGTGAACACCCGCTCCCGGTCCGATATCAATTATATGGTCGGCACTACGTATGGCTTCCTCGTCATGTTCGACCACAATGACCGTGTTGCCGATATCGCGTAAATGTCGCAGGGTATTTAGCAGACGGTCATTGTCTCGCTGGTGGAGGCCGATTGAGGGTTCATCCAGTATGTACATAACTCCGACCAGCCCGGCTCCGATCTGACTGGCTAACCTAATACGCTGTGCTTCTCCACCGGACAAGGTCTCGGCACTGCGACTTAGAGTGAGGTAATTAAGGCCCACATCGACCAGAAAGCGCAGGCGGTCATTGATTTCCTTGAGTATTTTTTCTGCAATCTTGGCCTGTTTGCCCTTCAGCTTGAGTTTCTCAAAATACTCGGTGGCATCTCCGATGGTGAGGTCGGAAATGGATGGAAGATTTTTGCGGTTGATGAATACATGACGTGCGTCCTGTCGTAAACGAGTACCCTGACATTCCGGGCAGGGTTGAGAGTTGAGGTATTTGCTCAGTTCCTCGCGCACCATTTGAGATTCAGTTTCACGATAGCGGCGCTCCATGTTGGGCAGAATTCCTTCAAAGGTTTTGTGGTTGATATAGGTTTTGCCTTTTTCATTGTAAAAGGTGAATTCGATCTGCTCCCTGCCACTACCAAATAGAATCAGTTGCTGGTGTTTCTTACTGAGCTTTTTATATGGCGTATCAATGGTGAAGGCATAATGTTCAGCCAGAGATTTTAACAGCTGAAAATAATAGATATTACGGCGATCCCAGCCCCTGACAGCACCTTGAGCCAGTGAGAGCTCATCATCAATAATGATCTTGTTTTGATCAAAATACTGTTTCATTCCCAGGCCATCGCAGGCTTCACAGGCACCAGCAGGATTATTGAAAGAGAACAGGCGGGGTTCTAGTTCGCTTATACTATGACCACACTGCGGGCAGGCAAACAGCGAGGAAAACACCATTTCTTCGCCTTCACCTTCTGTGGGAGAGGCGATGGCCAGACCGCCCGCAATATGCAGGGCTGTTTCAAAAGATTCTGCCAGGCGCTGGCTCAGGTCTTCACGGACCTTGAAGCGGTCGATGACGACTTCAATGGTATGTTTCTTGGTTTTTTCCAGGGCTGGCGGGTAGTCCAGTTCAGTTAGAATACCGTCCACGCGGGCACGGATAAAGCCACCGGCTTTGAGTTCATGGAAGACATGAACATGCTCGCCCTTGCGTTCACGCACTACCGGAGCTAGCAGCATCATGGGGGTCCCTTCGGGGAGTCCCAGCACCTGATCAACCATCTGACTGACCGTCTGGGCTTCCAGCTTGAGGTTGTGATCCGGACAATATGGTTCACCAACTCTGGCGAATAGCAGACGCAGATAGTCGTAAATTTCCGTAATGGTTCCAACTGTTGAACGCGGATTATGAGAGGTAGATTTTTGCTCAATAGAAATGGCTGGAGACAGTCCAGAAATCTGATCCATGTCCGGCTTGTCCATCATCGACAAGAACTGCCGCGCATATGTAGACAGAGACTCAACATAGCGCCGTTGTCCTTCCGCATAAAGCGTGTCGAAGGCCAGCGAAGACTTGCCTGATCCAGACAGTCCGGTGATGACTACCAACTTGTCTCGGGGAATACTAAGGTCGATATTTTTCAGATTATGCGTGCGTGCACCTCTGATGGTTATTTTATCCATTACTACTACTTCAAGAAATTTGGCCTAAACACGTCATTATACGTTGCTGGCATCAGGAAAGAAGAATCTCATCGAAATTTTTCTTAAGCATGCTAAACTTGTGCTTCTATGAAGAAGGAGGCAAAGCGTGGCAAGTCGAGGTATAAATAAAGTAATTTTAGTTGGAAATGTTGGTCAGGATCCGGAAACCCGATACATGCCTAATGGCAATGCCGTCACCAATATATCCCTGGCAACCTCGGAGACCTGGAAAGATAAGAATACAGGTGAACAGCAAGAACGTACCGAATGGCACCGAGTGACCTTCTATCAGCGATTGGCGGAAATCGTTGCCGAGTATGTCAAGAAAGGCTCCAAACTCTATGTGGAAGGCAGGCTGCAGACCCGCTCGTGGGAGCAGGACGGCGTCAAGCGCTATGCGACCGACATTATTGCCAATGAGATGCAGATGCTCGACACTCGCGGAGGTATTGGCGATTCATATTCTTCTAGTGCTGCTCCACCGCCACAAAAGAATTCAACGCCAGCCCAGGAAGCACCTACAGACATGGACAGCTTTGATGACGATATTCCCTTCTAGCCATTGAGCAAGAGATAGCGGCTCTTCGATTCGACTGTGAACATTCTAGTTTTTGGTGCTGACAATCAACTCGGGCAAAGCTATACACGACTTTTAAAGCAAAATGCCATTCAGTTTTTCATCCTGCGAGAGGATGACTTGGTACTGTCCGATCTTAGTGCCCTCCAAAAAAAGCTGCTGGAAAAGCGAATAAGTCAGGTACTCAACATTAGTCTGGATCCGGGGCTGTTTCAATCGGAAAGCCTTATTGAAAAGGCACGTCAGCAGCAACTTATTCAGGGTTGTTCGCAACTGCTCCGGGTTGCTAAAGCAAACAGAATTCCGCTGATCTTACACTCTTCAGCGGCTGTCTTTGATGGCTCCAATCCCAAACCCTATCTGGAAGGTGATGTCTGCAAGGCAAAAAATCCGCTGGGCAAACTGGCTTACATTCTGGAAAAGAAAGTCGAAAAATATGAAAAACATGTGATCCTGCGTACTGAGGGTATTTTCAGTCCAGACAGACCGAAATTTTTCCAGAAATGTATCAGGATCTGTAAAGAACAAAAGGGCAAATTGCGTCTCTTGGACCAGCGCTGCAGCCCAACCCCGGCAGAAGATGTAGCCCGGGTCATACTGGCCATCAACAAACAGCTAGATTGTGATGCTATGAACTGGGGGCTCTTCCATTACTGCGCCCTGCAGGCAATACATCTTCATACCTTTGTGGATAAGTTTCTTGTAGAAGCGTCTGGCTATGATAAGGAACTTGCAAGCTGTCTGGAGGAGCTGGAAATCAGCGCTGAGAAGTCCAGCAAAACCCAGCTGGATAATTCGGTACTGGATTGTCATCACATCATGTACAGTTTTGGCATCAAACAACGCTCCAGGGAAGCTGCCGTCAAGGAGTTGATTGCATCGATGTATCAGAGGAAATGATATCCATGTCAAGCTTAACTCGTCTCGATCAGGCCCAGTCTTTGCTTGAACAGGAACTACACCCGCGGGGTGTCTCAGAAACGCTTGACTTGTCCAATGCAGATGGAAGAATTCTGGCAAAGGACATACACTCAGTGATTGATGTGCCCGGGTTTGATAGCAGTGCCATGGATGGTTTTGCCCTTTGCGCGCAAGGTCTTGCGAGCCAGCAGATGATGAGCATTTCACAGACCATTCAGGCCGGTCATGTTGGTCAGGCGCTACAGGCCGGCACAGCCGCACGGATTTTTACCGGAGCTCCCATCCCCCCAGGGGCCGATGCGGTCGTGATTCAGGAAGATACAGAATACACTGAATCAGAACTTAAAGTGCTGCAAGCACCCCAAGCAGGTGAGAATATCCGCAAACGAGGTCATGATATTCAAGTGGGGACTATGGTGCTGAAACAGGGGCATCGTTTGCGACCCCAGGATATCGGTTTGCTGGCCTCACTGGGTATTTCACAGCTGGAGGTTTACAAGCCCTTACGTGTGGTCATCATTAATACTGGGAACGAGTTGATCAGTCCTGGCGAACAACTGCAGGCCGGCCAAATCTACGACAGCAACAGTTTCACCCTGCAAAGCCTGCTGAAACGCCTGGGGATGCAGGTGATTCGGGCTGGTATTGTTAAAGATGACCTGCAAAGCACATGTGCTGCACTCGAGCAGGCAGCTACAGAAGCCGACTGTATCATCAGTAGTGGCGGAGTTTCCGTCGGTGAAGCCGACCATGTTAAGGCAGCATTGGAGAAACTGGGTACACTTTCTTTATGGAAGCTTGCCATAAAACCCGGCAAGCCATTCAGCTTCGGGTCTATTGGAAACACGCCCTTTTTCGGTTTGCCTGGAAACCCGGTCGCGGTTTTTGTCACTTTTCTGCTTCTGGTAAAGCCAGGTTTGCTGCGTATGCAGGGAGCGAGTCGGCTTAGAGCGCAAAGTCTGCAGATCGCTGCCGATTTTGATCGAAATAACAGCGGAATCCGTGACGAGTTCCTGCGGGTCAGGCTCGAAAAAAATAACAAGGGCCAAATCTGTCTGATGGATTTTGATAATCAGGGCTCCAGTGTGCTGAATTCATTATCCTGGGCAGATGGCCTGGCGCTGCTGCCAGCAAAAAGTAATGTTCAACGGGGTGAACTACTGACATACATGCCATTTTCCGGTTTGATGTAGTTTGTTTGAATACATTATGATTCAGACATGAAAGTGCTTAAAATACCGAATATCTGTGCTCTACTATCTAGCCTTGCGCTGTTGTCAGCTTGTCAGATAAACCAGTTAGAAGCAGAGCTCGAACCGACACCAGTTATTCAAAGCAAGCCTGAACCGGCAGTGCTTAATGAGCAGCCTCAGGTTCCTGCTACACCTGACTATATTCTCCGAGCCCGTATTTTGGCAGACATGCTTTATGAAGCCAGCCTCGCTTTTGAGGATGGGCGCCTGCTGTTCCCTGCCGATGATAATGCCTATGACCGTTATTTGGAGGTGTTGAGTGTTGAGCCTGACAATGCTGTGGCTCTGCAAGGAGTAGAAGGTATTGTTGGGCGCTATGTCAGCATGGCCATCAGGGCGATTGAAGTAGGCCAGTTTGCTGATGCCGAAGAGTATCTATTTCGGGCAGCCAGTATACGACCAGAGGCGCCGACCATTGCTGAAAGCAGGGCTTTTCTCGAGAATGAGCGTGCCTTCAAACGGGATTACTTTGCCCTGGACCCGGAAGCTTTATCCGAACAAAGTCTGGAAATCATGTCGCAACTGGGCTCTATTGGCGAGTATGTAAAAAACCAGGATGCCACCTTTCTCATTACGGCCCGCAATGATGCTGAGGCAAGGTGGATTTATCAAATCATGCGCGAAGCTGTAGGTGGTTATCGCTTGCGTGGAAACATTGCCTACGGAAATCAACCGACCATCCAAGTCAATAACCCCAATCCTGAGGATTAAGGAAAGACATATGAATCTTGTCAAATACATGAGCCTAGTTTTTATTCTGCTGCCTTCAGTGCTCTTGGCGCAAATGAATATCCAGGTTGAAAATGCCTACATCAGGGAGTTACCACCTAGTGCTGAAACCGCAGCTGTTTATATGACAATTAGCAACGTAGGACAGCATCCCCTTAGGTTGACAGATGTGAGAACTGATTCCGCGAGGAGTGCGATGATACATCTGAGCAGCATGCAAAATGGCATGATGGTGATGGAGCATCTTTCGAGTCTCGACCTGCCTCCCCAACAATCCGTTGTCTTTGAGCCTGGTAGTTTTCATATCATGCTGGAGGGGCTAAGGCAGTCACTTTTTGCGGGCGACAGTATCAGGCTCTTGTTAGGTTTTAGTAACGGGATGGTCATATCTGCCACGGTACCTGTGATTAGCGCCGGCATATAATTGGCAGCGCTGCAATTAGCCCTGTAGCCGATTTTCAATCAGGTTGTCGACCACCGCCGGTTCAGCTAGGGTGGTGGTATCCCCCAGATTCTCAAGTTCATTGGCGGCAATTTTGCGCAGTATGCGGCGCATGATTTTGCCAGAACGGGTTTTGGGCAGCCCGGGTGCCCACTGGATGATATCCGGTTTGGCAATTGGGCTGATTTCACTTGAGACCAGTGCAATCAGCTCCTTGTGCAGTGAGTCGCTGTCCTCGATATCCTTCATCAGGGTGACATAAGCGTAAATTCCCTGGCCCTTGATGGGATGCGGGTATCCGACTACTGCAGCTTCCGCGACAGAAGGATGCAACACCAGCGCGCTCTCGATCTCGGCAGTTCCAAGGCGGTGTCCCGATACATTCAGCACGTCGTCCACACGGCCAGTGATCCAGTAAAAACCATCTTCATCACGACGGGCACCGTCACCCGTGAAGTAGTAGCCCGGATAGGTCTTGTAATAGGTGTCAATGCACCGCTGATGGTCACCAAAAACCGTGCGAATCTGACCAGGCCAGCTCTGGGTGATGACCAGATTGCCTGAGACGGCTCCTTCCAGAATCTTGCCATCAGGATCAACAAGAGCCGGTTTCACCCCAAAAAAGGGCAGGGTGGCAGAGCCAGGTTTCAGGTCGGTGACCCCGGGCAGTGGAGTAATCATGTGCCCGCCGGTTTCGGTTTGCCACCAGGTATCCATGATGGGGCATTTTTTCTTTCCTACCTGGTGGTAGTACCACTCCCAGGCTTCAGGGTTGATGGGCTCACCAACGGTTCCGAGAACCAGCAAGGAACTGCGCGATGTGCTTTGCAAGGGTTCATTGCCCTGCGCCATCAGCGCTCTTAATGCGGTGGGAGCTGTGTAAAAAGAATTAACCTGGTATTTATCCACGATTTGCCAAAGACGGCTGGAATCTGGGTAAGTCGGAAGTCCTTCAAACATAAGGGTCGTAGCCCCATTAGCCAGGGGTCCGTAGACAATATAGGAATGCCCGGTGACCCAGCCAACATCGGCGGCACACCAGTAAATATCCCCTTCATGGTAATCGAACACGTAGTAGTGGCTCATAGCCGCCTGTAAGAGATAACCGGCACTGGTATGCAGGACGCCTTTTGGCTTGCCCGTTGAACCGGAGGTATAGAGGATAAACAGGGTGTCTTCACCGCCCATGACTTCGGGCTCACAACTGGACTCCACATCCTTGATGGCTTCGTGGTACCAGAGGTCTCTCGATTCATCCCAGTGAATGGCATTGCCGGTGCGTTTAACGACCATTACCGTATGCACATTGGGGCAGCTGGCAAGTGCCTTGTCGGTATTGGCTTTCAAGGGAATCAACCTTCCCCCACGAATCCCTTCATCAGCGGTAATGACGGCCTGGCAATCGGAATCCAGTATTCTGTCTTTGAGGGATTCCGGCGAAAAACCACCAAATACCACCGAATGTACGGCGCCAATACGGGCGCATGCAAGCATGGCAAAAGCGGCTTCAGGAATCATCGGCATATAAATACAGACCCTGTCACCTTTCTTGACGCCGCGCTGTTTCAGGATATTGGCGATCTCACAAACCCGGTCATGCAGCTCCTGATAGCTGATATGTTTTTCCGAACCCGGCTCATCAGCTTCCCAGATTATTGCGGTTTGCTGGGCCCGCTCGGGCAAATGGCGGTCGATACAGTTTATGCTCACATTGAGCTTGCCATCGGCGAACCATTCTGCCTTACCCTGGGATAAATCACCCTGGTAGACCAGTGAAAAGGGCTCAATCCAGTCCAGGAATGAGCGTGCCTGTTCTGACCAGAAGGTCTCTGGTTGATCGACAGATTGCTGATAGAGCGAATGGTAGGATTCTTTGTCTAGATGAGAGCGTTTGGCGGCGGCTTCACTGACAGGGTAAATATGATTTTCTGACACTGCATACTCCGTTAGGGGCTCAGTGCCTGAGAGATCTGGCTAGGCTGCTTGAACCGGAATCGTGTAACTCGAACGATTTATATTATTATTTTCGTCAAGATATACCAAGCGGGGTTTGAAGTTAATCAGTTCCTGGTCGGTATAGGCACAGTAGGCACAAATAATCACCCGGTCTCCCACGGCTGCTTTATGAGCAGCGGCACCATTGACGGAAATGATTTTTGACCCGGCTTCGGCACGAATCGCATAAG
>JAYQVM010000009.1:0-36371 GCA_038148435.1 Gammaproteobacteria bacterium | reverse complement strand
AAACTGGTTCCTGAAGATATAAATATTAGATCCCGAAGTTTTTCCACGCAAAGTTATTCCGGCTCCATGTTATGGGATGTAAATGATATCAGCAGTCTTGGGCTTGCTTTTTCACACTCTGAACGTGCCCCTTCAGTCGAAGAGCTTTATTCCAATTTTGCAGTCACTGATCCAGACAATTGTATTATCCACTTTGCAACCGGCTCCTGCGAGTTGGGGAATATCAATCTCGGCGAAGAAGGATCCAACAATGTAGACCTAAATCTGTATCTGAGTCTTAATAACCTGGAAGCAACCATTACAATTTTTTATAACCGTTTTGAAGATTATATCTTTCAGGCTAATACCGGAGTGGAAGTTTTTGGAATGCCTGTACGAAGCTACATGAATGGCGATGCTCGTTTTTACGGTCTTGAATTGGATACTTCTATTTTTTTAGCACCTGACTGGGAGTTGAGAATTTTTGGTGACACCATTGATGCAAAACTGGAAAAAAATGGCTGGGTTCCTCGCACGCCACCGTATCGTCTCGGTTCTGAACTGGCTTATGACCGCGGAGACTTCAGCGCTGCTCTTTCGGTATTGCATGCCTTTGATCAGAATGAGCCAGGCCTAAATGAATTGGAAACGGATGGCTATACGCGCTGGGATTTACAGCTTAATTATCTGTTAGCGTCAGGTGCAAAGGGAGACCTTACAATATTTTCTAGCTTACGAAATATTACAGATGATGAGATTCGGCTATCCACTTCCTTCCTGCGGGGATTTGCTCCTGAATCAGGGCGCTCGCTGGAGCTTGGTATTCGATATAATTTTTAACAGCGTTTTGTAGTCACAATCGAATTAATTACATAGTCGCTGCCATCCAGCTCGACAGTTGCTACTTTTAATGGAGAAGCCCTATCAATGAATGATGTTATGAACCTCATGCAGACTCATAGTTCGGTGCGCGCCTATACCAATGAAGCCATTGATGAAGAATTATTGCAGAAAATTATTGCCTGCGGCCAGGCCGCAGCCAGTTCCAGTTTTATACAGGCTTATTCACTAGTGCGGGTCCGGGATATCAATAAACGTCGACGTATCGCGGAGGTGGCAGGCGGACAAGTTTGGGTTGAAGAGGCTGCCGAGTTTCTAGTGCTCTGTGCTGATATGCAACGGATCAATTATGCCTCAAGAAAATCAGGGCAAGGTGAGCTACAGGGTTATGCTGAACATTTTCTGGCGGCCAGTATCGACACAGCCCTGATGGCGCAGAACATGATGTTGGCAGCCGAATCCTGTGGGCTGGGGTGCGTGTTCATTGGCGGTATCCGCAATGATCCGCAGGTGCTGGTTAATTTACTCGAAATTCCCAAGCATGTTTACCCAACCTTTGGCTTTTGTCTGGGCTGGCCGGCACATAAAAATGCTGTCAAACCCCGACTGCCAGTCAGCAGTATTCTGCATGAAGATAGGTATGATTTGTCGAAAGTGGCAGTAAGTGTGGATGAGTATGATAAAAGCATCGCCGATTATTATGAGACACGTGCAAAGAATACCAAAAGCAGTGACTGGTCGGCACCGACCACGCGTGCGATTCAGGGCAAGCGAAGGGAACATATGCTAGCCTTCCTGCAGTCACAGGGGTTTCTGAAATGTTGAGTAGAATTTGAGAAAAAAGAAAAGGACCCTATCGGGCCCTTTTCAACTTGCCACTTGAGGCCAGTAGTTAGAATTTTACGCTTCGGGCATCCTGCATGATCAGGTCATGATAGACAGGTAGGGACCAGCCTTCATTTTCCAGCTCATTCAGGCGATCTTCGAAGACACGAACATAGTTGGCCGGTGAGCCATAACGCGCGCGCATATCTGCCGCAGCAACCGGGGTCTGCCATCCCGAAATGCGGCAGAGGAAATTTGCATTTTGACCCTGGTCAGTGGGTACATTGAACATGGTGTACTTATACGCCGCTACATCCACATATGGGTTGCGGATACCACCCACTGCGTTGCCCGCTTCATCATCGAGCAACATCAGTGAACCGTCATTGTCGACATAATTATCCATCAGAATGCGAGGAGCACGTGGTGCTTCGATACCCTTATCGACCCATTGCAGCAGATGATGGAGTGCCACCGAGAAGTAGGCTTCCTGCGGGAACTGCGACATTGGATGCTGGCAATCCTGCTGGCTGACGCGGGCGCCATTATGTCGGGCATCCAGATGCGCCAGTCCGGCGAACTCATATACTCGGAACTGACTACCATGCTCGTCACTGTCCTGATGCGTGGTGGCGCCAACACTGTACTCATGCTGAGTAGGAACCTGAATCATGGGAACATCAACGGCTTTAATATCGCTGCCATTAGAAGTGGGCATGAAACCGTCATAGATTTTTTCGCCATTGGCCAGGGTAAAGACATTGTGGCCATCCAGGTAGCGGACCAGTATCCCGGAGCTGGCGGAGGTGCCCCACATGATCATTTTGCGAATATCAAGATTGGCAATAGGGCTGCTGTTGCTTTTGATCAGTGCGCCTGCCTGAGCGAGAACTTCAGTCGTTTGTAGCGGAGAAATCTGAATATCACCGTAACGTGCCGGGTTGAAATCGCGGATATTGTCAGCCCCATTGGTGGTGACTTCCACTCCGATATGCCCTGAATCCATTATATAGACCGAGTTATATTCAAAAGCATGGGCACCGCCGATTGGATGCATGGGTTCGGCAACGATCAGGCCGCTGAAGCGGCTGTCATCACGGGGTTTGCGGATAACTAGGCGCGTGGTATAGGGCTCGCCAGCTGCCATACCAGAAATCAGGTATTCATTGATTTCATAGTTAAACGCTTCGATGCCGTGATCAGGCCATTGCGCAGGGGAAGAATCCCATGCTGGGCCACTGCCGCTAGCTGAACGAATGGAAGGTATCGCAGCAACAGTCGGGCTGTCAGGAACAATCGGAGCAGCGCCAAAACCACCTCGTCCTGGACCGCCTGGTTGTGCGATGGCTTGTGTCCCAAGTAACAAAACGATTGCTGCAAAGGCCGTATTTATTAGAGAAAGTTTAGTAATGTTCACTATGTGCTCCTTTAATTTTTATTATTCATTTTTGGTTTCAAAAAAAACAGCTTATCAGCATGCGGATCATGATTTGAAAGACAGACCAAGCATAGTTTACTACCAGGTATAAATCACATGAAATTAAGCATCAAATAAGGAAATGTTTCCAGTCAAACGCCTAAACACGCTGAGCCTAAATACCATGGCTGAGTTTTTCTTTTCCTCAAGTCTCATGCTAAGCTGGTGTCTACCTGTAAATTCATGGCATAAACGGTTTTGATAGTGCAAAAAATACCGATTGGCATCAGTGACTATCTGCTTTGCGACCTCATCAATCCACGTGCGGTTAATTTCGATGACGCCAGTATTGATGTCACCAAAAAACTTCAGACTTTTTCCGGCTAGACCATGCTGCAGCATAATTTCAACAATCGTCTCAACGACAATATTAGGAAGCAGGATTTTCTTGATCCCTATTCAGCTGAATTGAGTCTACGTAATCAAATATGAAGCGACAACTATGCTGGTTACGGAATGATCTACGAATCAGTGATAATAGTGCATTGCTCGAGGCACTTAAGCGTGGGCCAACTATTGTCATCTATGTTGCCACACCAGCCCAGTGGCAGGTCCATGATGATGCGCCGATCAAACAGGATTTCTGGCGGCGAAACCTCAAGGAGTTGATGAGTGCGCTGGCTAGCTTAAAGGTTCCCTTGCGCTTGTTTCAGGTGCCGGATTACCAGAGTATCCCAGTTTTGCTGGAAAAAATTATTCAGTACTGGAACATAGAAGCGCTGCATTACAATATTGACTATCCTCTCAATGAACGTCGACGGGATGAGCTGGTTTCAGCGCTGTGCAGGGAAAAATTGATACGGGTTTTCGCTTATGAAGACCATTGCTTGCTGCCACCGGAACTTGTCTTGACCGGACAGGACAAACCTTTCAAGGTTTTTACTCCCTATGCGAACAAGTGCCGTGAATATCTGGAGCAATCCGGTCCGCCAGGGCTTCATAAACTATCAGCCGATGCCATACAGCCCATAATTTCCCTTGAGCCTCTAGCAGAAGAGTGCATGCTGGATGAAATTGACTGGCCCCAGCCAGAGACTGCCTGGCAGGAACTGTGGCCAGCTGGTGAAGCTGAAGCTAGGCGGCGTCTGATAGGATTTGTCGATGAGCGCCTGAAGGATTATCAAGAGCAAAGGGACTTTCCGGCTCAGGCCGGGACCAGCAGCCTGTCGCCTTATCTCAACGCTGGGGTGATTTCTTCTCGAGAATGCTGGAAACAGGCGCAGGATATGGCCAGCAACGTTTCCGTTCGCAGCTGGTGCAATGAACTGCTGTGGCGTGACTTTTATCAGTATGTCGTCTGGCACTATCCGCATGTCTGCAAGAACCAGGCCTGGAATCCAGCCTATGCTGAGCTCCAGTGGCGTAGTGATGAAGATGAATTTGAGCGCTGGAGTCAGGGTGAAACCGGCTTTCCCCTGATTGATGCTGCCATGAAACAGTTACTGGCGACTGGCTGGATGCATAACCGCTTACGCATGCTGGTAGCCATGTTTCTCAGTAAAAACCTGCTGATAGACTGGCGCTGGGGTGAACGCTGGTTTATGCAACATTTGGTTGACGGTGAATTTTCCGCCAATAACGGCGGCTGGCAGTGGAGTGCCTCAACCGGAACGGATGCGGCGCCTTATTTTAGGATATTCAATCCCATCCGCCAGTCTGAACGCTTTGACCCACAGGGAGAGTTTATTAAGAACTATATTCCGGTTCTGCAGAACGAGTCTGCTAAGACCATCCATGATCCGGCAAAACTGCAAACTAACTATTGGGACCCGCTTGTAGAGCTCAAGTTTTCAAGGGAAAGGGCGCTGGCAGCCTTCAAACAAAAAGCATGAGCTAGCTGGTTCGCGCAGCTCCTCTAACGAAGGGTATAAGCAGCCGGTAGGCCCAGTTGATCATCTGTATGGGTGCATCTAGTGTTGAAAGGCACAAACAGTCCTCATCCTGCGAAGCAACAGGATTGTGAATTTCACCACGCGTTCGAACTATAAAGTCTCCTGTTTGATAATGTTCATCCTTGTCAGAAAAGCTGCCTTTCAGAACAACGGTAACCTCATCACCCAAGTGACGATGCCTTGGGACATTTCGACCGGCCTTGATGTTTAACAGTGATGTTTCGCGTTGGCTGTCCTCAAGATCTAGCTCAGAATAACTGAAATTTTTTCCAATATTTTTCCACTGTAACGACATCAGGTCACCTCCGGTCAGTTTCTGCAAAGCAGAAGGGAGCTGATTATTGTGTTTCTGCTTGACCGAGGATGCTGGGAATTCCTGTGTTTGCATGCTCTCGGGCATTGCATCAATTCTCTCCATCAATGAGTCAAAGCTTTGGCTGGGTTCCCGTGGCTGCAGGTCATCGAAAATCCTAGAGCCTAGGGTGTTTAGCTGTTCCACTTTTTTTCGACATTCTTCACAGAAATGCAGATGGGAAGATACGCAAAGAGCCAGTGAACTTGGCAAACTACCTGCAGCATAATCGGTGATAAAACGGATTTCAGGATGAAATTTAGTTTTAGGCATATGTTTAAACATCAATAGTCAATTTAAGTTTTTGAAGGGCAAGCCTAACCCGGGATTTCACTGTTCCAAGTGGCAGGCCGAAAGAGGCTGCCGCTTCGGTATGAGACTTACCTTCTAGAAAAATGGCTCTCATGATAGAGGCCTGATCTTCAGAGAGAACATTGAACGATTCCAGGATATTTTCCTGTGCCTGCTGTTCGCTTAAACTTTCCAATACATCATTTTGTTGGTGCATCCAGATGTCATCCGCACTGAGTTTACTTTCATCAAACTCCTCGTTATCGCTCTCCCACTGTCGGGCATATTTTCGCAGCAAGTCAATTCGTGTATTTCTAGCAATGGTGAATATCCAGGTCCCGGCAGCTGACTTTTTCGCATTAAAAGTAGCGGCTTTCAGCCAGACTTTAACCATGGTTTCTTGCACCAGCTCCTCAGCCAATGCGTCTGCCTGGGCCAGATCCGAGACCTTGTAAGCATAGGCTTTAACCAGCGGCGCAAAGTGTGTGAAGAGTGCCTGAAAAGCTGAGCGGTCTCTGTCTCGTCCGACAGTCTCAACCATTTCGTTCCAGTTAATAAATTGGTTTAGTTCCTTATTAGCTTTGGTCATGATTTGCAACATGTACCTGCTCACCCTATTTTAGTAACTAGTATTCTTTATTAATACGTAAAACAGGCCTGAATAGATCACTTAAATTTAATGTAATCCAAAATTAATCCATCTGCGTACCTATTTGCAAACATTTAAGAGGTCTTTCACATGAGCAAGATTGCCCAAATTCCCTTACCTGATACGTCTGGAGAGATAGTCCCCAGAATAATGGATTTCTACAGTAATTTCTCGCGGGAAAGCATTGCACAGATTGATGACTTGTATACCCGAGATGTAGAGTTTATTGATCCAATCCATCGGCTGGAAGGTAGCCTGGCTCTGAAGGCATATTTCAAAAGCCTTGCTAGCAATATGCAGGGATACGAAATGCACTATATCGAAAAATTTCAGGGCATAGACAGCGCCTGTCTAAGTTGGGAAATGCGCTTTATCCATCCTCGTCTCAACAAGGGGAAACCAATAGCAGTCAGGGGTTTGACATTATTAAAATTTACCAACAAGGTATTTTTTCACGAGGACTGCTATGACCTTGGTGCACTTATCTATGAACATTTGCCTGTATTGGGTGCAGCTACCCGCTTCCTGAAACAGCGTCTGGGCGGCTGAGTTATGTCAGTCATTTCCAGCAAAAGATATTGGATTACGGGTGCCAGTTCGGGCCTGGGTAGAGCGCTTGTGGAAAAACTGGTACAGCAGGGGCATCAGCTGATTGCCAGCAGCCGAAATTATAAAGCACTTCAGGCACTGGCGCTGGACTATCCAGAACAGATTCGGGTTCTCCCCTGCGATGTCTCTGATAGTCAATCAATGCAGAGCCTATTTGCCAAACAGGCGCCCGAATTGGACTACCTAGATGGCATCATCTTGGGTGCCGGACTCTGTGAATATATTGATTTGCCGGATTTTAATCTGCTTTCATTTGAGCGTCACATGGCGGTGAATTTTCATGGTACGGTCAATAGTTGTGCAGCTGCCTACCCCTTACTAAAGCAAGCTAAAGATCGAACAGGCAGTAAACCCTTCATTGCTGGCCTTTGTTCCATGAGCTCCTATCTAGGCTTTCCCAGAGCTGAAGCCTATGGCGCATCAAAAGCCGCCATGGCCTATTTTCTGGATTCATTGCGTGCTGACATAGGCCAAGAGGTTGATATAATTACAGTTTATCTTGGTTTTGTGGAGACGCCGATGACTGCCCAAAATGATTTTCCCATGCCTTTTATTCAGAAAGTTGATGTAGCAGCAAACGCGGTCCTCAAAAATATTGAAAAAAGGCCTTACAGGATAAATTTTCCCTTGCGTCTGCATATTGTTCTCAAATTTTTTTCCAGACTTCAGGGGCTCTGGTACTCTGGCATTATGCCTCGTCTGAGGCGCACAGGAGATCCAGCTTCATGAAAATTGCAATTATTGGCAGTGGGATATCTGGAATGGCGGCTGCCTACTATCTGGCAGATAAACACCAGGTAACAATGTTTGAAGCAGACTCTAGGCTTGGAGGTCATACTGCCACTATTAAACTGGAGGAAAACGGGAGAACGCTGGCTATTGATTCAGGTTTTATTGTCTTTAATGACTGGACCTATCCTAATTTTATCAAGCTGTTGAATGAGCTTGAGGTACCTAGTCATGACACGCAAATGAGTTTTAGCGTGAGTGACAGGCTCAGTGGTCTGGAATATGCCGGTACAAGCCTCAATACGTTGTTTGCCCAACGTAAAAACATACTGTCTCCTGCTCACCTGAAGATGATTCGAGATATTCTGCGTTTTAATCGGGTTGTCGAACAAGACATACAGTTGTCCCAATATGTTGCCCAGATGACCCTGGGTGAGTATTTGAAAGTATTCGACTATTCAAGACGTTTTATCGATTTCTATATAGTGCCAATGGGGGCAGCTATCTGGTCTTCCCGTCAAAGTGACATGCTGGGAATGCCATTAACTTTTTTTGTTCGATTTTTTCGTAATCATGGTTTGCTGAATATACGTAAGCGTCCACAGTGGAAAGTAATTCAGGGAGGCTCCCAAGCCTACATCGAACCTCTGACAAAAAAATACAAGGATAATATCCGCTTGAATACACGGGTTCTGTCAGTCGACAGAAACATTACTGAATCCTATGTGACCCTGAAGACAGCCAGTAGCGAAGAGCCCTTTGATCATGTTATTTTTGCCTGCCACAGTGATCAGGCCCTGGCTTGTCTTGCTGATCCTGTGGCACTGGAATCGGAGATCCTTGAGGCCATTCCGTACTCAAAAAATGAAGTAGTTTTGCATACCGACTCAAGCGTTTTGCCTTCGAGCCTGCGCTGCTGGTCGAGCTGGAATGTTCAGTTGGGTGAAGACAATGAAATACCATGCCTTAGTTATAACATGAATATCTTGCAGGGAATTGTTTCCGAGAAGACCTACTGCGTGACGCTTAATAATACCGCTAGTATTAATACGGATAAGATTATCGGCATCTATCACTACGAGCACCCTGTGTTTACCGCTAAAGGTGTCGACGCACAGCAGCGCTGGGCACAGATTAATGGTAAAAGAAATACCTGGTTCTGCGGAGCCTACTGGCGAAATGGATTTCATGAAGATGGTGTCTGGAGTGCCAAGCGTGTTGCCGAACAGCTCAACGCACTAGAGATGCGTAAAGTATCTAGGGCAGCCTGAGTATGTCTGTGCAGGTCAAGCACAGTGCAATATATGAGGGAGTGGTCACTCACTGCCGCCTGATGCCCGTCCGACATGAATTTCGCTATCGAGTGTTCATGATGTTCATTGACCTCAGTGAGGTTGAAACTTTGTTTTCACGATCGGTACTGTGGTCGTTAAACCGCTTTAATTTGGCCAGCTTTAAGCGTAGTGATTTTCACGGTGATCCTCAGCTCGAACTTGATGAAGCGGTAAGAAGAACAGTTGAAATACAAACAGGAAAGCGACCTCGAGGCAGAATTTGTTTGCTGTGTAACTGCCGCTACTTTGGTTATATCAACAACCCGATAGCCTGTTATTATTGTTATGATGAAAGTGAAAAGCTGCAATATATTTTGGCAGAAGTGACCAATACACCTTGGTCAGAGCGACATGCATATGTTATAGCGGTAAAAGATGACAAGCAGGTGAAGCAAAGTTTCACCAAGCAGCACCATGTGTCTCCTTTCATGCCTATGAATATGCGGTATCATTGGAGCAGTGATACACCTGGTGAGCAACTTAAGATATTTTTGTCATCTTTTATTGATGAAGAAAAGCAGTTTTTTGCGGGTCTTCATCTTCACTATCGTCAACCCAGTGCTCATGCAATGCGCACTATTTTGTGGCGGTATCCATTGATGACGCTGAAAGTAGTAGGAGCGATTTACTGGCAGGCATTAAAGTTATGGATGAAAAAAGTCACTTTTTTCCCTCATCCAAAATCCAAATCTAAAAAACCTGATAAATGGAAAGGAGCAGAACTTTGAGAGTTTCAGCTTTAGCACCGGCAAAACAGTCAGGGTCAATTCGCTTTCTGGCTGGCTTAGCCCGTCAGACAGTGCATGCGAGCTTGAAAAATATAAAACATGGGAGCCTGATCATTGAAGAAAATGGCCATGAAATTATCTTTGGTGACACTCGTGAAAATTCTGGTATAGCCCGTGTAATTGTCAGGGATGCGAGAGCTTACTCCTTGATTTTTAAAAATGGGGATATTGGGGCTGGAGAAGCCTATATGCTGGGATACTGGTATTCGCCACAGCTGCTGAATGTGATTCAAATTTTTGTCAGAAACATGCAAGAACTTGACAACATAAACGGGATGCAAAGCTGGTGGCGTTCTGCAATAGGCTTTTTTTTTCACTGGTGGAGAAATAATACACTCAAACAGGCACGTAAGAACATTTCAGCACATTACGATCTGAGCAATGATTTTTTCAAACTGTTTTTGGATGAAACTATGGCTTATTCATCTGCTATCTTTCAGGATGAGAGCCAAAGTCTTGCACAGGCTTCCTTGCAGAAATTTGAACATATCTGTGAGCGCTTGCAACTGAATAAAGATGATCATCTGCTGGAAATTGGCACAGGCTGGGGTGGGCTGGCCATTTATGCAGCCAAAAATCATGGCTGCCGCGTGACGACAACGACACTGTCAAAGGAACAGTATGGATATGCCCGTGAATGGGTGGAGCGAGAAGGTCTCTCGGATAGGATTACTTTATTGTTAAAAGATTATCGGGAAATTGAAGGCCAGTTCGACAAGCTTGTTTCCGTGGAGATGATTGAGGCTGTAGGTAGTCGTTATTACCAGCAGTATTTTAGCAAGTGTAATGCTTTGCTGAAAAAAGATGGCCTGATGCTGATTCAGGCGATTACCATCAGCGATCAACGCTATCAGTCGTCAGTCAATTCCATTGATTTCATCAAACGCTATATCTTCCCGGGAGGACAGCTTCCAAGTAATGCAATAATCGCTCAGCATCTTGCTGAGGATACCGATATGCAGTTAATTGGTTTGGAAGATATTACCCGTGATTATGCCACGACACTGCTTAACTGGCGCCAGAGGTTTATGGCAAAACTGGAGAAAGTTAGGCAACTTGGAGCAGACGATAGTTTCATTCGCATGTGGGAATACTACCTGTGTTTTTGTGAAGGAGGCTTCCGTGAGCGTGTGATTCACACCGGGCAGTTTTTGATGGCCAAGCCGGGTTTTCGTGAAACCCCCAGAATAAAGATGGGATCGAACTAGTTCTTATATGTTGATCAACTAATGAACTAAAGTAATACTTTTGCTGGTGTTCCTTTATAGAGCTCCAAAATATCGTTAGTGCCACTAGCATTAATAATGCATTCGGCCACTTTGGTATTCAGACATAGATAAAACTTATATCAAAGGGCTAATTTTATTTTATAGGCAAGTATAAGTCAGTGATCATTTCAGAATCTTTGAGATCTGGTCCGACATTGACGTAATGAAAGAAGATGGGAAACTCCCTGAGTTCCTCCCCACTTTGCGGAAACCACTGCGAATATAGATAATCAGCAGCAGGTATGTGCTCCCGGGATCCTTGGTACCTGATCATGGCGCAACGCCCGCCTGGAATGACCTTGTTTATCACGCCATGTGTGTTTTCTGGCACCGCTTTGCTGACGGAAACGGCAATGTCTTGACGATAATCTTCTGGCAAAGTGATAAGCGGATCGCTGTAATGCACGCTATAGGTTTCGGCTTTATTAGGACTTATGCCATTAGCCTGACGCCATTCAATGAATTTTTTAACGCTCTGATAGATCAGATGCTCCGGACCGTGATGTTCTAGTGCGGCAATCCGTGTTTCTGGGAAATCTACAATTTTGACATCCATTGGAATACTCCTATTAAAACCGGCAAGCTTGAAAAGGACTTTCTTATGTTGCCGATAGGGGTGTTTACGTAAGTTTCTATGGCTTTTTACCTAATAGTTTCTTGAAGGCATATCTGAAGAATTACGGAATTGCAAAACCGTATTTTAGGGCAATGTCACCGATGGAATGCCTGCTATCAAGAGCTTAAAATTACCAAGACCTGAATTTCAGGGTGCACAGATATCCTTACCAATCTGCCAGGCTTTTCTTCTGCAGATGCTCTCGTGCCATGCCTGTACCCGATCAAAATCACTAATACCCAAAAGTTCGCTGGCCTGGTAATAGCTCGACAGGCAGTCTACCCAGGGCATTATTGCTATATCTACGATGCTGTAGTCACCCATGAAAAATTCCCGATCTTGCAGTCGCTCATTAAGCACCTGTAGGAGCCGCCTAGTTTCCTGGGTATAGCGATCCAGTGAATAGGTGTCACTGGTCTTGTGCTTGGCATAGACATAGAAGTGGCCGAACTGCCCAAACATGGGGCCAATATGGGCAGCCTGGAAGCTTAACCATTGCAGGTGCTCAAAGCGATTTCTCGCAACCGTCGGTAGTAGGGTGCCGCTAAGCTCTGCTAGATAGATCAGAATGACGATGCTTTCCATCAAGGCAATCGGTTTTCCGCCCGGACCCTTGGGGTCGATCAGGCTGGGAATTTTGCCATTAGGATTGATAAACCGGTACTCGGGATCATGCTGATCACCCTTACCGATATGAATGAGATGTGCATCATACTCAAGGCCCATTTCCTCAAGACATAAACTAACTTTTTGCCCATTTGGTGTGTTCAGTGAATAAAGCTGTAGTCGATTAGGATTCTGTGGAAGCCAGCGTGAAGGAAAGTTAAAATTAGTCATGAAAGAAGTCACCAATAAATTTCGGTTTAGTCTATCAGATTTAAACTTGGTAATGGGCAAGATCCAGACAGTATGGAACCATTTAGCAGTATAATCGGCATCGCCACCACCATTCAGATAGCCGTCGCACCTGTATTCCTATTGGCGGCCATTGCCGGTTTCCTCAATGTTCTGTCTGCTAGGCTGGGACGCATTGTGGATCGGGCCCGGGTACTGGAAAACCAGATGGGACAAAACAAGTATCAGTCAGTTCGGCCTCGGCTTGAAAGTGAATCTAGGAGCCTCTGGCGCCGGGTGCGATTGATAAACTGGGCCATCTGGCTCTGTGCCACTTCTGCATTGAGCGTCTGCTTTGTGATTATTGCCATCTTCATTGGTGAATATGTCAGCCTAGATATTGCTCTGACCGTCGGACTTTTGTTTATCTGGGCCATGGTCTTACTGGCTGTCGGCCTGCTGAGTTTTCTGGCAGAGATCAGTATTTCCACCCAGTATCTGCGGCGTGGTCTGTCCATTGCTCTGGAAGAAAGTGAATCTGCATCCAAGGAGGAGGATGCCTAATCCTGATGATTCAACTTCTAGAGGTATTCTCACTGTACTCATGACACAATGAGCAGTAAGTTTTATCGATTCAAGACGTTTATCAGCAATTCGTTAAATTGTTTTAGATGCAGGAATGGAGGAATAGGGAACGATAGGTTCCTGATTCAGCAGGGTGCGTCTGAGCATGTCCAAAGCCACTGCACAACTCAATACTCGAACCAGGTTGCGTGACCGATAGGGCAGATGAATCATCTGTGCCCGGCTGCCCTTTCTGTCTGCAATGGCGAGGCAGACGGTGCCGACCGGTTTCTCTTCGCTTCCTCCATCCGGCCCGGCGATTCCACTGATAGCCAGAGCATAATCGCTATTAGCCAGTCCCCGCACACTCTCTGCCATAGCGATGGCAGTCTCCAGCGAAACGGAGCCGTGTTCAGCTAGGCTTGCTTCCGGAATACCCAGTATTTGCTGTTTGCTCTGATTGGAATAGGTCACCAATGACTGATGCAGATAGTTAGAAGAGCCGGCAAATTCAACCATTTGTGAACTCAGCATGCCTCCGGTACAGGATTCCGCTAGGCTGAGCGTGCAGTGATTTTGTAGCAGGAGTTCATGCACACACTGTGCGATAGAGGGGCAATTCTCCGTCACAATGGCTATGCCCAATAGGCTTTTAATCGCATCGACAAAATCGTTTAGTTGTCCGATGGCTTGTTCACCACGAGCAAAGACCTTGATTTCCACATGAGGTGCTGATGGCCGATAGCCCAGCGTAATGTTTGGCGGGAAGGTGAGTGCTGTCAGTTTGTCGGCCAGAACGGATTCGCCATGCCCCAGGGTTAGCAATTTGTGTAAACGGGTTGATTGCGTGCTGGTAAATTCCTGCTGCAGAAAAGGAATAAATTGTTCTTCTACCATGGTTTTGAACTCAACCGGCACACCTGGAGTAAAAAACAGCCAGGCTTGATTGAGTTTTATACGAAAACCGGGAGCCGTACCTTTGGGGTTGTCGATGCGAACCGCCGAGGTAGGCAGCAGGCACTGTTTCAGATTGCTTTTCGGAAACTCACGACCTTGTTCGCGATACCAGTCTTGCAGATGCTGTCGCCACTGGGTATCTTCTTGAAGGTCCTCACCCAGCGCCAGTGCGGCGGCTTCTGCAGAAAGATCATCAGAGGTAGGTCCTAGACCGCCATTGACTAGAATCACATCGGCACGTTGGCTACACTCGGTGAAGATATCGATTAGGTCCTGCATGCGGTCACCGACGGTAACTCTGCGTTGCAGTTCAATGCCATGATTCATCATGGTGTCGGCAAACCAAGCAGCATTGGTATCAACTATTTGTCCGGCAAGTACTTCCTCACCTGTACAGATCATTTCCAGTTTCATATGCCTGATGATAACGGCGTGGTGGAGGGAAGTGAAAAGGTTTTAATCATCTTCCTCGGATTTAGTGGCTATCGCTTTGAGGCGTTTGCCTGCTTCGATAGAAACCTCTTCTGGGATATCGGTATCCGTAAACCAGCTGACTTTATCCTTGTCCTTATCTTCTTCAATCAGCCCCTTGCTCAAAATTGAACTGCCGGTGCTCCTATTGAGGCAACGGATGCGGTTCATGTTTTTAGTTTCCGCGAGAGATTCATCCTTGAGAAGCAGCCCGGTTTCAAAGAGGGCCCATTGCCCGTCCTTGGACTGCCAAAAGGCATGTTGCTCATTCAGAGTCTTTTCCAGCTCCTTTTGAAGTCCTTCTTTTTCCGCGCTGGTCTCTTTTAATTCCTTTCGGGCGGATACCAATGCAGCACTCACAGTTTTGTTTTCTTTCGCCTGGCTGGTATTTTTCTTTTTCAGGTCAATAACCTGACGTTTGAGGCGCTGAGGATCCAGCTGTTTCAATTCTTTGAGTTCCTGCTGGAGTGTTTTTATTTCGTCACGGGCCTTTTTGATGGCAGAAGAGCTCTGGTTTTCGACCTTGTCCTTGCTGAGCAGGTTTTCCAGTCTCTCCATCTGCACTTCCTGTTGCAGAGCCTCATAATCCGCTTCGATTCCAGCGAAATGGTCAAACTGTTTTTCCAAATGCTCGAAGTCCTTTTTCTGACTTATCAGATCATCCTGCAGTTTTTTGACCAGCTTCTGCTCACGCTCGAGCTTGCCAAGCAGATCCTTTTTCTCTGATTCCAGCTTGCTGATTTCGGATTTTAGAGTGCTGCTGTCGCGAAGGCTTTTGAGGCTAAGAGTGGAACTGGCCATGAATCAGGATTAAATGTCATCACGCTAAAGGAATTCGGCGCGGATTATAACACGAACCTGGGCACCTTACTCAAGGCCAGCTGCCTGGGTTCGCAACTCTTCAAACAGGGCTTCAATACCGTCACGGCGGATAATGCTTCGATAGGTGGAGCGGTAGGAGCTTAGCAAACTTACGTCTTCAACAATAATATCATAGATAAACCAGCCATTATCGCGCTGTCGCAGACTGTAGTTGACCTTTATCTGTGAATTAGTGGTATTGACCATAGTTTCTACTGTAGCACGGGGAGGCTCTATGCTTTCACCCAGTACTTCAAAGGTTTCATCCGTGTAGGAATCCAAACGCTCCAGATAGGTATCCTTGAGAATGCTGAAAAAGATGTCCTCAAATTCAGCGCGCTGTTCCCGACTAAAATCACGGTAAGATGCGCCCAGAGCACTCTGGGCAATAGTATTCGGGTCAAAGGCGCCACTGACAGCCATATCAATTTGAGCCTTATCTGACTCAATGTCAAAATCGGGAGCACGTAATATGTCTAAGACCACATCCAACATGCTCTGTACAGTTATCGATGGTGTCTCGTACTGAGCCATGGCAGATAGTGAAAAGCCAATACCTACGATAAATGCCAGAAAAAAATTGCGGAAGCTCAATATTACTTTCATGATTGCTATCTCTTGTCTCATTCGTTGAATCTCAGTGTTCTTAATATAAAGCAGTAGACTGCTGACGGCAGATTTAATGGGCTATTGATCTATAGCACCGGCACGGTTCTGCACATAGGCACTACGGAAGAAAACATAGGGATCTAGGGCGCTGTCATAAAAAGCTGTATAGGTGTCCACATCAAAGGAAAAATCATTAACCTCATCTAGGGTTTGGTAGAATAACCACTCTTCCACTTCGGGATCCCAAACATAGTTGTTAGGATTTAGGAAGGAGCCCGCTGCGCGTCCACTAAAGTCTCGAAAACTGGAAAACCCCAAAACCGGCACTATGAGGTAAAAGCCATGACCAAAGCCCCAGCTTCCCAGTGTCTGGCCAAAATCTTCCCGGTCTCGTTCAATGCCCATCTGGTTGGCCACATCAAACAGGCCTAGAATACCGATTGTGGAATTGATGCCAAAGCGTGAAATTTCAGAGCTCGCGTTGGGCAAATCAAATTGCAGTAAAGCGTTTATACTGGAAACGGGCGCTGTCAGGTTGTCATAAAAATTAGAAATTGATACCCGTAAAGGTTCAGGAATTAGGCGATAGGTTTTAACTACCGGGCTGAGCAGGAGGCGGTAAAGTTTGTCATTGACCGCAAAGGTGATACGGTTGAGTCTTTCAAAAGGGTCAGCGATCTCACCGTCCAGCATTTCTTCATCAGAAAAGAAAAAATCAGCTTCCGCATCCTGCGCCTGCAGTGTCGGAGCTGCGAACATTATCAACAAAAATAGGATCTTATTTATCCGAGAAAAATAATACATTATTTCAGCGTTTCAGGGAGTCCGAGAATTTCTATAAGTATTGATTATAAAAGGTCAAAGGCTATAAATCTATTTGGATTTATGAACTAGAAAATGGCTTCCCTACTGAAAAAGTTGCTCCAGGACTCGATTGAAAAGCTGCTGCTCCAGACTGGTGTTTTCTCCCTCGCTCGGTGTCGACTGTTCCTCATTGTTAGCCGAGTCCTGAGTATCATTATCCAGTACACGTTGCAAAAGGTCTCCGACACCTTGCTGAATGGCTGAACCCAAGGCCTGAGAAAAAATATTTTCTATATCGGGCAGGCAGCGTGGAGCGCTGATACTGCCAGTACAGCTAATGGGTAGGGAATAGCCCCCGATATCATATTGCTGGCTTTGCAGGCTAGTGGTGGTCGGGTTAACGGCAGCGAGCAAGTCAAAATCCAGTGAGTTATTCTGCAAATTGGCCAGCATGCCGCTGCCCTTAATATTGAAACCTGCTGCCTGGATAGACAGGTTCTCAGTGCGTGCAATGCCATTATCGATTTGAACACTGGCACTGAGATCACTAAACCGTGTCTGTTGCCCACGATCAAGATTGACCATTCGTCGACTCTGAATCATAGTTTCCAGTTGGCCAAGAACCGAGCCGACATCTACTCCATAAAAAATACCGTCACTGATTGCTAAGCTGGCATTGCCATTCATAGCAGAAAGGATGTCACGGCTGCTAAGGCCGCTGCTACTGAGACCCAGGCTGATATTAGCCTGTCCACGGAGGTAGGAGGCGCCGATAAAATCTGTGGAGATGGGCTCCAGATTGATGTTTTGCAGTTGTGATTGCAGATTAAAAGTAGGGCTTGCCGAACGCGCATCCAGACTGAGGGAGCCGTTGTACTTACCCTGGTAAAGCTCAGCTTGGATCGGATTAAGTTCAATCAGGCCTTCACGGGCATTCATGCTTAACAGAACATTAGACAGACTAAGGCCGCTGCTTTGCAATTCATCGATCCTGAGCGTGCCCTCGGCCTTCAGAGCGCGCAGTGTATCCAGCGGCAACTCGCCACTTTCTTCACTGTTGTTCTGGCCGCTCTGGGCAGATTCGGGAGCCAGATATCGATCCAGATCAATGGCTGAAAATTCAAGGGAAAAGGTGTAAGTGGGAGTGGAAAAGTTGCGGACACCCAACTCCCCGCTGATCTGGCTGTCATCGAGTTGCAGGTTCAGGTTATCCAGCGCAAGTGAATTGCTGTCGATGCTGAAAGCGCTGGACAGGGCCAGGGTCTGCAAAACACTGCTGTCACGTCTTGCGGGCAGGTCGACTGCCAGCAGCTGTGCCAGTTTACCGGGATCAAAAGCAGATAGGTTGAATTGGCCGTTTACTCTCGGGTCACTGCCATAATCATTGACGCTTAAGTGGCCGTTTACATTCAGGCCGAGGACATCGAGCGCAAAAGCCGCAATGAAAATATTTTCACGCATCAGATCAAGCGTACCTTCAGCCTGAAGATTGAGCGTACTGCTTTCACTGAGTATGGCATCGCTCAGTTGCAGATTTAGCGACAGATTGTCCAGCTGAAGGGCTGCCTCATTTCCATTGGCCTGCAGATTCAGAGAAATACTTTGAATCTGCTCGGCCAGCTCTGCCTGACCCAGCAAGGCCAGAATTTCAGTGCTGCGCTGAGTGTTAAAATCCATAGTGGCACTGATGTCGCCATCATTGTTGCTGAGGCTGGCCACCAGGCGGCTGTCGAGAAAGTCCAATACCAGATTGTTGAGGGCATAATTGTTGTTATCCAGGTCATAGCTTACGGTGGCACTCAGATTTAGTTCACTTTGCAGGGCCGATTGATTGGCGCTGAGCTGCAGACTCAGGTTGATATCCAGCGGATCACCATAAACCAGTGCCGGAATCTGCAGGTTTATATTGCTGGCACTGATACCCTGATCGCTTTGCAGGTTGGCATAGTTGATCAGGACATCTTCAATCTGCACGCCACCGATGATCAGTTGGTTGAAGTCTGGACTGCCATCATTTGAATCGGGGCCGTCCTGGTTTTCTTCGGACCCTAAGCTAGCGAAGCTCCAGTTATTGTAGCCTTCGTCATCCACTTCAAGATTGACGGTGGTGCCACGCAGCACCATGGTGTCTATTTCAAGATCGCGGCTTAACAGGGGCATTAAGCGGACCCGCAAGGCGGCAAAGTCACTTTGCACAAAGGTGTTTTCACTGAAACCGGCCGGATTGCTGATTTGCAGTCCCTCTACCTGTATGCCCAGCCAGGGATAGAAGGAGCTTTGGATCTCACCATTGATATTGAGATTGCGCCCGGTTTGTTGGTAAAACTGCTCGCTGAGCCACTGTTTATGCTCATTGAGGTCCAAGTTGATCAGGAAGGCCAGGGCAGTAACGATGTAGATGAGTTTTTTCATAGTCCTTAATATAGGAGATTAGACTAGACAAGTGTCAACTTGTTGCATTGCGATGATAAAAATAAATTACCTATAATGTCTGGCAATTTAAACCAAAGAGGCCTTATGCAAAAGTTCGCCAAACAACCTCTGCTGCATTTCTGGCTTTTCGGCCTGCTGCTGTTTCTCTTGTATGCACTCACCGGCTCGGATGAGTCAATTGATGATGCCGATGTCATCTCTGTCGGCAGGGCTGAATTGCTCAGTTTTATGCAGTATCGTGCCAATGCGTTTAATGAAGAACTGTTTGCCGAGCAGTTGGATGCCATGTCGTCGGAGCAACAGCAGTTACTGATCAATGACTATTACCGGGAAGAGGCGCTCTATCGGGAGGCCCTGACCATGGGCATGGATGAAGGCGACTACAACATCAAGTTGAGGATGGTGGAGAAGTTGCAGTTCCTGCTGCAGGATGCAGTTACTGTCCTGTCAGCGCCGGATGAAGAGATCCTGCAGCAATACTATCTAGATAATGCCAATGTATACCGGCGTCCGGCTTCCTATACCTTCACGCACGTTTTCATCAATGATCCAGAACATAGCGAGGCGGGACAGCAAAGGGCAGCAGAACTGTTACAGCAGCTTCGTGAAAAAAATGTCACGTTTCTGGGCGCTTCCGAGTATGGTGACACTTTTGTGTATCTGCAGAACTACGTTCGCCGTTCCCGTGACTTTATCCGCAATAACTTCAACGATGCCTTTGCCGACTGGCTGGATACTCTGACACCGGATGACACGAGCTGGGCGGGTCCGGTTGAAACCGATTTCGGTTTTCACCTGGTACTGTTGAGTAATCGTAACCAGGCCATGCTACCGGAGTTTCCTGACATGCGCGAGCGAATTCTGGATGACTACCAGATTGAGCAGCAATATCTTTCCCGACGGGCAGCCGAAGATAATCTGATTAAAAAGTATGAACTGCGGGTAGGGGGGATTTAATGTTCCTGCGTTTTTTGCTGCTGCTGTCTCTAGCTTTCTTGCTGCCCTCGGTTTCTCTGGCGCATGATGCTCGCCCCGTCGTCGTTACCCTGAATGAACAGGCGCCGGATGTCTTTTTTGGCACGGTCAGGGTGCCGCCGGTTTTGCCCGCCAATAACTTTCCGATGTTACTTTGGCCCGAGCATTGCAGCACCACTGCGCAGGGGGGTAACAATATCTGGACTTGTCCGGGCGGTCTTGAGGGGGAAAGTTTTTCCCTGGTATACCCACAGGCCAATCCCTCACTGGCGACCTATTTCAGGTTGAATTTTCTTGATGGAACCTCACGCAACATGATGCTAACGCCATCAGAGACCAGCTGGGAAGTGGAACCGGCACCCAGTCCCCTCGAGGTGTCATTTGTCTACACGGTTCTCGGTATCGAGCATATTCTGATTGGTCTTGATCACCTGCTGTTTGTACTTGGCTTGCTGGTGATATCCGGTACAATGAAACGTATTCTGCTGACCGTGACGGGTTTTACCCTGGCACATTCCATTACGCTGTTCTTGTCGACACTGGGCATCATCAATTTACCGATTGCCCCGGTTGAAGCAGTGATCGCCCTGTCCATCCTGTTTCTGGCGCATGAAATATCCCGCAATCACACCGACTCCTGGACTTACCGGGCGCCGGTCATTGTGTCGTTTTCATTTGGTCTTCTGCATGGGCTTGGTTTTGCCAGCGCCCTCGGCGATGTTGGTGTGGTGCAGGAACAGTTTCTGCTGTCTCTGATGTTTTTCAATGTCGGTGTTGAATTCGGCCAGTTGATTTTCATAGGTATGGTGTTGATTATTTATCAGTTCTTCCGCAGGCTTTATCAGATTTTACATCAACAGGCTTTTGCGTCTGTTAATTCAGCGCTGAACATAGAGCTGCTGGTAGCCTACTCCATCGGCATCCCTTCTGCCTACTGGGTGATCGAACGCAGTGCCGGGTTCCTATTTTAAACTAGCGGAGCTGAAGTCACTTCGGCAGCAGTGAATAGGGACTGACCTTGACCGTTTCGCTGTAATCCATTTGGTTATTCTTTAGTAAGGTCTGCAGGGTGTCGTTCTTGCAGGCATCAAAGGTTTCCGTTCACTTGCCAATAATGGTTTCGCCGACAAAAAAACTCTGAAATCATGGGGATGCTAGTGTGCCGTTTTAGTGCCGCATGAATCTTGCTGCCCTCATTGCCTTTCTGGTAAGCCGAAGAATCAATATCAATCGGAATGAAAGATACTTTATAGCTACCAAACAGTTTTTGAGCTGATCAGTAGAAGTATAAATCGATAGAGAGTCTCCCCTATTGAAGTATTGAAAAAAAAGATTGCGCTAAGAACAAAACAGGCATATACAGCGGAATTATTTTACTAATCTTGCAGTAGAACCAAAAAGACTTGGCTTTGAGTCATGCACAAGACATTGATTATAGTTGATAGTGAGGAATTGGTACTGGATGATTCTTATCCGGAGGTGCTGAGTTTTGAGAAATATTTACAGGATTATCCCAAGCTCAACGAAGGCAAAACCCGCATCATCAATCTCTGCGATACAGAGCATTATTTGAGTAAGGGATATTACTGTTCTCTGCTGGCAGAAGCCCGCCAGCATCTGGTTTTACCTAGTATAAAAGTGATTAATGAACTGCGTGTATTCAATCATGATGAAAGTCTACTATTGCAGCTCAAACGTGATCTAAAAGAAGTTCTCACTCAAGGTGAGTGGCTCGAGGAAACGATTTATTTTGGTTGGACTAGCAATGCTCCATTACAAAAGCTGGGTAAACGGCTTTTTTTAGAATATCCGGCACCACTGCTGAGGCTTCGCCTTCAACGCCTTGATGGCGACCTAAGCCTGAAAATTGAACGTTGTGCTTTTAGCAATCTATCGATATCACAGAGGGAAACTTTCAGACAGCGCCTGACCGAATTTGTAAAAACTATCTGGCGAGTCAATACTCGTCAGAAATCGATGCGCTGGGATATGGCCATTTTGGTAAATCCCGAAGAGAAAGTACCGCCAAGTAACCGAGAAGCAATAGCTAAGTTTATCAAGGCTGCGGCAAAATATGGTATTGCTGCAGAAACTATCACGGCTGATCAATTTCAGACGATAGGGCAATATGATGCACTTTTTATCCGTGAAACCACAGCTATTGACCATCACACCTATCGCCTAGCCAACCGTGCAGAAAAATTGGGTCTAGTCGTAATTGATGATCCAGTTTCCATTCTGCGCTGCTGCAATAAAGTATATCTGCAGGACGCCTTTTCTTATAAAAAAGTCCCCAGTCTTCGAACACAAGTAGTGATTGATAGTTCACAGACATCCCTTGATTTGATTGAGAAGATGTTTGATTATCCTATGGTGCTGAAAATGCCTGAAGGATCTTTTTCACGAGGTGTATTTAAAGTTTCCTCGCGTGAAGAACTCAAGCAGAAACTTGACGAGCTATTTCTTGAAAGTGCGCTGGTGCTGGTCCAGGAGTATCTTTATACCGAATTTGACTGGCGCGTTGGTGTATTAAATGGACGCGCCATTTACGCCTGCCGCTATTTAATGGCGAGGAACCACTGGCAGATATATAACCATCAGGCTAAACGACATTTTAGCGGCGGCTTTGAAACCCTGCCAACCTTTGAGGTGCCAAAGGTCGTGCTGGATGCAGCAGTGCGCGCAGCAAAATCTATCGGAAAGGGACTTTATGGTGTTGATATCAAGGAGCATGAGAAACATGCTTATGTAATTGAGGTGAATGATAACCCTAATATCGACCATGATGTTGAGGATGCTTTCCTTGGAGATGAGCTCTATATGTTGATTATGTCGGAATTCCAGCAACGACTTGAATCTAGAGGTCGTTGAGTTGACCAACTTTGAATTTTCAGCAGCGTTAATCAATCAAGTGGATGCACTGCTGGAAATAGAAGAGCGCTGTTTCAAAACAGATAATTTCAACCGACGCCAGTTGCAATATCTGTTGCAAAAGGCAAAAACCATCTCGCTTGTCTGTCACTCAGCCGGACGGGTGCATGGCTATCTGCTTTGCCTTATACCTAACTTGCCACGCCCGGCACGTATCTACTCACTGGCTGTGATCCCCGAGCTGCGAGGTTTGGGTATTGCCTCCAGCCTGTTGCAAAGGACACTTACAAAACTCAGACAACTAGGTTATCAACGTTGTCGACTTGAAGTCAGGGCCAACGATAAAAAAACACAGGAACTCTACAAACGCTTTGATTTCAGGGTTATCAGTCAGATCACCGAGTATTATGGTGATGGCGCAGATGCCCTGAAAATGGAGCTGAATTTAAACATCAAGAAAAAAGGTAACAGACATGGCTGAATTTTTTGATATTTTGCCTTATCAGTGGCATGCCATCTTAATCGCCATCCTTTGTGGCGGCATGATCGGATTTGAGAGGCAGGTGCGTGGCAAGCCAGTGGGCATCCGAACTGCCAGCCTGATAACGTTGGGCACCTATCTATTCATCACTACCTCGACCTCACTTGATGTACAAAATTCTGACCCTACCCGTGTGCTGGGGCAGATCATTACCGGTATCGGTTTTCTGGGTGCTGGCGTCATGCTGGCCCGTGATGGGGCGGTGATGGGAGTCACCTCAGCAGCAACAATATGGGTGCTCGCTGCCATCGGTGCGATGATTGGCACCAACAATCTAATAGCTGCCGTGAAGGTATCGCTATTGGTGGTGGGCATACTTTATGGGGTGGATATTCTGGAAAATCACGCGAAAATTTTAACTCGAGGTGTACATACCAGTATCAAAAATTTTCATCGAAGGGAAAGCAATAAAATAATGTCAGACCCTGAGGCTCAGGATGAAACGAGAAACAAGCATTAAGTTTGAAAACCAATCAGGGTTTGCCTCCATCGCCAATGATCTATATGTCCAGGGTTACAGTATTCAAACGGCTGGGCTACCACTGAATTTATGTGAAGCACTTTTTACACAGGTGCAGACATTGCAGGTGGAAAAATTCGAACCGGCCGGTATCGGCAGGCAGCTGGATTACACACATAATGAGCAGGTGCGCAGTGATGAAATTTGCTGGATAAATGGTTCTTCACCCGCCGGTGAAGATTGGTTGGTCTGGACGGGACAACTGCAGCAATACCTCAACAGACAGCTGTTTTTGGGATTATTTTCCTTTGAGAGCCACTTTGCCCATTATTCACCTGGTGCTTTTTACAGCAAACATCTGGACGCTTTCAAAGGCGAGTCCAATCGGGTGCTTTCTCTGGTTTTGTATCTTAACAAGCAGTGGATGGCTGAAGATGGTGGAGAATTGTTGCTGCATACCTCTGATAAGGATGTTATTCGTATAGTGCCTGAATTTGGCACGCTGGTGACTTTTTTAAGCGAAGACTTTTTGCATGAGGTGCTGCAGACTAGGCGTGATCGCTATTCCATCGCTGGCTGGTACCGGATGAACAGCACCACTGCTCAGAGGGTCGACCCAGCTGAGTAATCAGATATTCTTGAATTTCCTGTCCAGTTTGAAACGGCTGGAAGTGACATACACTTCGATAGGTATAAACCTGTCATGTAGGGATGAAAATTTTCGTATGCAGTTTTTTTTGGTTTTTCGGGTTGTAATGATTTATTGATACCCCCTAGCCTGAAGCTTGAAAAGCGAAGCATATTGGCCGCCTGAATTAAGCAGCTCCTGATGGCTCCCCTGTTCGGTTATTCGCCCTTTATTCAGAACGATTATATGATCAGCCATGCGCACCGTGGAAAAACGGTGTGAAATGATGATAGAAATTTTCTGTGAAGTTAGTTCACGAAAGTGGGTGAATATTTCTGCTTCGGCTCGAGCGTCTATAGCAGCTGTCGGTTCGTCCAGAATCAAGATGTTAGCCTTGTTGCGCATGAAGGCGCGTGACAGGGCAATTTTCTGCCACTGACCACCAGAAAGCTCCTTGCCCTGGTGGAACCAGGTACCCAGCTGGGTGTCATAGGCCTCAGGTAAATTCTGAATGAAATCGTCCGCCATGCCTTTGCTGGCAGCCTCGGCAATCTGTTCGCGCTGCTCGAGATTTGGCACATCCCCAATACCAATATTTTCACCGACCAGTAACTGGTAGCGGGCAAAGTCCTGAAAGATTACACCGATTTTGGCACGCAGACTGGCGATATCCCAGTCCTGAAGATTCAGGCCTTCCAGATAAATGTTACCTTCACTGGGAGTATACAGTCGCGTCAGTAATTTGATCAGAGTGGTTTTACCGCTGCCATTTTCTCCGACCAGTGCCAGGCTTTCACCCGGCTGGATATGCAGGTTGATCTTCTCGAGTGCTGGAATTTTGGTACCAGGATAATAAAAACTCACGCCTTCAAAACGGATTCCTTCATAAGGCTTGGGCCCGGCTGTCTGCTTACCGGAACTTTCGGGGACCTGATGATCGAGGTACTCGGTGAGTGTGGATAAATACAGATTATCTTCATACATGCCGTTAACTGAATTCAGGCTATCCGAAACCGCATTTTGTCCCAGACGGAACTGGGCAATGTACATGGTCATCTGTCCCACTGAAATCATAGTGGCAATAGCGGCAAAAGCCACCCAGGCATAGGCAAAATAAAAGGCAGCGCTGGCCAGAAGCCCCAAGACAAATCCCCAGAATCCCCGCCGTAGGACCAGATTGCGATCTTCTTTATAAATCTCCTTGAAAATACCGATATAGCGATCCAGAAACAGTTTTCCTAGGTCTAATAGCTTGACTTCCTTGACCCCATCCTCGCGGGTCAGCACCATTTCCAGGTAAAGCTGTTTACGGCGCTCGGCAGAACGACGGCGATAGATACGAAAAGCCTCACCGGAAAATTTTGCTTCGGCAATAAAAGCAGGTATTCCGGCAGCGATGAGTAGCAATACCGCATAGGGAGAGAACTGCAGCAGGAAAATAGCGATTGTAAGCAAAGCAATCATGTTGCGGATCAGTTCGAAGGTTTTTATAACCAGACTCAGAGGGCGACTCGATGCTTCCCGGCGAGCACGGGTGAGCTTGTCATAGTATTCAGCATCCTCAAAGTGGGCCAGTTCTAGTGTCAGGGCCTTTTCTAGAATCATGACATTGATTTTATTGCCCAGCAGCACGCGCAGGATTGACTGGCATATGGTATTGATGCGCTGGGCAGCTGTAACCAAAATGACCAGGCCCGCTTCTAGCAGAACCAGATACAGTGTTAGTAGTCGGGCAGCAGCCTGCTCGGTGTCATTTTCTGCTATGGCTGTCACCACTGCATCGACTATAAGTCCTCCCACAGAAGCAATGGCAGCCGGCAAGATACCGGTCAATAGGGTAGACAGGGCCATCACCAGTGTCAGCGAGGCACTTGTTTCCCAGACCAGCCGCAGGGCAACCTGAGAGTAGCGGAAGACGGAAAAAAACTTGCCCAAGCGTTTTGGGGTTGACTGAGTTTGCAAAGAGTGGCCTGACTAATGTTTTGCTGATGATAACCTGTAAAGCATAGCAAATAGCTGCTAGTGTCTCAGTTAGTTTTTGTCGAGGGGTTTAAAATTATCTCAAGAGGGTGCCAGAAATATTTACTGATACGGTCTTCCCAGCAAGGACTGCAACGTTTTGAATGATCCCAGGCATATAAACCAGGCTTCTCTTTGAGTGTACATTTTTTATAGAAATCTGAGAAAGATTGAGCTGCTATGAAAGTGACTTTAAAAATTTTACTTGTTTTGGCGTTTGGCGTGGTTTTTACGGAGTTTGATATTAGCCTGAAAGAATCCAGTTTTACCCACCAACATATTCTACCTTTTATCGGACGAAGTGTGGAACCGGGTCTGAAATCGGTGCTGGCAGATGCTGAGATTGGTTTTCTGGGCGTTGAATATGAGGCCATACGGGATTCGATGCCCCAGGCTGCGGAACTGCGCCGTGTTATTGATGGAGATACCATTGATGTGTTTATCGACGGAGAAGTACAGCGGGTTCGATATATTGCGGCTAATGCGCCGGAGTTCGGAGAGCCCTGTTATGAGGAATCCACCCTGGCCAATCGCCAGCTTCTTGAAGGCCAAACTCTGACGCTAGAGCGGGATGAAACGGATCGCGATGTTTACGGACGACTTTTACGTTATGTGTTTGCCAATGGGGTGCTGATTGAGCGCCAGTTGATCAGTCTGGGTTATGCCGAAGTGGTTCGATACCGCTCAGATGATAATTATTATCAAGAGTTCAGGGCGCTTGAAGAAATGGCTGCTCAACAAGGCCTGGGTTGTCATACAAGTGGTATTTTTGATGATGGATCATTGATTCGCTAATTTTGCTAGCAGCGTTTCAGTATCTGAAGGTATATCGGACTTTAAAAGTGGCGGTGGTTTCCAGATCGGTAAAGTCGCCGTCCTCATCCTCATCGCGCATACCATGTCCCAGCACAAACCAGATATCCTGGCCAGATTGTAGGTTCCAGCGTAAGCGTGAATTAAAACCGATCGTATCAGAAACATTTTCATACTGAAGCAGGTTGACGACGGACAGTGAAGGGCTGAAAGTGATGACATTTTCGAACTCGACAACTCTGGTATCTATGGTCTTCTGTGGCATATCGTACTTAGTGTATTCGTAGGAAAAGTCAAAAGAGAGATTAGCATTGGGTTTCCAGTTGACCCCTGCGGTTGATTCCCAGCTGCGGCCATTATAGTAGTCGCCAACAGTACTGTTGAGCGATGCAGAAAAGGGACGCGCCTCACTGGAAGACAGGTTTAACTGATAACGTGTGTAGTCATACTGTCCGGGTGGAATAACCACGCCGAGCCGGGCCAATGGTGCTCGTTCGCCGGGACGCAATACTTGTATCTGGTCACTAATATTGATCTGTACTTCGTCGCCGGTCCGACTCTCGGCCGTAATCATATTCCAGTAAACTATCTTGTTCTGCAGATCATTGTTGTCGAGATAGTTATATTGAATTGCGCTCAAGCTGGACGAAATTTTTTGCAGGTAGGGGCGATTTCTAAATATCCAGTTATTGCCTAAAACACCATAGAGTTGTCGGGCACCGCTACGGTTGGAAAAGCCCAGGCGCGGATCAAAATTTTCCCCGACTTCTTCGATTCTGGCACTGAAGTACCAGGAGTCATTGGAGGGAAAGTCGAAATCTATATACCAAGCGCTGTCCTGTCCGTTCAAACCAGGGTTGTCTGTCTGTTGCGCCCATAAATTAGAGACTATGGTACGGTTATTAGGCAGCTGAGTGTTACGATAAGTGAAATCAAGTCCGATGGTTGAGCTGCTGTCGTTGGAGGAGGGGTCGCCCTCGGTGAAAATTGCTCCTAGCTCCGATTGTGACAGGACTGTGCGTTTCACCCTGCCGATATAGATATTGGTAGGATCAATCGTGTTGTGCTTTTCCTGACGGATAATTAGGGTGCCGACATCAAAACCGGCAACGCGACCACTCAGCTTGGCTCCGCCTGTAAGGTCGACCTGGGCACCGTCATCACTCAGACCGATATTCCTTGAATTAAATGGATCCTGCGTACTATTGTTAAAACGACTGACGCTGCTGCCGAACTGAAATATATCCATATCGGTAAGAAAGAATGAACGCTTTTCCGGCAGGCGAACACTGAAGCGGTCCAGGTCTAGCTGGATGTCATCGACCTCGGTAGCGGCAAAGTCGGTATTCCAAGTCAGGGTCAGATTCATCGACGATGAAAGCTTGTAGGTCATGTCGAACGACGGATTGAGATACGAATCCGCAGCATTGGAAACATGGTTTTGCCGGTAGTCGGTACTAAAGGATGGAATCAGGTCGAGGCCCAGCCCCTGGTTGAGGTCACGGAAGCCGGACATTTCTCCTGAAGAAGCAGGGTTCTGCTGGCCATTATACGTATACCAGGCCATGGCAGACTGGCTAGACATCTGCTCACGAATAAAATTGACTCCCCAGGTCTCGTTTTGTGGGTCGAAGGTTAGGCTCTTGAAGGGGATTTCCATTTCTGCTGTCCAGCCATCCTCTACCACTTTGGCATCCGCATTCCAGATGGTTGCCCAGTCAAAAGATTGACTAGTTGCACTGGTAAAGATGGCTTCATGCCTGACTCCATTAGGATTTGTCAGAAAGTAGTAACCACTGCGTTTATTATTGAAGGGGTCGATCATGATACCGGCGCGGTCATCCCAACGAAGCGAGGTTTCATGGCGCAAGACATTGGCAGTCAGATTATTGGGATCATCATAAGCATAGATCGCAACGTAGAGGGCATCTTCGGTATACATCAACCGAAACACGGTACGCTCATCAGGAGCAGAAAATTCGACAGGTACCGATTCCACTAGATCATCGATCACGATAGCTGCATTCCATTCTCCGGGAGACAGGACGCCATCAACACGTGGCTCTTGTATAACTCGCGGGATATCAAAGCGCTTGTCGTTGAGATCAACGGTCTGAGCTTGCAGTTGACTGATGGCAGCAAAGCACAGCAAAACGCTCGGGGTTAATTGGGCGGCTCGGGCCAAGACGTAGCTCTCCGATTTTTTGCCAGAGGCCCAGAATAAAGGGGTGGCATAAAATTAACTGACATTATTGTAGTTATACCGTGACTTGATGTCAGGTGCTTAGAGTGATTTCCTTATTGATTACAGAATTGTGCTCTAGCACAGACTGCTCATCGGTCGGCATTTATGCCCTCGGCCTAATGGAGATAATGCCTGTACTTGCTCAGCATTAGCTTGAGTTTCCCTTCTTCCACATGCAGGTAGAAGCGGATGTCATTGAGGGCATCCTCATCTTTAGTGACTTGAGACAGCTCTGTAAGCTGCTGGATTTGCCATAGCTGCTGATTAAGGGCCTCCTGAAACTGATCAAAATTTTCGTTGCGTGTCATGCTCCAACTACATAAAGGTTTGTTGTTGTTAATATGGTTGCTTCAATCAAATATTCAACTCAGTCGACCTCAATTCAGATAGGGAAGAATAGACAGCTCCTAGGCGGGCGGGATAGTATGGCGCATTGATCTTGTGCCGCAAGTGGTAAGTAGATGATGCTGAAAACTAAAGTCTGCTGTGCGCTGTTGGGCTTATTGCCCTGCTTGCTAAGTGCCCAGGTTGATGATGAAATCTTCGGGCCAGATGACGGCAATGACTATATTTACCGGGCAGCCGTGGCATCGACATCTGCCTTACCGGTGCAGCGTATCGATATCAGCCTGAATCCGCCGATGGCGTTGGAGCGCATCTCCGCGGTGGCCGGTGATGCCGAGGGAAATCTGTATCTGTTCCAGCGCAATTCGGACTATGACCCCGTGGTAGTGATAGACCGGCAGGGCAATGTGCTGCGCACCTTCGGGGGTGGGCTTTTCGCCTATCCGCACAGCGTGCGCCTTGACCCTGAAGGCAATGTCTGGACGGTCGATGCCACGACCTCAATGATCTATAAATTTTCACCGCAGGGTGAGCAGTTGATGCAAATCAGTGTTGGTGATGTGCCGGCTATCAGCCGTATTCAGCGTGGCACGGCGGATATTGCTTTTGGACCGGATGGTCTGATTTATGTGGCGGATGGCTACGCGAATGGTCGTATTGTGGTCTTTGATGCGCAAGGCAACAAGCTACGTGAATGGGGGCAGCGGGGCACACAGCCCGGGGAGTTCAATCTGCCGCATAGCCTGGCAGTAGCACCTGACGGTACCGTTTATGTGGCTGACCGCGAAAACGGGCGTATTCAGATTTTTACGCCGCAGGGTGAATTCATTAAACAGTGGGATTACAGCGGACGACCCATCAGCATCGACTTTGCTCCCGATGGCAAGCTGTATCTCAGTGCCGAGCCGCGTGGCATGTCGATGGCTGAGTCAGTCATACTCCAGATCGACCTACAGGACGGCAGTTTTGTCGGCAAAGTGGAGGCCTTTGGTCATCAGCTGAGCATCGGTGGTGATGGTGCCTTGCTGCCCTCATCGCTATCTGGGGACCTAGCGGTTTACCTGTTGCAATAAACGACTTACTGAACAGCCAGCCGGTTTCTGATTTGCCTTACCTTCTATGATTTCCCTGCAACAAATCTCCCTGCGACGGGGCACGCAGCTCTTGCTCGATCAGGCCGATCTGAATATTTATGCCGGCCAGAAAGTCGGCATTATCGGGCGAAATGGTAGCGGCAAGACCAGTTTGTTCCGTCTCTTGATGGGAGAGCTTGCTGCAGATGCCGGTGATCTTGCTTTTCCCGCTGAGTTGCGTAAGGCACAGATGCGACAGGAAACAGCCGCCAGCACCAGCTCTGCGCTGGACTATGTGATTGATGGCGATACATGGTTTCGCCTTATTGAAAAGCAAGTGCTGGCTGCCGAAGAGGCCCAGGATGATCCAGCGCTTGCGCGTCTGCATGGAGACATGGATCTGCATCAGGGCTGGACGATCCGTAATCGTGCCGAGCAGTTACTCTCTGGTCTGGGCTTTGCGCCGGAAGATTTTAAGCGTTCTGTTACCGACTTTTCCGGTGGCTGGCGCATACGCCTGAACCTGGCGCAGGCTCTGATGACCCCCTCGGATCTTCTGCTGCTGGATGAGCCAACTAACCACCTGGATCTGGAGGCGACCTTCTGGTTGCAGCAATGGCTCCTGCGCTATTCAGGAACCCTGCTACTGATATCACACGATCGCAGTTTTCTGGATACGGTGGTGAGTCACATTGTCAGTTTCGAGAATAAGAAACTCATCCTGTACCGGGGTAATTACAGCGACTACGAGCAACAGAAAGCCGAGAGGCAGGCAAGACTGCAAGCTGAGTATGAGAAGCAGCAGCGTCGCAAGCAGGAGATTGAAGATTTTGTCAGACGTTTTCGTGCCAAGGCATCAAAAGCGCGACAGGCTCAAAGTCGCCTGAAGGAGTTGTCACGGATGGTGGATATTGCGCCGGCACATATCGATTCCCCCTTTCATTTCCATTTCCTGGAGCCGCGAAAACAGCCAGCCACGTTGATCAATTGCAAGGAAATTGCCATTGGCTACACAGAAGCTTTGATTCAGAACTTTTCCATGAACATAAATGCACAGGCACGCATTGGCCTGCTTGGGAAAAATGGCCAGGGTAAATCCACGCTGCTGAAAACACTGGCCGGCAAGCTGCCCCTACTGGCCGGGGAGATCAATCGCTCGGATCACCTGCAGCTGGCCTATTTCGCCCAGCATCAGGTTGATGAGCTGGATCCGGCTGCCACGCCCATGCAGCTGATTCAGGCACTGGATGAAAAAGCCCGCGAGCAGGAAATCAGAAACTTTCTGGGAGGCTTCGATTTTCAGGGCGACAGGGGAAGTGAGGCGATTACACATTTTTCAGGGGGTGAGAAGTCGCGGCTGGCTTTGGCCCGTGTGGTCTGGCAGAAACCCAATCTTCTCTTGCTGGATGAGCCGACCAACCATCTGGACCTCGAAATGTGCCATAGCCTGACCATTGGCCTGCAGGAATTTTCCGGTGCTCTGATACTAGTATCCCATGACCGTCATCTGCTGGCTAACACAGTGGATCAGTTTTTACTGGTCAAGGATGGCAAGCTGGAATTCTTCGAGGGTGACTTGGATGATTATGAACGGCTCCTCTTGAGCAGTGATATGCGGCAATCAAAGCGCAGTGAACCCAAACAGCCCAAAGCCAGTAAAAAAGGACTCAGGCAGGAGGCTGCCTTAATGAGACAGGCGCAAAAATCCCTTCGTGAGCGAGTCACCCATCTGGAAAAAAGTCTACTTCATCAACAGGGCAGGCTGACTCAGCTTGAGCGGCAGCTACAGGATGCAACAATTTATGAGGATGAACGTAAACAGGAGCTTGGTGACTTGTTGCAGGAGCGCGGCCAGCTGCTGTCTGAGATCAATAAACTGGAAGAAGAATGGTTAAGCGCCAGCGAATCACTGGAGGATGGGCAATAAACTGTTGTTCGCTTTTTGCTAGAGCGGGCATCAGTATGCAAGTAAATCCATTAAATTAACCCTAGCAATCAGTCTACTGGTAATGTTGATTCGGTGCCTTCAGGCAAATGCTGATCCACTGCGTTCAGAAGCATGGCTGTCATCGTGTAGTCACCAATGACCATAGTGATTTCTATAGTACCTTCTCGGCCAAATAAATTGACCATACGGGAAAACAGCGCAGAAGGAACCTGATGATCGCCAAGTAATAAGGCACGAGCATATTCGATGAGGGTCGCATCCCGCCCGGGCAAACCGTCTGTCGGTCTTTCATATTTGATCGCATCAATGACGTTATCAGTCACACCTGCCTGCCGGGCACCTCTTTCATGCACTGTCCATTCGTAACGTGAGTTGTATTCACGGGCAGGCACCAGGGTAGAGATTTCAAATACCTGTCGGTCCAGATTACCATTGATTCTCAAGGCTTGATTCATGGCGTCATAAGGACCAGCAGCCTTGATACTGTAGATGGAATTGCTAGGCGGTCCCATTCTTGGGGTGTTTGTATTAGCGCCATTGATGGCCTCAAAAATAAGCTGGTCTTCTTCGCTGAATGAGTCCTTTAGCAGGAATGGAAGTCTGGATAATGATTCAGGATCAATATCGGGTGGAAGGTTCCGTTCAGCTATTTGTGCATTTACCAAACTGGCTGCGAAAAGAATAAAGAATATGAAGCTTGTTACTTTTATAAGATTTTTCATGACGTATAAAACTCAATCCGTTTTTTTAATTTGAGTGGGATAATACGCTAATTTCAGTGAAAAGCGATCTTGATTTACAATGGGCCTGCTCGCTTTCGTACAGAACAGCCGCATCATCAAATACCTGAGATAAAACCAGATGGTTCCCACTGAAAGCAAAAGTTATGCATGAATATTTTTATTCTTGATACAAATATAGAAGCCTGCGCAAGATTTCATTGTGATCAGCATGTAGAAAAAATGATTCTCGAAAGTACACAAATTTTGTGTACAGCGCTTAACAAAAAAAGTTTTGCTACCCCATACAAAGCGACCCCCGCCTGACTGGTATAAAGAGTGGCATATGGCCTATGATGGAGCCGAAGATTAGAAAATATCAAATAAGCAATGTTATCAACCCTCATTATCTCTCCGACTAATTTCCGTTTGTGCTGTCGAAATTTTTCAGTCATCGGCTTCCTGCTTGCTGGCTTTGCTCCCGGTTTGCATGCCCAACAGCATGCTGGTCTGCCTGACTGGCTGAGTTTTGAATTTGAACAACAAACCAGGATGCAGAACCTACAAGGACAATTTCGTGCGGGTCTCGATGGCAGCGACCAGGCGCTGGAATGGCGTCACCTCTTAAAGATGGAAGCTGAGTTTGACAGTGTCACTCTTACAGCTGAGCTTGCCGACATGCGCACCTATTTTAGTGATGGCGGGACCCCTCTGGATGGTTTGACTACCAATCCGTTTGACATACTGCAGCTTAATTTGACAGTACCGCTAAGTGGTATTTTCAGCGAAGATGATGAGGGCTTCTTTAAAATTGGTCGTTTTACCCTGGATCAGGGTGCGCGGCGACTGGTGGCCCGCAACCGCTATCGCAACACGATAAATGCTTTTTCTGGGATACATGCCAGACTTGGACAGGGAGATACCAGTTTAGAACTGTTTTATTCACTACCGACAGCCAGGCGATTCTCTGGTGATCCACTGGATAATAAACCTAGATTAGATAATGAGCCCGGTAATCAGATTTTTTGGGGTGGCATTTATAGGGCCGCTCTGTCTAGCCTACCAGACAGGTATGAACTCTATGTGTATGGGCTTGATGAAAATCGCGACCAGCCAGCCAATCAACGACTCAAGATACTCACTACTGGTGTGCGATTTTATCGAGGACCACAACTTTCACGCTGGCATTATGAAATTGATAACCTGATTCAGTTTGGAGATGCTCCCGCCCGTGATTCACTTTCAGCACTTAGAAATCATCAGGCGAGGTTTACCCATCTCGAGTTTGGTTTTAGCTTTGATGCTCCCTGGCAGCCTCAGCTTAGTTTTATCTATGACTATGCCAGTGGTGATAAAAACCCCTTGGATGACGAAAATAACAGCTTCGATTCTCTTTATGGTGTTCCTCGACCGGAGTATGGCCCCACCGGTACCTACCGTGCTTTTGTTCGTAACAATATTGATACGCCAAGCCTCCTACTTAACATAGCTCCTCGCGAGAATATAGACGCCTTTGTGAAACTCCAGCGTTACTCTCTGGCCGCCGAAGCACAAGGCTGGAAAACTACGCGTTACCGTCACCCCGGCAGTCTTGGTGAAGACTATATAGGAACACAACTTGAAACCCGCTTACGCTGGCATGTCTGGAATGGCAAACTTACGCTTGAGGGGGGTTATACCTGGCTACATGCCGGCGATTACTTGAACCTGGTTGGCAAAGGGGATAGCCATTACTCCTATCTGCAGACTATTTTACGTTTGTAGAATTTATGCATCAGATAAGATTCGTATCGTCATCACCGTTAGTGCTATCAAGTACTTTTTTATCTGCTGAACGTATGACAGTTAATGTTCTAGTGACGCTTTAGTTGCCGGGATACACGGTGATATCCACATTGCGTAGCTGATCATCATTGACGCCGCTGCCACGACCTTCCGTATAGTCCGCACGAATACTGATTTGGTCTTCCCGAAAGCCAGCTTCTTTGAAAATGGTGTTAAATCGTCGGAAGCGCTCATCAATAACCATACTAGATTCGATCATATGAGTGCCATCCGATAGTAAGTTGGCACCTCGATTGATGGTCACTTCAATTAGTTCAGCATCCACTTGTTCGGCATAGCGGATTGCTTGGTCGATGATGCCAGTCTGACGCCCAACCATGTAGGGACTGTCAAAAGTAAAGGGCACGGTGAAAGTTTTGGCCTGAAAGGGTGCTTTTGGAGCAAGTGGCGCTTCAGCACGCTCCCGTGGTTCAAGCCCCCGGTTTGAGGGGCCAGGGCCACGGACATGCGGTGGTGGTTCGATGCCCGTCATCTGTGGCAGGATAGTATTACATTCCGGGCTGAGTTCCGGCAGGACCGAAATTTTCACTGGATGAATCACCTGGGCACCACAAAGACTTTCACCGGCAAGTATCCGACCTTCAACCAAAACCTTGTGTTTCAACTGGGGGGGATGAAAGGAGGAACCGATATCCTGAGTGATGCCGAGATAGTAATTCTGACCTTCAAAGCTTCCTAACCAGCATGGAACCGAGTAGGTATCCTGT
>JAYQVM010000008.1:0-40191 GCA_038148435.1 Gammaproteobacteria bacterium | reverse complement strand
ATATTTTCCCTGTCAGCGGTCCAGACTTATGCGCACCATGGCTGGTCCTGGTACAGCGAAGAAGAGTTCATACTGACAGCAAGAGTTATTGAGATTGATTTTGGCAACCCTCATGATCGTATGACATTGGAAGCAGAAGGGCGGCAGTGGAAGTTATTATTAAGTCCGCCCAGTAGAACCCGGCGCTCAGGTCTGTCCGCAGATATGATTCAGCTAGGTGACACCATCACAGCCTATGGCCATCGTGACAGAAACCTTGAAAATTACGAGATGAAAACCGAACGTCTACAAGTTGGGGATACGCTGTTTAACCTCTACCCTCGCAGAGATTGATCAGGCTGGCAGCTACAGGGCCATCATCATCATAATTTTCTGTCAGTTCATTGGCTTAAGCATAGCCTTTCACACAGTTTTTTCGCCCCTCCCGGATATCTAGAGTTTGGCTCAGGCCAAATTTCTATTTTGCTTCTTTGCATTCAGGCTTTATTCATTTTTGCTGTGGGATGATGGCTGTAAGTAAAGCAATACCCAGGTATATGAAATGACGAGGAGGTCATATGAAAACCAATACAATAGTGAAAAAACTAAGTACAGCTGCTATCTGTGTCATCTTTGGCCTCGAACTGACCACGGCCTTTGCTGCGACTATCAGCTATTACGACGCTGATGTTCTTAGCAGTACCCCCATTTATCGTACCGTGGAAAACTCTGTGCCACATCAGGAATGCTGGTTGGAAGAGGTCGTTCGTGAAAGTCGTCCCCGATACAGCTCTAATACCCCTGATATTCTTGGAGCGGTCATCGGGGGCGCAATCGGTAATGCTGTCGGTCATAGCAAGAGCAATCAGCGTGTAGGAGTTGTGGTAGGTGCGGTGCTAGGGGCCTCTGTTGCTCGGGATATCAAGAATGCCAACCGGCGCAATGAACGTTATTATGAGACGGTCGAACGTTGTGAAAGTGTGTATGACACCTATCTGGAAGATAAACTGGTTGGTTATGATGTTGTCTATAGCTACAATAGCCAGGAATATACAGTGCGGACTCAGCGCGAACCAGGTGCAACAATTCGAGTTAGAGTGAATGTTGAGCCGATAATCTGAGTGGAGTTATGTGATACGTAAGTTATTGATAAAAATGGTGATTATGACTTTTGCTTTATCACCCCTAGCAGCAGCCCAGGCTCCCCGGGGAGGGGTAGCTGGCAACTCTGAAAGCACCAGAGCTTTGCCAGATCTCCCTTCCCAGGTTATTCCTGGCAATAACCTTGCTCCTTCCAAATCAGGTTCGGAACCTGCTGTTAGCCGACAACAGGCCTTAAACATTGCCCAGGATCGTTTCCAGGGTCGTGTTCTTAGTGTCCGTATTGTTGACAATGACTGGCGTATCCGTGTTGATCAGAACGGTACGGTCTTCAATGTCTTCGTAAATGGTCGAAGCGGCGAAGTAAGCCGAGAGATTGACTAGCCCATCACTCCCTCAAGGGATTCTAATGCGTTTGCTGCTTGTTGAAGATGAAGACTTATTAAGGGCTCAGTTGGTCAAGGCCCTTGAAGATAATGGTTATATTGTTGATAGCGTACAGGATGGTAAGCTTGGCCTGTTTCAGGCGATAGAGTTTGCATATGATGCAGCCATCATTGATCTGGGTTTGCCGACGCTCAGCGGTATTGAACTGATCAAGGAAATCCGTTCAGCAGGTAAGGTCTTTCCCGTCTTGATCCTGACGGCGCGAGACAAGTGGACTGATAAAGTGGAGGGGCTGGATGCTGGTGCCGATGACTATGTTGTCAAGCCGTTCCAGATCGAGGAGATCAAGGCCCGACTGAATGCACTGCTTAGGCGGGCTGCTGGTTTTGCAAAACCGAGCCTTGAGTTTGGAGAGATCAGTCTGGACACATCCGCCAAGACCTTGAGTGTCGCCGGAAAAGTGGTTGAATTGACGGCCTATGAATACAAGGTGCTGGAATACCTGATGCATCACCCTGGGCAGGTGGTTTCAAAAATGGAAATGACCGAACATCTCTATGAACAGGACTACGATCGTGACAGTAATGTACTGGAAGTCTTTGTTCGTCGCTTAAGACAAAAACTGGATCCGGACGAAACCTTGAAGCCAATTGATACCGTCCGTGGTCAGGGTTATCGTTTCAATGTCCCTCCCAACAACAAGACCTGACAGGTATTCCCTGCAGCAAAGACTGGTTCTGGCCTTTGGCATCCTGCTGATATTGTTTTTAAGCCTGACCGGACTTGTCCTCAATCAGGCTTATCAGGATAGTGTTGAAGCAGCTGTCGAAGAACGTCTGCAGTTACAGATATATGCGCTGCTTGGTGTTGCTGAACCTGAAATAGATGGCAGTTTTTTTGTTCCCGATCTGGAAGAAAGTCGATTCAATCAACTTGATTCAGGACTCTATGCATTTATTCTTGATGAGCAAAGCTATGAAGCTTGGCGCAGTCAATCAGCACTTAATATCAATATGAACGAACTCGATCTGCAGCTACTGAATATCGAGCCTGGTCTTACTAACTTTGGAAGTCTGGAGACTTCCACTCAGGGGCTAATGTCTTTTGCCGCCTATGGAACCTACTGGTCAAACCTGGGCCGGCAATTCAGTTTTATTGTGCTGGAATCAGTGGCGCCAAGCGAGGCTGAGATAAGAGAGTTTCAATCCAATCTGTGGATATGGCTGGGAGCGTTGGCCGTTTTCCTATCGTTGGCACAGCTGCTTCTGCTTCGCTGGGGAATGAAGCCACTCAAACTACTGGCGTACGAGCTGGCAGAGATTGAGAATGGTTGGAAGGAACAGCTCGGTGAGAATTATCCCAGTGAACTGCAGAATCTAAGTGAAAACATGAATCTGCTTATAAAAACCGAACGTCAGCGTCAGAGCCGCTATCGAGTAACGCTAGGCGATCTGGCGCATAGTCTTAAAACTCCTCTAGCGGTTATTTCAGGAATTGTTCAGCAAAAGAAACGAGTCAGCAAGGAAGACCTGGTAGATATCGCTGACCAGGTCGAACGGATGAACCAGATTGTGACTTACCAGCTCAATAGAGCTGTCAGTTCGCATCAGAAACGAGTGCTGGCAACCAGTGTTCCACTGATGCCGGTCGTGGAAAAATTAAGCGCTGCTTTGAACAAAGTCTATCTGGATAAGGGTGTGAATATCACGTTAGAGCTGGTTGATGGAGTGAGGTTTTACGGAGAAGAAAGTGATCTGACAGAGCTGCTGGGCAACCTGCTAGATAATGCCTACAAATACTCCTTGGGTAGAGTCTGCCTTAGCGCTCTGGAGGAAAACCGAACGCTGGTAATTTGTGTGGAAGATGATGGCGCAGGCATTCCCGAGAAAGATCGGCACTGGATTCTGGAGAGAGGGGCCAGAGCTGATACCCGCCACAGTGGGCAGGGAATCGGTCTGGCTGTTGCTCTGGATATCATCAGTTCTTATGGTGGAGAGCTCAAGATCGAGCACAGCTCTCTGGGTGGAGCCCTTATTCAGGTAAAGCTGTCACGCGCCTAATGTCGACAGACTGAGGGTGGCAGGCTGCGACGAATTCTGTTGCCATAAGGATCATAAGTAACCTCATAACAGTTAGTCGTTCGGTATCGAGTCGGACGTGATTGCAGAAGCTGCCCATCTCGATATCCATTACGGTAGCCACGCTGGTAACTGCGCTGATTGGAAAAATGGGAGTTATTCATTCTGTGTTGCAGGCCAAAACGCTGCTGCTGATTTCGGAAGCTTATGCCGCCGATTACGCTACCAATGGGAAAAGACGAAAAGTAGGAGTAACTATTGCCGAAATAAAGTTGAGCATCTGCCCACGCATATCGGTATTCATGGGCCTGTACTCTGGCAGCAAAAATAGCCAGTATCGCTGAACAGATAGTCATACTTGTCATTTTCATAGTGGGTCTCCTCTTGCATTGAGAGTCTTCAGTATGCCGTTAGATTTATTAACATATCCTGAATGCTCAAGTGGACTTGCAGCAATCAGTGAAGAGGAGGGCTCAGGGCAAGTCTCAGGTCAGGCAATTGGGATCAAATGTATAACGACCAACGAGCCAGTCGAGAATTTCTTTGGCAATCGCCTCATCTGCAAAGCGAGAGTAGGTATTATGCAGTGCCTGTTTCTTTTCGGCATCAAGGTTTTTGAGTCCTTCAGACTGAAAACTAGCGGAATCCTGCAAAATCTGTTTTGCCAGTTCTGCGGAGCATAGGTTTTTACAGGCTATTTCAAGCGTGCTCTTTTTAGAGAGTCCCAGGTAATTTTGTGCCAAGGTGAATAGCGGAATCTGCGATAAAAAAGCCTGGTTCATCGGGTTCGCTAGGTGCCCGGCACAAAGCTCTCGCATAGTTGATGCGCGATCGGGAAAAGCAGCAAGGTGCAGGAAATCCGTCAATCGGGCTGCATCATTCACCGGGTAATTATCCCAGATCAGTGGCTTGCGGCGAAAAAAGCCGGCAACCTGTTCCAGATGTTCTGCAGGATAGTCCACTGAAAAAATCATCGGACCAGTCCAGAAGATATCAAGCGCCGGATCAATTAGTTTGCCCAGGTCCTTTAGATAATTATCAGGTTTTTTCCCGAAGTGAATGGCAAGTTTTTCATCAAAGGAATAGTAGGTAGGGCAAAAAATATGCTGGGAAGCCTGGCTGTGATCGAGAATAAAATCTGTGATTCTGGCTTGCTCTTGTGCAAGCTTTGGGTCATTCCCGCGCATATCGTCAAAAAGAATACACAGTATGTCAGGCTTGATGGCATTAATCTGCTCAAGCTTACTGGTTAGCTGCTGCCGCTTGTGCGTGGAGAAGTCGCGGTAGAGTTCAAAGGGTGTGATGCCAATCCCAAAAAGAATATGTTTTTTTTGATAGAGCGCACACAGAGATTTCAGCCTATCGAGATGATCTCTATTAAAATCCTGCTGCCATTGAGAGCGTAGTAAGCGATCACTTTTAGGTGCGTATAGATAGGTATTAAAAGCATGCCGCTGGAAAAAATCCGCATATTGGGAGCGAGCATCCCAGGTCCAGGCTGTGCCAAAAAAGCCTTCGACGACTCCTAGTTTAAAGGGCTTTTTTGCTGTTTCAGTCATAAGCTGTTTTATTATCTGCAAGCTATTACACTTTCTTCAAGTATATCGTCTAGCTCACAGCTTAGCTCTCACGGTATGAAATTAAATGTGTTTAAGGGTAAAATTTACCTAAACGATTTCCCATGGAAAAAAAATGCCTAAGACACAACTAAGCCTGCTAGTCCCCTTTTTAATCGTTTTCAGTGTACCAGTATTGGCGCAGAATGCTGAAGAAGAAAGACCCTATGATGCCAGTGTTGCCCTAGGTTATGTAGGCACCTCGGGTAATACCAAAATTACCACCTTGAATACGGAATTTTTGCTTACCTATCGTGAAGATTACTGGACGCATAATGTTGAATTTCGGACCCTAAACTCTCGTCAAAACGGGGTTGGAAAGGCGGAGCGATATCTTGTACGTGATAAATCTGATTTTCGTCTGATAGACGAAGACAAGTACCTGTATGTTCAGGGTTCATTTATCGATGACCGCTTCAGTGGTTTTGATTATCAGGCTTCTGTATCAGGGGGTTATGGACAATATTTTTTACGTGATGACATTTCTAGGCTGGAAGGTTTTGCAGGTATCGGTTTTCGACAAAATAATGAAAAGGATGTTGGTTCAGAGGGCGAAGTGGTTCTTACTCTTGGTGAAGAGTATGACTGGGTAATCAGTGAAACCTCCAGCTTCACTCAGGGTTTAATATTTGAAATAGGCGATAAACGAACGATCACTACCTTTTCCATTGGACTAGAATCCAGCATTTTGGAGCGCATTTCCACCCGTATTGCCTTTGAGTACAGAAATACCTCTGATGTGCCGGTGGGTTTTTCAAAAACCGATACTGAAACCAGTATCAATCTGATTTATATCTTCTGATTCTTTTGCCTTCTCTGACAGGTATTTATTAATGCATTGGTCGAGGCATCAAAGCGCTTAATGCTTGATGTTTCGTTCAATGCCTCAAAAATGTCTTTGCTCATTACCTTGCCGAGTTCGACTCCCCACTGATCAAAGGCATTGATACCCAGTATGACACTTTGCGCATAGACCTTATGTTCGTAGGCGGCAATCAGGGCACCCAGAGAAGCTGGGGTCACCTCCTGCATCAGAATGGTCGAACTAGGCCGGTTACCCGGAATAACTTTGTGCGGTGCCAGTCTGTCAACTTCTGATTGCGTGAGCCCCTTTTTTAACAGTTCCTGTTTGGCTTCGGTGAGTGATTTGCCGCTCATCAGTGTTTGACTCTGGGCAAAGCAGTTGGCCAGCAAATGCTGATGCTGTTCCAGTTCTTCCGTGGGGCTCTCCTGAAAAGCAATGAAATCTGCTGGCACCAGGTGGGTTCCCTGGTGCAATAATTGATGAAAGGAATGCTGGCCATTGGTGCCTGCACTGCCCCAAAGTATAGCACCACTCGCCATTTTAAGAGGACTGCCGTCACTGTGCACCGATTTGCCCAGGCTTTCCATATCCAGTTGCTGGAGGTAAGCGGGCAGTAAATGCAGGTTTTGTGCATAGGGCAGAATGACCTGGCTTTCGGCGTTGAAAAAATTCAGGTACCAGATGTTTAGTAGAGCCATGATTAGAGGTATGTTGACCGCTGCTTGCGCAGTGCGGAAATGTTCATCCATGGCATGGGCGCCAGCCAGAAAATCATTAAAGTGTTGTATGCTGGTGCCCAGAGCAATGGGTAAGCCGATAGCAGACCATAAAGAATAACGACCGCCGACCCAGTCCCAGATCGGAAAAATATTTACCAGATCGATTCCGAATTCGGCTGCTTTATCAGCATTGCTAGTGACAGCCACGAAATGTTTGGGCAGATCCTGTTCACTGGCAGATTTTAGAAACCAGCGTTTGGCTGCCTCAGCATTTTGCAGGGTTTCCAGTGTGGTGAATGTTTTTGATGCAATCACAAAGAGGCATGTTTCGGGTTTTAGCCGGGAGAGGGTCTGCTGCAAAAGAATTGGATCAATATTGGATACAAAATGACAGCGTATCTGCTCTGCACGAAAGGGGCTCAATGCTTCATAAACCATGGCCGGTCCTAGGTCCGATCCTCCGATGCCGATATTAACGACATCTTGAATGGCCTTGCCGCTATAGCCGGTCCATTGACCAGTGTGTATGCTGTCGACCAAGCGCTCAATCCTGGCCAGTGTTGCGTGCACTTCCTGTTCAGCATCCGTCTGCTTGTGTGGGCTACGCAGTGCAACATGCAGGGCCGGGCGCTGCTCGGTATTGTTAACCAGTTCACCAGCAAACATGGCTGTAATGGCTTTTTGTATGCCGGCCTCTTCAGCAAGGCCCAGTAATAAGAGAAAAGTATCCTCATCCAGCAGATTCTTGGAAAAATCGAAGTACAAGCCAGCTGCCTGCAGAGTGAACTGCTTGAGTCGCTGTGGGTTTTGAGTAAATAAGTCAGAAATTCGTTGCTGGCTGAGCTTGCCTTGCTGTTTCTGCAGGGACTGCCAGACTGGTTTGTCCCCAAGCTTGCTGGGATCTGAAGACATTTGACTTCCTGAGTTCAGTATTGTGTAAATACTAATTCTACCTTAAATATTGAACAATAAAGTGGAGATTGCTAGTATTCGCGGCCTTCTATTGCATAAAATAATAGGAGCATACAGTTTTTGCCGGCATAGCTCAGCCGTGGTAGAGCAACTGACTTGTAATCAGTAGGTCCCGAGTTCGACTCTTGGTGCCGGCACCAAACAAGAAACCCCGATAGCGTAAGCATCGGGGTTTTTCTATCGCATAATTGCTGTTTGTCCGTATCAATCTAGGACCACCTTTGAAGCTTGGAATGACCGCTAGTTTATCAATCGAATAAACCGATTATAAATATCATTATTATCTGTTTTACAGATTTTTCTGTCCCCCTTACCATTACCACAGTTATCCGTTTTATGTCTTATACCCAAGGACTCTATTCGACATAAAAAGTTACAGTTTGATGTTTCACTAACGTAACAAGGGATGCCTTTACCAACTTGCAAAATACAGATGAGGTAATTTCACCATGATGGGAAGAAAAAAACTTTTAAGGAAGCTGCTTGCTATCGGTATCAGCTCCGCGATTTCAATCAATCTGGCCATTGCGCAGCAGTCCACGCCGGATAACAACTATTGGTGGCCCAACCGCCTGGATCTGGACCCGCTGCGTCAGAGACAGATGCTGGCTGATCCGATGGGTGATAATTTTGACTATGCCGAAGCGTTTGAAAGCCTTGATCTGGAAGCCGTCAAGGCAGATCTTGTCGAGCTAATGACCGCTTCGCAGGATTGGTGGCCTGCCGATTATGGTCATTACGGCCCCTTCTTTATTCGCATGGCCTGGCACAGTGCCGGGACCTACCGTGTCTTTGACGGCAGAGGTGGTGCGGATGGTGGTATGCAACGTTTTGCCCCATTAAACAGTTGGCCGGATAACGCAAACCTGGACAAGGCGCATCGTCTTCTGTGGCCGGTCAAGCAGAAATATGGGCGCAGTATTTCATGGGCAGACCTGATGGTGCTGGCTGGGACCGTTGCAATGGAATCGATGGGGTTTGAAACCTTTGGCTTCGCTGGTGGTCGAGAGGATGCCTGGATGCCCGATGATGTTAACTGGGGCCCGGAGGGCGAATGGCTCGCTGCTGATCGACGCTCTGCCGATGGGGAACTGGAAAGACCTTTTGGTGCTACCCAGATGGGATTGATTTATGTCAACCCAGAAGGTCCCGGAGGTAACCCGGATCCACAGCTGGCTGCCAATGCCATCCGTGAAGCATTTGGACGCATGGCGATGAATGATGAAGAAACAGCAGCCTTGATTGCCGGAGGTCATACCTTTGGCAAGGCACATGGTGCTGCATCCCCGGCTGAATATGTTGGAGCGGAACCGGAAGGTGCCAGTATTGAACAGATGGGCCTGGGCTGGAAAAATGATTTTGGTTCCGGCAATGCCCGCGATACCATCACCAGCGGTCTGGAAGGGGCCTGGACCAGCAATCCGACAGCCTGGACACATGGCTATCTGCTGAATTTATATACCTATGACTGGGAGCAGAGCCGCAGCCCGGCTGGCGCCATTCAGTGGGTACCGGCCCGTGGTGCAGCAACGGATCTGGTGCCTGATGCCCACGACCCCTCATTAAGATCCGCTCCGATCATGTTCACCACTGACCTGGCGCTCAAGGTGGACCCGGCTTATCGGGACATCACCAGCCGATGGCTGGATAACCCAGATGAATTCGCCGATGCCTTTGCCCGTGCCTGGTTCAAGCTGACACATCGTGATATGGGGCCGCGTTCACGCTATCTGGGCAGTCTGGTGCCGGAGGAAGTGCTGACTTGGCAGGATCCAGTTCCTGAAGCTGACTATGCCATGATCAATGAGCAAGATATCCGTAACCTCAAAGGCGATATTCTGGATTCGGGTCTGAGTAATGCCCAGCTGGTTAGAACAGCCTGGGCTTCGGCATCGACGTTCAGGGCAACTGATATGCGCGGTGGGGCCAATGGTGCTCGTATCCGCTTGGCTCCGCAGCTGGACTGGGACATAAATGATCAGGACGAACTCACTCGGGTGCTTGCTGTGCTCGAGGGAATTCAAAATGACTTTAACAGTCGCAACAACCGTCGCCAGGTCTCTCTGGCTGACCTGATCGTACTCGGTGGCGCAGCGGCAATTGAACGGGCAGCTGAATCCGGTGGGTATGAGCTGGATGTTCCTTTCGTTCCGGGTCGAACGGATGCCTCGCAGGATCAGACTGATGTGGTTTCTTTCGGTCACCTTGAGCCGGTGGCTGACGGATTCAGAAACTACTTTGATGAAGGTCCACGTTCCCCGGCTGAAATGCTGGTTGAAAAAGCCGCCATGCTAAACCTGACTGCGCCTGAAATGACAGCTCTGGTGGGAGGCATGCGTGCACTGGATGCGAATGCAGATAGCTTGCAGCACGGGGTCTTCACTGATGCACCCGGCACACTGAGCAATGATTTCTTTGTAAATCTGCTTGATATGTCGGTGACCTGGTCAGAGTCTGATGATGCAGGGGTTTATGTCGGTCGTGATCGAAACAGCGGTACAGTTCGCTGGACAGCAACACCGGTGGACCTGATCTTTGGTTCTAACTCGGAGCTGCGGGCGCTTTCCGAGCTGTATGCAACTGCCGACGGTGAAGCGAAACTGGTTGAGGACTTCGTTGAAGTATGGACAAAAGTCATGACACTGGATCGTTTTGATCTTCGCTAGGCAGAAGTCAGCCTGAGCAAAAAAAAGCGGCATGAGGATGCCGCTTTTTTGTCTGCAAGATACCTCTTAGGTAATTGTTACCCGATATCGGCTGATTTTAAGTTAGTAATATCCTGTTTGATGGCTGGATTTTCTAATATTAAAACAAAATCATAGTTCATTATGGTGTATATACAAAGTATTCAAAAACAAATAAATGCAATGATTTTATGCACATAGATAAATTTCGTAATAATAGCGTTTAAGAAGATCAAATAACTTGCCATTCATCTATTTAATAAATGTAAACTATTGTATTTACTAATAAAAATATTTAAACAGTCAGGTTCTGCGGAAACATTCAACTCTGCGCCAGTCTTGACAACATTCAGCTCGCCAAGTTTTACACACATTTATCCACAGCCGAGCAATCGACAGGTTGAGTTGTGGATAAAATTTTTGCAAGTCTCAGAGCAACAACTTGTTTGATAACGGAGACTTAAAGTAAGCTCTGTCTGAAAATCAGGAGAATTCAGTGGCAAAAGTGCAGCATCAACTGACGCTCAGTGTAAGGGATTACGAATGTGACCTGCAGGGTGTCGTCAATAATGCGGTCTACCAGAATTATTTGGAGCATGCGCGGCATGAATTCATCAAAACTAGAGGGCTTGATTTTGCCGCATTGACAGCTGCCGGTATAAATCTAATGGTTATCCGCGCTGAACTGGATTACCGGGGTTCACTAAAAAGCGGGGATCGCTTTAGTGTCAGAACTCAATACCTGAGAAAGTCCCGCCTCAAATTTGTTTTCCTGCAGGAGGTTGTACGTGAAGGAGAAGAAAAGCCTTTGCTTTGCGCTGAAATCACCGGTACTGCCGTAAATCCACAGGGCAAACCCTTTCTCCCGGAAGCGTTGAATATTCTCGAGTAAAAAATTTACATGATTTAACTCTTCTTTCGATATATAACGTATACAGTACTAAGAATGACAAAATACATTTCGTATCTGGCATACTCAATTGCGGTAATTATCTTTGTATCGGTACTGCTAGTTTTCCTGTATTTTAATAACGCTTCGCAGCTCAGCCGTGATTCGTTTGAGCAATCAAAGATTCCACTAATGGATGCTCCGCTTCTGGAGTTTCAGTTAGCGATTGAAGCAGAGGATTTTCTGATGCAAGCCTATGCGCCAGAGACTCTTAATGTCCAGGCAGTAAATGCAAGGCAGATAGAGACTCAGGCTGCATCGGGAGTGTTGGAAGAAGCCATAATTATCATGCAGGAAGATATAAAGGATACCCTTGCAATCCCTATTAGCGAGAAGAACCTTGCTGCTAATGCTGCACTTGCCAGTGGACTTCGCATACCTACAGGTGAGCCTCTTGCAGGCCATGCAGACTATCGTCAGAATTCAGATGATTGGCTCAGAGAAATCCAACGTCTGCAGGCGACGGAGCCTGCCCAGGCAGCAGAAGAAATAAGAGTGTTTACAGAAAGCTACCCGGATGTGAACATTAGAGCAGCATTGATAGACTTAAATGAAGCAATTGATTAATCGAGGACTTGGCGATGGCTTTACCTAAAATTGGCAGCATGGCACCTGCTTTTGTTTTGCAAGATCAGCAGGGGGAAAAACGCAGTCTTAAGGACTACATAGGCAAGATAGTGGTGCTTTATTTTTACCCTAAGGCGATGACCCCCGGCTGTACGGTACAGGCTCATGGTATACGTGACAGTGAAAAAGTGCTGAAGAAACTGGGGGTTGAAGTCCTTGGGGTCAGTATTGATCCGGTTAAACGCCTTGCCAAGTTTGAGGAACGAGATGAATTGAATTTCACCCTTTTGTCGGATGAGAATCATGTCATTGCCAAAAAATATGGTGTCTGGGGTCTGAAGAAATTCATGGGCAGGGAGTTTATGGGAGTAAATCGGATGACCTTCATCATCGATCAGGATGGCCGGCTGGCACAAATCATGGAAAAGGTGAATACGAAAACCCACCACGAAGATATCATCGCCTATATCAAAGCTAATCTGCTCTAAGATTTTTAATGATTTTGTATCATAAGCAGTATTTCGGGGAAGGCCAGCCCTTGATCATTCTACATGGGCTGTTTGGCCAGCAGGGAAACTGGGCAACTCAGGCAAAAGAACTGTCAGACAGTTTTACGGTTTACGGTCTGGATGCTAGAAATCATGGTCAGTCACCACATGCTGACACCATGAGTTATTCTGAAATGGCAGAAGATGTGAGACAGACACTCGATTCGCTTGAAATCGAAAAGGCCCTATTTATCGGACATTCCATGGGTGGAAAAACGGTCATGCAATTTGCCCTGAACTGGCCGGAACGCGTCAGTAAGCTGCTGGTTGTCGATATCGCACCAGTATCCTATTTGAGCGGGCCCGATCGGGCTCTGAGTGCCCTGTTGCAATTGGATCTAAATACGATCAGCAGCCGTCAGCAGGCGGATTATCAGCTTCAGAAAGGTATTCCCGAAAAAGCGATTCGCGATTTTTTACTGAGTAACCTGCGCCGTGATGGTGATTGCTTCAAATGGCGGATGAATCTGCGAGTAATCAATGACTGTTACGCAAATTTGCGAGGAGGTCTGAGCATGCGAGAGGCTTATACCGGCGTGACCCTTTTTCTTAAGGGCGAGAATTCCGACTACCTCATGCCGGCATACAAGGAGCAGACTCTAAGTTTTTTCCCGAATGCGCAAATAAAAGTGATTCTCGGAAGCGGGCACTGGGTGCACAGTGAAAAACCTGCTGAATTTCTGAAAATGGCGCGCAATTTTTTACTTGCATAGGTAACTTATTACTGCAGTCGACAGTTTTTTGAGAACTGAGACTTGAGAAAATCCATCTGATCAGATCTTATACGCCTTGAGTTCATCAGGGCCAGGTATTCAGCCAGATTCGGCTCAAAGGGCAGTGCAAGCAACTCCATGTGTGCTTCTTCAGGCGTGCGGTCCTGCTTGAAATGGTTACAGCGGCGACAGGCGGCGACAACATTGGTCCAGATATTCTTGCCACCACGTGAGGTCGGCAGAATGTGGTCACAACTCAGTTCCTTATCAAGAAACTCCTTGCCACAGTACATGCAAACGTTCTGATCCCGGCGAAATAAAATCCGGTTGCTCAGGGCGGGCTTCTGGTGATGGTGGTGATGAATATCACCAGCACAGGCAATAATGCTATTCAGTTTAATGGAACTGCGTTCACCACTGAAACGCGATGTGCCACCCAAGACAGTTCGGATCGTATCTCCAAGGGTCCAGGTAACAAGTTCTCTGGCATAAAGGGTAGTGGCTTCCTGCCAGGTAAGCCATTCAATTGGATTACCAGCAACGTTCAAACGAAGTATTTGAGCGTAACTGTCGTCAAATTGCATAGAGTCAATAGGTCTCCTGTTTGACACGATCACAGTACCCATAATTATTAATGGGGTCAATAGATGTTAATGTTAATTAAAACAGTTTTAACAATACCCAGGCTACCAGATCGAATCCAGTCCATCTCGCTAGAGCAGTGCTTTTAAGCCATGTCGAGGGAATAGACATTTGAAATGTGACTGGCTATGCTTTACGGGTTAATCCACAATGGAAAAAAACATAATGAAAATAAAAAAATCAATTATTCACAGTTTTTTATTTGCTATTTTGGGGAGCTTTATTCAGCTTCAGGCTATGGCTCAAGGCTCTGCGATTGAACAGGCATCGATTCCGGGAGCAACCAGAGAAAATCCAGAGGTCGAATACCCAGCTCGTGATTTTTCCACAGCTGAGGAGCATTACAATTTCCTGTCGGAGCAGGCAAACGGTGGTACCCAGCATACCATGTCAACAATTCCGGTTTGGGATGGCTTATGGAGTGTCGGATATAACAGTATGCCTGCCATCTTCCTTGTAGAAGGTTCAATGGCAATCGCCATGCGACCCGGAGGAGAAGTGCGAGAGGGCATATTAACACCGGCCTATGAAGAGCACTTCAGGGCTCGGCGTGCTGAGATCAATGAAAACGGCTCCCAACTTTATGACCGCCTGACCAATTGTGAGTATCCTGGAATGCCGCGATGGCTCTGGGAACCTTATGTGAAAGAATTCGTCAATATGCCGAATCAGTCCTGGATGCTTAATGATTTCATGAATGAAACCCGTCGTATCTATATCAATGCCGAGCATGTCAATATCGATGGCAAGCATTCAGCCACCGGTGACAGTGTTGGTTTTTGGGACAATGACAAATTGATCGTCTGGACCAAGTGGATTAACCCGGCAGATTATCTACGTGGTATGCCGCTGACCAGCAATCAGATTGAAATCGTCGAAACCTGGCAACAGATCACGACGGTTGAAGGGCAGCGTCAACTGGTTACACAAGTGACTTTTTATGACCCAATAGGATTACAGTCGCCTCAGTCAGCAGTTTATACCCATACTGCCAGTCCCGATTTGGAAGAGTTTGGCGCTCGCATACGTAACTGGGAATGCACCACCAGCAGTAATTCCTTTCAGGATGAAGATGGCAGAACTTTCTTCCGTTTGCCTGGAGATCCGGAATTCAGGGATCCACGTGGCTTTACGGATTTTCCTGATATTCCTGGACAGTCCCTGAACCCGATGGGCCAATAAAACAATAATATAGGAACAACGAAAAGTTAATTGAGGAAACAGACATGAAAAAATTCATTATGACGTATACAGCAATGATCATCGGCAGTTTTTTAACACTGGGGCAATTTGCCCTTGGTCATCATTCCTTTGCCATGTTCGATAATTCCAAAGAAAGAATCATCGAAGGCACCGTTATGCGCTGGGCATTTAACAATCCACATACCTGGCTTTACATTGAAGCAGCGGATGAAAATGGTGAGATGATTACCTGGGGTTTTGAAGGTGCAGCACAGGTTCATGCCATGCGTCAGGGCGTCAATGGGACTACGTTTCAACCGGGAGAGAGAGTCAAGGTGATCATGTTGCCACTGGTTTCCGGCGAGCCTGCAGGTGCCATGTGTTTTGTGCAAAAAGAAGACGGCTCAATTGCACGTCCCAATGATGGTGTTTGCGATTCAGAGGCCAGAGCGTCTGTGTGGCAGCAAAACGGCTGGTTAAATTCTCCCAGTCTCACCACTTATGATCTTGACTAACATTCATTGAAATCCTGGCAACGATGGGTTCAAGCGCCTAAAACCCATCTCTTGAATAAGGCGCTGTTTCAGGTGCATCTGTGGGCCGGTATTGCGCTTGGTCTGTATATCCTGATGATGAGCATCAGCGGTGTTGCTTTTTTGCTTGAAAACCAGCTTGATCGGCTTTTCGTACCCTCTTCGGTAGAGCCAGTGGGTGAAGCGCTCACAGGCGATGCACTGGATGCTCGGGTTGAAGAAGTTTACAGCGATTTTGAAATCGTCATGGTTTCGCCACCGTTCAATGAACAGCGAGCAGCTGCAGTGGTGGTTCGTCAGGACGAGGTGTCGACAATACGCTACTTTGACCCCTACCGCGGGGTTGACCAGGGCAGTGCCAATCCCTGGCAAACCGGAATCTATCGCTGGCTGATCAACTTCCATGATGATTTATTACTGCCCAGAGGGATAGGGCGTCAGCTCAATGGCTGGGGAGCCTTTGCATTTCTGCTTATGATGTTCAGTGGTTTTGTCATCTGGTGGCGTGGCAGGGCACAATGGCGTCAGGGTTTTTTTGTAACGGGTAAAAGTCAGTATCCCTACCTCTGGCAGTTTCATAGCGTACTGGGATTCTGGACTCTCATTTTCATGTTTGCCTGGGGCCTCAGTGGCATGTTCCTGACCATTCCGGGAACACTGCGTGCCTTTACTGACACCTTTGGCTTGAGCCGACTCATGGGCATGGGCATTGTTGGCATACCGCCACTGGAAGTCGAAGCCATGTTTGATGCCGGGTTACTTAACGGGGCAAACGACTTGCTGAACATCAATGACTTCAGGGGTGACCAAAGTCATGGCTTTATGGATTTAATGGTCGATCTGCATTTCGGGCGTTATGAGTCAAGTTGGGCAATCACCCTGATTGCTATTATTGGCCTGATACCCGTCTTCATGTTCATCAGCGGTTTTATTCTGTGGTGGCGTCGAGTTGCCATCCGTACTTACCGTAAGCTCACGCCTAAGACATAAGCACAATAATAAAGCCTTATTGTTTCATTCTAAATCAGCCAAGAAATGGTGAATATCACCATCAAGCCCTGCCTATAAAGTCCCCTAATACATGTTCACCTTGATACTGGCATAAGCAGGCAAATTTTAGACTGTTGCTATTTTTTTTCTAGCAGCGTAATCAGTGATGAGGTATCCCAACGCCTGCCACCACGTTCCTGTATCTGGGCATACAAGGAATCCACCAGTTGGGTAACCGGAAGTGAGGCACCGTTTTTCTGTGCCTCCTGCATGGTAATGGCCAGATCCTTGCGCATCCAGTCAACTGCAAAACCGAAATCGAACTCCATGTTAATCATGGTCTTGTAGCGGTTTTCCATTTGCCAGGACTGGGCCGCACCCTTGCTTATGACTTGAATTACTTTTTCTACATCAAGACCAGCGCGTTTAGCAAAATGTATCCCCTCGGAAAGTCCCTGCACCACACCAGCTATACAGATCTGATTTACCATTTTGGTCATCTGACCATAACCACTAGGTCCCATTAATTCCACCTTGGCTGCATAGGCATCAATGACCGGCTCTACTCGTGCAAATGCGGCTTCATCACCACCAACCATAACAGTAAGAGCTGCATTTTCAGCACCGGCCTGACCGCCGGAAACAGGCGCATCTAAAAAACTGAACTGTTTTTCAGTTGCCAGTGCACTGAGTTCTCTGGCAACCTGTGCCGACGTGGTGGTGTTATCTATAAACACCGAACCGGCCTTGGTCGTTGTGAAAGCGCCTGTGTCTCCGAGGCAAACTGAACGTAAGTCGTTATCATTGCCAACGCAGGAGAAAATAAATTCTGCATCAGCAGCTGCTTCTGCTGGAGAGTCAGCAGTGGCACCTCCATATTGTGTGCTCCAGCGCCGAGCTTTTTCAGTATTACGGTTATAGACGGTGACCTGATGACCGGCTTTTGCCAGGTGCCCGGCCATAGGGTAACCCATCACACCCAGGCCAATAAATGCAACACTCTTAGACATAGGAATTCCTTGAATTTTTAACATTAGGGAAGCAAATATAAGGGAAGCTACAGAGCATTGCCAGTTAGGGTTATTACCGGGCTTACGATACAATTGGCGTAACTCGAAGGGAGAAAAAAGAATGCAAAGAGTACTTTTTTGTCTAATGATGCTGCAGCTACTGGCTCAGCAAAATCTTGCCCAGGCTGCCGATGATCCGGAAATCGGCTGCCTGCGAGGCGACTGCATCAATGGCTATGGTATCCTGATTGAGGAAACCGTAGAGGGCTTTACCCATTACCGTGGTGAATTTCGTGACGGGCAGTATCATGGCGATGGCCGCCTGGAATATCTCGATCTGGAGCGGGTTTACAAGGGAGACTGGCTGGTCGGAATGCGCCATGGCCGCGGAATTCTTTCGGAACGTAGCGTCGATTGGTCCCCCGTCAATCGTATCTATGATGTCTATATCGGTAACTGGCGTAATGATAGGCGCCATGGTCATGGAACCCAGGCCTTCAATATTGAAAACTGGACTGAAGATCGCAATACAGAAAACTGGCTGGTTAGAAATACAGAAAATTATACCGGTGATTTTGTACGCGGCGTATTTAGTGGAGAAGGAACCTACCGTTGGGACGATGGTACCAAATATATCGGCGGCTGGGCTGCTAATAAAAAACATGGGCGTGGTTATTTTGATTTTGGTACGGGCATTCGTTCAGAACGTATTTTTGAATTCGATGTACAAGTGGATTTTTGATGGACCTGGAAAATCTCAGGCGTGAATATTTGCAGGGTGGCCTGAGCAGAGAAGATCTGCCTGCCAACCCCATCAAGCAGTTCGAAGCTTGGTTACAGCAGGCCATTGATTTGCAGATTCATGATCCAACCGCCATGGTTATCGCAACGGTTGATGCCAGCGGACAGCCTTCTCAACGCATGGTCCTTTTAAAATACCTGGATGCTAAAGGCCTGGTTTTTTTTACCAATTATGGCAGCCGCAAGGCCAGGGATATAGCAGTGAACAGCAAAGTTAGCTTGCACTTCCCTTGGAACGATATCGAGCGTCAGGTGAAAATTGAAGGCGAGTCAACAAAAATATCCACTGCAGAATCGCTGAAATATTTCCTCTCACGACCGCATGAAAGCCAACTGGCAGCCTGGGCCTCACCGCAAAGTCAGCCTCTGAGTTCCAAAGAAATATTACTGACACAGGTTGCCCATATGCGCGAAAAATATGCCAAAGGAGAAATTCCCCTGCCGGACTTTTGGGGCGGAATCAGAGTGGTGCCGAGTTTGTTTGAATTCTGGCAGGGCGGAGAGCATCGCCTACATGACCGTTTTGAATATCGTCGCCAGGATGATGGACTCTGGGTGCTTCAGAGACTGGCTCCCTAAAAAGTGAAATACGGTATTTATTCTCCATCCTAGGGCTTTCCGGGGGTTCACCCTAAATTAAAATCAGGTTTATGCCGCAGTAACTCAGTTGGTAGAGTAGCTGATTCGTAATCAGCAAGCCGGTGGTTCGACTCCACTCTGCGGCACCATTTTTTCCAGTTCATTCTATGCGTTTTCCACTCAAAGGACAGTTCAGATAATCCTGAAAATATCGTAGATGATCATGCCGTTTTCAGCGCGGCCCTTGCCAACAGCTACAAGATGATTCAGCCAGTCATATTCTGCTGAGGCGGTCTGAAATTCTATCGCTACAGTCCAGTACATATCCTGGGGGTTGTCGGCAAATTTCAAAATCCCTGTATAAGACATGTAGATATACTCGCCATCATCTGTCTCCAGCGTGATGCGGACATCCAAATTATTGTGTCCCTCGGATAGAGTCATCCAGTCGGCACCTCCTGGCAGAATTCTACCCTCAAGACCACTACCTGAAAAATTACCACCAGTGATAGGAGCTACGAGCGTCTCACCGGTATTCATTTGATCGCCGGCTGTTAGACTCAGACTCAAAATGAATTCAGAATCCAGCGAAGGACTACCCTGAGCGATCACAGAATGACCATATAATAGGCTTAGCAAGAGCACCAGGATCTTCAGGCTTCGTTGGATAGCTGGTAATTTCATTAAAATTTTCATCGCGGGCTCCATTATGATGGTTATGATGTTTAATACTACATATTTTATCAATCTAGCACAGACAGCTGAATTTAGTAACAATGAGAGTTTGTGGCTGTAAAAACCCTTTCCATATCTCCTCTTCACTTTTGTCAGGGTAAGACAAACCAGAGTAGAAGTGGCAGGCTTATAAAAGACAATAGGGTGGAAAAGACCACAGTGCCGGCAACCTCTTCTGGTGAGCGCTGGTTTTGAAAGGCAAAAAGATAAGAGAAGACGGCGACCGGCATGCTACTCTGAATGACCATCACACCCCAGGCCACTCCTTCCAATCCCAGCAGTTGGGCTACTGACAAGCCGACAACAAAGCCAAGCGACAGGCGAAGTGCTGACAGCCCAATAGAACGGCGAATACTGCTGACTTTGAATTGTGAAAGAGAGACGCCCAGCGCGATCAGCATGAGCGGAATGGCAATACCCGCCAGCAGTTCGGTGGTGTTGATGATCCAGACCGGCGCCTTAACATTAAAATAAACCAGTATCAGCGTCAGAATGACTGTAAAGAACATGGGACTGCGGGCCATGTCCTTTAGAGACATTGAGCCTCTTGAAATCGCAACGCCGATAGTGAAATGAAAGAAAGAATTGACGGCAAAATATGTGATCCCTAGTGCTAGGCCTTCATCACCAAAAGCGAGCAGACACAGGGGTAATCCCATGTTACCCGTGTTGGGAAACATCTGGGAAGGTAAAAAGGCATGCAAATCAAAGTTCAGTACCCTGAGGATCAAAAAGGCGATCAGGCCGACAATAAAGACATTGAGAAAAGTACCAGCCATCACTGACAGGAAGGGCTGCATATCAATGCTTGCTTCCATAAAAGTGGCAAAAACCAGGCATGGTGCGGAAATGTTGGTGATGATTCGGGTGACGAACTCTCGGTCAAAGGGGTGCTGAAATTTCCCCCAGCAATAACCCAGAAAAGCACATATAAAGACCGGCGAAATAATCGAAAAAATCTGTATCAGCATTTTGGATGCATCTTGCCAGCTTCGGGCTGGTGGTTCTGCTTAGCCTTCCCAGCTGGGCAGTTTTGTGTGAGTTAGAATATTCTTAAGCCGAATATATTGCGGAAGCCCATTTTGGTAGGGAGGGTAATCCTCACCCTGTATCAGTGGTGCGAAATACTCACGTGCTTTTGCGGTAATGCCAAAACCATCCTCGGAGATAAAGTCTATCGGCATCATCTTTTCAAAATTAGCGACATCGGATAAAGGCGCTTCGCCGACATGCCAGAGGTAGGGAGAGCTGCTTTCCCTGACAATTATTGGCATGATCGCATTTTTGCCTTGCAGGGCGAATTCCATCGCAGCCTTGCCCATGGCATAGGCCTGTTCGACATCAGTTGCAGATGCAATATGCCTTGCAGCTCGTTGCAGGTAATCTGCCACTGCCCAGTGGTATTTATAACCAAGCTCCTCGCGGATCATGTTGGCCAGTGTTGGTGCCACGCCGCCAAGCTGAACATGACCAAATGCATCCTTGCTACCGGCATCGGCAAGAAAGGTTCCATCGGCATAATGTGCACCCTCAGAGACCACGATGGCACAGTAACCGTATTTTTCGACGCAGGATTTGACCTTGGCCATGAAAGCAGACTTGTCGAAAGGGATTTCCGGAAAAATAATAATATGTGGCGCATCGCCTTCATTTTCAGCAGCCAGGCCTGCAGCCCCGGCAATCCAGCCAGCATGACGCCCCATGACTTCCATCACAAAAACCTTGGTGGAACTTTCTGCCATGGAGGCCACATCTAGGCCAGCTTCACGGATCGATACCGCAACGTATTTTGCCACCGAACCAAAACCAGGACAGGTATCAGTAATTGGTAGATCATTATCAACGGTTTTTGGAATGCCGATGCAAGTGAGGGGGTAATCTATTTGCTGGCTCAGAATGGCGATCTTATTAGCTGTATCTTGGGAGTCTCCGCCACCGTTGTAGAAAAAATAACCAATTTTATGTGCCTTAAAAACGTCGATCAGGCGCTCATACTCGGCGCGGCTTTCTTCCAGGCTTTTGAGTTTGTAGCGGCAGGAACCGAAAGCTCCGGCTGGTGTGTGCCGCAGTGCAGCTATGGCAGCATCTGATTCTAGGCTAGTGTCGATGAGTTCTTCTCGTAGAGCTCCAAGAATGCCGTTTTTACCAGCAAAGACCTTGCCAGCGTCAGGGTGCTTGCGGGCTGCCTCAATTAAACCGCATGCAGAGGCATTTATTACAGAGGTCACTCCACCGGATTGTGCATAAAAAATATTGCTGGGCATGAAGACTCCTCAGTGCCTGATAAGAACATAATACGCAGTGCTTTCATTCATGCATGAGATGCGCTGGCTGTAAATTACAGAGTAGGACAATTATACGGCAAGCACAGCATTATTTAATCCGTTTTACCGGCATAAGATTTCTTAAAATAAGGATCAATAAGATAGAATGCGTCGATGCACATTCATATCCTTGGTATTTGCGGCACCTTCATGGGTTCTCTGGCTATTTTGGCCAAGGAGCTGGGCTATCAGGTCAGTGGTTCAGACCAGCATGTCTATCCGCCCATGAGCACCCAGCTTGAACAGTATGGTATTGTGCTAAGTGAAGGGTATGACCCGGCTCATTTTCAAGATAAGCCCGACCTAATCGTGATCGGGAATACCTGTTCGCGGGGAAACCCAGCCGTTGAATATGTTCTAGATAATGCTCTGCCATACTGCTCCGGGCCACAATGGTTGGCAGAACATGTCCTGCAGGGGCGTTGGGTGCTGGCTGTGGCCGGGACTCATGGTAAAACCACCACAAGCACCATGCTGAGTTGGATTCTCGAAAGTGCGGGCCTTAAGCCAGGTTTTCTCATCGGTGGTGTCCCCAATAATTTTGCTGCCTCGGCACGTTTGGGGGACGGCCCTTACTTTGTGATAGAGGCTGACGAATACGATTCGGCTTTTTTTGACAAGCGCTCCAAATTTATTCATTACAAACCGAGAACGCTGATTGCCGGCAATCTGGAGTTTGACCATGCGGATATTTTTACCGATCTGCTGGCTATTCAGACACAGTTCCATCATCTTGTGAAAATCATTCCGAAAAACGGCCTCATTATTTCACCCAAAGGTCATGAAAACTTAGCTGCAGTCTTTGCCAGAGGCGTCTGGTCGCCACAACAGCAATTCAGTATCGGTAATTCCAAGGCAGACTGGTTGGCGGCGCTTGATCAGGAAGACGGCTCAGCTTTCACCCTTAGTCATGCCAATGAAACTGGGCAGGTACGGTGGCAGCTACTAGGTACTCACAATGTGCATAATGCCGTTGCTGCAGCAGCCGCAGCGGCACATGCGGGTGTCAGTCTGCAGCAGGCCTGTGCAGCATTGAGTGAATTTGCCGGTGTCAAACGTCGTCTGGAGGATCTCGGAGAATTCAAAGGTGTCCGTGTCTATGATGATTTTGCCCATCATCCCACCGCTATTAAAACAACCCTGGATGGCAAGCGGGCCGCCATGATGACAGCGCATGATAATGGACGTTTGATTGCTGTTCTCGAGGCGCGTTCAAACACCATGAAAATGGGTTATCACCAGAAAACCCTTGCAGCATCTCTGGGTGCGGCAGACCGGGTATATTGGTACAAGAATGCCGATACCCAGCTGGATCTGGAGGCTATTGCTAGTGAGTCAGCAATAGAATTTATCATTATTGAGTCTATTGCAGCATTAATAGAGAGTCTGTTAAAGGACAGTCGATTAGGTGATCATATTGTTATTATGAGCAATGGTAGCTTTGAAGGTCTGCATCACAAACTTTGTGAGGCTCTGGCCTGCGAGTAAGAGGTGTATGGAAACCATTCCTCTTTTTCCGCTTAACTCTGTTCTATTCCCCAAGGGAAGACTGTCACTGCAAATTTTTGAATCTCGCTATATTGATTTGGTCAGACAATGCCTGAAAGGCCAGAGTGGTTTTGGTATCGTGCTCATCGAGAGTGGCAGTGAAGTTGCACAGCTCGGACAGAAGCTCGATATACACAGGGTTGGTACATATGTTGAAGTGGTTGATTGGAATGAATTATCCAGTGGGTTGCTGGGTATCACGGTGGAAGGAAAAAGTACTTTTTCGATTGTTGAATCCTGGCGTGAAAAAAACCATCTGTGCAAGGCAGATATTCATTTTAATACTGAAGATTCAATGGATGCTGAGCCTGTCGAAGTCGGCGAAGAGTTTCAGGATTATGTCGAGCTTTTAAAGGGGCTTTCAGCCCACCCCATGGTAGAAGATCTGAATCTGGATATTAGTTATGAAAATCTCCGGGAGATAGCCTGGTGCCTAGCTGAGCTTCTGCCGGTCAGTAGCCGGGAAAAGCAGGCTCTTCTTGAGATCATGGATCCTATGCAGCGACTGGAGCAGATTGAGCTTTATATTGCCGCCATGAACCAAAGTGGCTGAGAGCCTGTTGCTCTTGTACTTATCAACGTAAAAGGTTCAATCGTCAAACTGGCTAAGGGATTAAGGGATGCTATAAATGCCGGGGCGGATTGGAAATAGCCACGGCGTTCCTGCATAATCGAAGCTTTTGACAAGGGATAGCTGATCATGCGGGCGCTTCTAGATGCTTTAAGCAATCCAGGTGTAATGACAGGTTCACAATGGCTGGTTCTGGCTATAGGCCTTTTCATCGTCCTGGGCTCAATTTACTTTGTCATCAAGCTTTTTAAAATCATTAAGGGTCTGGGAAAATCTAGCTATACCCCGAATATAGGTTTGCGTAAACACCCTTACCGAGGGGAACCGGTCAACACTTCTGCAGTAGAAAGCGATAGTGGTGATGAAGAAGCGGTTAGCGCTGATCAGTAGGCATCTCAAAGCGCTGATTCTAAAGCAAGATGAGATTGAGCAATGCAGAAACCACTGCCAGAAAAACAACCGTACCGCTTAACCAGGCCAGCAGTGCCCAGATGCGAAAGGGTTTGGCATTATCCGGATAAAATCCGGACTTTTCATATTCTCGTTCCGTATCGGTTTTGTTTGAATAGGTCATCGTCAATCTAAATTATGTTGTTACACGTCTCATCATTTTAGCCTGTCATGTCTAGTAAAGCAGCAAAACAGATCATCACCTACTTCATGCTCCTGATGCTGGGTATTGCGCAGGCTCATGCAATTATTATCCGTCATGACCGCTCGGATGCTGCTTATGTGGTCAATGAAAGTGATTTTCCGCAGCTGTTTTTCCTGCACACCCGTTATGATAATAAGCTGTGTGTTGCTACCTTGATCAGTGAATTATGGGCGATTACTGCGGGTCATTGTGCCGAGCAGACGCCCCTACTGGATACCATGACTCGCGGTGAACAATATCCTATCAGGATTGCTGGCCAGCACAATGCGATTAGTAAGCTGGTGGTCCATCCTGACTTTCGCCATCCGCAGCAAAGACAGGCGGTAGATCTGGCACTGATCCGACTCGAGCATGTCGTGCAGGGTATCAGGCCAGTAGATCTTTATCATGACGTCGATGAAAAAGACCAGGTCCTATCTCTGATTGGCTGGGGATATACAGGCGAGGGAACCCATGGCCTCTTATCAAATGATGGCAAAATGCGCCGAGCTGAAAACAGTGTCATGTTTGCTGGTAAGTGGCTGGAATTTTTGTTTGATGACCCCCGCGAGCTGAATAGCTCTGCCTTACCTCTGGAGGGAGTGCCTAGTCTGGGTGACTCAGGTGGTCCGGCCTTGGTGGAAAGTGCACAGGGTCTGATACTGCTGGGAGTGGCACTAGGCGAGATAGATAATTCCACGGAGCTGGAGCAGGGGCATTATGGTGCGGTTTCTCTGTATGAACGCATTTCGACCCATTATCATTGGATTATCCAGGTAATCACGGAGCAAGGAGATTTTTAATTGTTTTTATCTAATTAAACTTGATATAAATTAGTTAAAAATTATCAGGAGATTTGGCTATGGATTCGAAAGAACGAAACAAGCCTTCCATACGACAACTTGAGTATTTTGTGATGATAGCCCTGTCGTCCAACTTCAGGAAAGCTGCCCAGATTCTTAATATCTCACAACCAACCCTGACTAGCCAGATAGCTGTGCTGGAAGACTCCCTACAACTAAAACTGTTTGAACGTTCCCGTGCCGGAACCCTCTTATCCCCCGCAGGTCGTGAATTGCTGCCGCTGGTCAGACAGTTGCTGGAACAGTACCAACAAGTTATGGATCAGGCTGATAGCAGTCATAAGGAACTGAGTGGCACCTTTAAAATTGGCGTCTCACCGACCATTGGCCCCTACCTCTTCTCAAAGGTTTTGATCGAATTGCACAAGCGTTACCCGCAACTCAAACTGCATGTTAGGGAAGGGGTACCGAAGGAACTTGAACAGGGCCTAGATCGAGGTGACTATGATTTCATCCTTACCATGCTGCCGATGCATTCCAGTGAGAACCGGGTTAGGCCGCTTTTTATCGAGCCCATATTTCTGGTCCTGTCCAAGGACCATCCTCTGGCCGCAAAGGATGAACTTACAGGCAAGGATCTCTATAACCAGGATGTGCTGCAAATGGATGAGCGTCATCACCTTCATCGCCAGATCACCACTTTGTGTGAACGTTATGCTGCCCATGCCCAGAGTCGCTTTGCCAGTAATAGTCTCAATACACTCAAGCAGATGGTCATCATGAACATGGGCATTGCCTTTATGCCAGGGCTCTATGTGCGTGCCAGAATTAGCGAGGAAGAGCAGTTGAGGGTGCTGAGCCTGAAGGATGAAAAACTTAACCGAACCCATGTAGCATCCTGGCGCAAGAATGCCCCATCGCGACACTTGTTTCAGAAAATTTCCTACGATATCAAGACCATTGCGATGGAGTTATTTGACGATATCCTTGATGAGGTAAACACGGAAGACAATCCGGATTTTAAATAAGTACAGACAGCCGTGACGGCTGAAGGATGTGGACAGGGGATAAGTGTTCAGAAGTGAATATTGGAGCTTTGGGTGAAGCTGGTTTTGTCCGACTCTTGTAAACTAAGTTGGAGGAGTATTTGAGATGCTTGAATCAATAATCTGGAGTCTGTTTGGTGGCATACTAATTGGTCTAGCGGCAACGCTGCTGTTTCTGTTAAATGGTCGCATTGCCGGTATCAGTGGCATCCTGTCGGGGGTATTCTTATCGGCCAAAGGAGATATGTTCTGGCGAGTAGCTTTCATTATTGGCTTGCTGGCAGGTGGTCTACTGGCGCCCCTAGTATTTCAGCGTGAATTTGTGTTTGAGCTTAAAGCACCCTTGCCGATAATTCTGCTGGGGGGAGTGCTGGTTGGATTCGGTACTCGCATGGGTAGTGGTTGTACCAGTGGTCATTCGGTATGCGGGATTGCCCGATTTTCCTGGCGATCAATTGTTGCAACCCTGACTTTCATGCTGACGGCTTTCCTGACGGTGGCTATTAGCCGTCATTTATTTTGACCAAGGAGAGTATGCAATGGCTAATATCAAAGAAAACAGGCTAAGCGCCTATGCCGTATCTGCTTTCGCCACCGGCCTGCTGTTCGGTACAGGATTGACCGTTTCAGAAATGGTCAATCCGGAAAAAATACTCTCATTTTTGGATGTGTTGGGGGCCTGGGATCCGGCACTGATTTTTGTCATGCTGGGTGCACTGATGATGACCATTCCTGGTTTTCAGTGGGTGCAGCGAAAGGGGCAGCCTTTCTTTGCCTTGCGTTTCATGTTGCCTAACAAGACAGTGATTGATAAGAAATTACTCAATGGTGCCGCGCTGTTTGGAATTGGCTGGGGGCTGGTCGGTCTTTGCCCGGGTCCAGCATTGACAGCACTGGTTACCCTTAATACAGATTTAATTTTCTTTGTGCTTGCGGTTCTTGCAGGCATGAGATTACATAAGGTCTTCTTCGATTAAGTGCTTGAAAAACTGAAGCGTTCAGCAAGACGACATAGAAGGAGTAACGGCATCAGTATTCCGATACCTAGAAGATATGCAGCTGGATTCATATAAACTATTTCCCTGTCTGGTTTGGCTGAAAAGTTACCGACGCGATCAGTTTGCCAGTGACCTAATCGCTGCCATCATCGTTACCATCATGCTGATTCCACAATCGCTGGCTTATTCGCTGCTGGCTGGTGTATCGCCACAGGTTGGACTGTATGCCAGTATCTTGCCACCCATGATCTATGCCGTATTTGGCACCAGCAGAACCCTCTCCGTCGGCCCTGTAGCCGTAGCCTCATTGATGACGGCGGCGACGATTCAGAATCTGGGCATAGAAACTGACATGGATTATCTGAACGCAGCTATTTTACTGGCCTTCTTTTCCGGCCTCTTCCTAATTCTGCTTGGTTTTCTAAAAATGGGCTTTCTTTCCAACTTTCTTTCACATCCCGTGATATCCGGTTTTATCACGGCTTCGGGTATCATCATCGGGCTCAGCCAGCTCAAACATATACTGGGAATTCAGGCAAGCGGTGATAACCTAATTGAGTTGCTCGTCACCTTGACCACAAACCTGTCTGACCTGAATCCGGTCACGCTACTGCTGGGCCTAATGGTACTGGCTTTCTTGCTATGGTCGCGGCTGGGATTGAAGCGGCGTCTGACGACCCAATCGGAGCTGGCACCAGCATTGCAGCTAATTCCCCGGGTTGCCCCGGTCTTTGCCATTATTCTCACCAGTCTAGCGGCTTATAGCCTGGACCTGGGAAACTATGGTCTGGCTCTGGTGGGGGACATTCCATCCGGTCTACCCTCCCTGACATTGCCAACATTCAGTGCGGGCACCTGGACGAGTCTGCTGCTACCGGCCATCATGATTTCAATCATCTGTTATGTGGAGTCTGTCTCAGTCGGCCGTACCTTTGCAGCGAAGCGACGCCAAAAAATTGATCCTGATCAGGAACTCATCGGTTTGGGTTCAGCCAATATCGCATCTGCTATTTCAGGTGGCTTTCCGGTGACTGGTAGTTTTTCCCGCTCCGTGGTGAATTTCGATGCTGGAGCCGAAACACCTTTGGCGAGCTTTTTGAGTGCTATAGTCATTGCACTAATTACACTGGGCCTGACCGGTTTTTTGGGCTATTTGCCGAATGCGACGTTGGCCGCCACAATTATCGTGGCCATTTCAGGGCTGATTGATTTTACCGTCCTGAAAAGTACTTGGACTTATTCAAAATCTGACTTCATTGCAGTCTTGATTACCATCGTCATTACCCTACTGGCGGGTGTGGAAATGGGCGTACTTTTCGGAGTATTGATATCTATCGTACTACATCTATACAAAACCTCGCGTCCTCATATTGCTGAAGTCGGACAGATTCCTGGCACGGAACACTTTCGTAATATTAATCGACACGCGGTGATCACTCACCCTGGCATCCTCGCCCTTAGAGTTGATGAGAGCCTTTACTTTCCCAATGCGGCCTATCTGGAGGATCAGATACTGGAACGGATTTCGGATCGTGATGATGTCAGCCACGTTGTTCTCATGTGCACCGCCATCAATGAAATTGATCTCAGTGCGCTGGAAATTCTGGAAGCACTGAATCAACATTTGAAAGATCTGGATATTGGGTTCCATCTTTCGGAAGTTAAGGGGCCAGTGATGGATAGCCTGCATAAAACAAAGCTCATGCAAGAGCTCAATGGCCAGGTCTTTCTTTCTCAGCATCATGCAATTAAAACCCTTCTGCACCAGCGCTATGAGCGCGCCAGGCAGGACCCTGATTTTATCGATTATCAAATCTAGGAAGACGGTGAATCTTTTTTTGACCAGTAATGTGCTTGCTAGTCTATGCGACCCGCATTACTTATCGCCTGTTCCCAGTATAGGATATCTTTGCCGATTTCCTTTTTAAGAGAACTAAGCACTGCTCCAATGGCAGACTGATCCAGCATCACTTCCAGCTTAATGCGTTTGCGACGACCACTGACCTGTTCGGAAATACTCATGTCAGGAAAGGCGCCATGACTGTGAACGTGATACGAGGTGAAACTTAGTATATCTGGGTTCGCCAGCATAAAGTCGATCATGTCTGCTTCCAATTCAGGGTTGATATTCAGTACCAGCAAGGTCTGCATCAGACTCTACCTCCGGCAAGACTGCTGTTAAACTTACGATAAACCACTGGTAGCAGGAACAGGGTCAGAAGGGTTGAGGAAATAAGGCCGCCAATAACCACGATGGCTAGTGGTTTTTGAATCTCCGAACCCGGACCGGTTGCCAGCAATAACGGAACTAGGCCAAAGGCGCAGATCGTCGCTGTCATCATTACGGGCCGTAAGCGGCGCATGGCGCCCTCCCGAACGACTTTTTCGATATTAAAACCCTTGGACAGGAGGTGATTAAAATGGGACATCATCACCACACCATTGAGTACCGCAATACCCAGCAGGGCGATAAAGCCCACCGAAGCAGGTACTGAGAGGAACTCACCGGTTATGAAAAGAGCAATTAAACCGCCGGTGAGAGCAAAGGGGATATTGGACAGTATGATCAGTGTCTGCTTGATGGAGCGGAAGGTCAGGAACAAGATAAAGGCGATTAGGGCCAGAGCAACCGGTACCACCAGCGCCAGTTTGGCTGCAGCACGCTGCTGGTTTTCAAACTCACCACCCCACTCGATGTTGTAGCCTTCTGGGAGTGCGAGTTTAGTGGCGATGGTGCTTCTGGCTTCCTCAACAAAGCCTACTAGATCACGATCCTCAACATTGGTGCGAATGACAGCGAAGCGCTGACCATCTTCGCGAGAGATGCTAACCGGACCTTCAATACGCTCAATTTGAGCAATTTCCGAGAGCGGGATGATAGTTCCATCCGGTAGGTTGATAAAGTTATTGAGCATCAGTTCCAGCCCATCTCCCTGCAGGCGTTCGTAACGGATGACCAGCGGTACCCGTGCGCCATCTTCGATGACATTGCCGATATTCAAGCCTTCAATTTCAGAGCGCAGTCGCGTCTGCAGTTCCTCGGCACTGATGCCCAACTGGCCGGCGCGATAGCGGTCGACATTTACCTGCAGGTATTGCGCTCCCTCATTAAGCGTAGCAACAGTATCGATACTTCCATGTATATCACCTATAACTGCAGCAATTTCCTGTGCGTAGCTATTGAGCATGTTGAGGTCATTGCCAAACAGTTTGATGGCGACGTCTCCACGTGAACCCGTCAGCATTTCCGATACCCGCATGTCGATCGGCTGGGTGAAGCCGAAGTTGATGCCATAAAAACGACTTAGCACCTTACGTAACTGATCTTCCAGTTCCTCTTTACTTCCTGCCTGCCAGTCTGCAACCGGTTTCAGCTGCAGAAACATATCCGTCTCATTGAGACCCATCGGGTCCAGGCCGATTTCGTCTGAACCACTGCGCGAAACCACATGGATCACATCCGACACGTTAGCTATGATGGCGGCCTCAACCTGCTGTACCATGCGCGTTGAAGTTTCCAGATTGACCGAGGGTACGCTTTCAAGCTGAATGATTATGTCGCCTTCATCCATGGTGGGCATGAAAGTCTTACCAATAAAGGGAAACAACGCCACAGTAACTATCAGCAACACAGCTGCAATACCCAGCAGGTACTGTGGATGCCTCAGTGTATGATCCAGTAAGGGTCGATATAACTTCACCAGGGTCCGGCTCAGCCAAGGATCTTCGTGGGCATCGGTCTTCACAACAAATGAAGCGATTACAGGGATCAGGGTCAGCGCCAGGATCAGTGAGCCTATTAGTGCAAATACAATAGTCAGTGTGACCGGACCAAACAGCTTGCCCTCCAAACCTTCCAGTGTCAGCAGCGGCAGGAACACGATAATGATAATCAATATGCCGGAGGTAACCGGCAGCGCTACATCTTTCACTGCACGATATACGATATGTAGGAGGGGCAGGGCTTTCTGACCTTCAGATCGCTGAGCCAGTGAGGCAACAATATTTTCCACGATCACGATGGATGCGTCGACTAGCATGCCAATAGCAATCACCAGTCCACCCAAGCTCATCAGGTTGGCGGACATTTTAAAAACATTCATCATAATAAAGGTCACGAGCGCGGACATCGGCAGGACCACGGCAACGGTCAATGCTGCACGAATATTGCCAAGGAACAGCCCAAGCAGAACCACTACCAGTATAACGGCTTCTATCAGCGCCTTGGACACCGTACCGACAGCGCCCTCGATCAATATACTGCGGTCATAAAAGATTCGGGTAGTTGTTCCTTCCGGCAAGGTAGCTTGCAGTTCATCCAGTTTGTTGCGAACACCATCGACCACCTCACGCGCATTGGCTCCGCGCAATCCAATCACCAGACCCTGAACGGCTTCTTGGTTGCCGTCTGCCGTGACCGATCCGTATCGCTCTAGCGATCCGGTGGAAATGCGAGCTACTTCCGAGAGGGGAATATGATCGCCGACGGCATTGACGACCTGAATGTTTCCAATATCCTGAAAGGAACCAATGGCCCCGGCTACCCGAACTAGAATGGCTTCCTCACCCTGGTCGATGCGTCCAGCACCATCATTCTGGTTATTCATCGACAGCGCATCAATAATATCCTCATTACTGATCCGTAGGATGCTCATCATTTCGCGGCGTGGCATGACTTCATAGGTTTTCACAAATCCGCCGAGAGAGTTGACATCAGCAACGCCGGCAACGGTTCGCAGGGCAGGGCGTAGTGTCCAGTCCAGTAAGAAGCGTTTTTCCTCGAGACTGAGGCTTTCGCTCTCGATGGTAAACATGAACATCTCACCCAACGGCGTACTCATGGGGGCTAGGCCTCCACTGATACCATTGGGCAAGTCATCCCATACATTATTGATGCGTTCGGCAACCTGCTGCCTGGCCCAGTAAATATCGGCTCCTTCCTCAAAATCCAGTGTGATGGAACTCAGCGCATATTTAGTGATGGAGCGTAGTATTTCCTGGCGAGGGATGCCGAGCAATTCAACTTCCAAGGGCTGTGTGATCAATGTCTCCACTTCTTCAGGGGTCATACCAGGAGCCTTGATAATGATTTTCACCTGTGTTGGTGAGATATCTGGAAAGGCATCAATCGGTAAATTAAGAAGGGCACGAGTGCCGAAACCCGTCAACATCAAGGCCATCAGACAGATCATCAGTCGCTGACTGAGGGAGAACTGGATGAGCTGGCTGAACATTATTCGCCTCCCAGTCCGAATTGAATGCCTTTGAGAATGGCGGTGCCTCGAATCGCGATCAGCTCACCTGCCGCCAGTCCCTCTCTTGCCAGATAGTCGGCACCAACAGGGCTCAGCTGCAGGTTACGAATTTCAAAGCCTTCAGCGCTACGTACATAGACACTGGTTTCGTTGCCATTGTGGACAACGGCATTACCCGGCACCAGCACACCTGATTCTCTAGGTGGGATCTTCAGGGTCACTATCTGCCCAGTCATTAGTTCGGGATTGCCATTGAAACTGGCGAGAATACCAACTGTCTGGGATTGGGAATCGATTTCAAAATCCTTCTGCTGCAGCGTCAGCGGATTATTGCTGCCCTCTACCTGGAGCATCTGGCCAAGTTCAAGATTGGCAGCGACACTGGCGGGTAGCTCGGCACTCAGCCAGCGCTCCTGACTACCAATACGGGCGATTAGCATATTGCTATCTGCGAAACTGCCGACCGTAATCATCAAATGGTCGATAATGCCTGAGACTGGACTGCGCAGGGTATAAATACCCGGAGTGGCGCCATTCAAAGTCGCAGAGTCAAAATCTGCTTCATTAAAGCCGGCCAGCGAGAGACGGGCATTCAGAGTTCGCATGGTGTTCTGTAAATCCTGATGCTGGCGCTGAGTCTGAAAAAAACGTTGCTGAGAGATAATGCCCTGTTCCAGCAACATACTGTCTTTTGTCAGTTCGAAATCTGCTTGCTGCAGGGCGATGCGTGCTTCATGCCAGTCATTCTCAAGCCCCAGCAGTTCCTGGCTATAGATTAGTGCCACGGCATCACTGGTGTTAACTTGTTGTCCGGGTTCTACAAACCAGCTTTGTAGGATACCGCCATAGGGCACATTGAGCTGTGAATTGCTCATCGGTGAATTGACCACGCTTGCTGGAAAACTGTTGCCGATGCTGTCATCAATGTTGCTTAACGGCGCCAGCACAATACCGAGACGGTTCAGGTCACTGTCCTGCAGAGCAATAATATTCTGGGCAAAACTACCATTGCCGCAAAGGCTGGTAAGTAAAAAAAGTATCAGCGGCTTCCATGATTTCATGGCATCACTCCAACGGTCTGGTTAAATTCAGTAATCAGTCGCTCCCGCTGCAGTAGCAGCAGTTCATATTGTTTGCGTGCAGCTAGGGCTTCCTGCATTGCCAGAATGACCTGAGCGAGACTTATTTCGCCCTGTGTAAATGCTGTCTGGGTCATCTCCCAGCGTGATTCACTCAGCAGGGACTGCTGCCCGGCTAGGAGGATGCTTTCTTCAGTTATGAATAACTCATGTTCAGCTTCATGTAGTTCTTGATTCAATGCTAAGAAGGTAGCCTGGTAGAGGACTTCAGCATCGGCTTTGTCGCGGCGTGCATAGCTGGTTCGGCTGGCAACGATGTTTTTTCCCCCGAAAGGGATGCTCAGCGAGAGCGCGAGGCCATCTTCATCCGATGCCAAATCACTAACACGCTGTCGCCTGTTGCCAATGCTGATTGACGGACTGCCCCTGACGCTTGCCTGTGCTTGCAGAATTAGCGCCTCGGCAAGCTGGATATCTGAGGCAAGGTAGACCAGCTGGGGTTGCTCGGGGCTGATTTCTGTCAGTTCCGTGAGCGCTTCCGTGTGGACATAAGCCGGCCTGACCTGCAGACCAGTGAGTATTTCATAAGCACGTTCGGCATCAGCCAACATAGCCTCTGCCTGCAATTCAATGCGCCGCTGATTCAGTAATAAATTTTCGGCCTGCATTAAATCAAGACGTGCGAGTTCTCCGGAATCAACCAGCACTTGTGTTGTGCTTACCAGTTCTTGAGAATTTCGAGTGGCTTGTTGTTCCAGTAGCAGATTAGCCTCAGCCTCGGCGATATCAGCCAGGCTGTTGCGCACGTGACCTGTAATATAGTGGCGCAGGGATTGTTCCCAGGCACTGTACTGTTCGGCATAGGAGTCACTTACAAGCCGGCCATTTCGCCATTCGCTGGGGCGTTTCAGTTGTAGCTGTATGGCATATTCCATTTCACGGAAGCCCTGATTACCATACGCCTGATCATCGATGTAATAAAGTTGCAGGCTAGGGCGGCCGCTAAACCAAGTATCCGAGACCGACTCATAGTCTTCGACCTGCTGACGTCGGACATCACGTTCTAAGATTTCAGGAGCATTTTCCAGCGCACTGTTTAAAATTTCACTGAAGCTCAGATCAGGATTTTTCTCGAGTGGTTCATGATCACTCTGTGCGCTATATACCAATGTAGGGATACAAATACAAACCCAGACCATTGATTTGAGCATACGCTGAAAATTTAGATAGTAACTCACAAAGATAAACTCCAATTTTTTTAATAAGCTAAAGGTCTCAGCTTAAGAAAAGCTTAAGAATACGAACGAACAACCAGAAATGTGGCTGGGGTGGTAGGATTCGAACCTACGCATGACGGAGTCAGAGTCCGTTGCCTTACCGCTTGGCGACACCCCAATGATGGGTTTTATTTAGAATTCTTTGTCTATTTAAACTCTTGGCGGATGAATGGAGTCGGTTCGTTCGCTTGTCAACATCTCTATACATCGAAAGGCGACTATTAGACCAAGCTTGCATGAACAGGTCAATCCGGAGTTTTTAAAGAAATGTGTGGGACTTTATTCGCTGGCGCTACGGATTTGATCAATCATTTCCGGGCTGTCCCACTCAAACGCTCCCAGCCATGACTTGAGGATTTCGCCACGTTCATCGATCAGAATGGAACTAGGAACTGCATTGATCCCATAAGAGCCGAAAAAGGGGTTCAACTTGATGAAGTTGCCGACAAAGCGGCGCTCATCCAGAAACAGGCGAATGGTTTCAATATTTTCATCTGAGGCAAAGAGGAAAACATAGTCCTCTTCTGCAAGCAAATCAGCAGCGCGGTTAATAGAGGGTATTTCCTCAATGCAGGGTGCGCACCAGGTTGCCCAGAAATTCAAGAATATTTTTCTGCCGGCAAATAACTGCAAATCCAACGCCTTACCTTCAAGTGTCTGGTAGGTGGTGGACTCCGGGTCGGCAAAGGTGTCCAGATTGGACAAAATCTGCAGTACATCAATGCTTGCGGGATCTGCTCCAGCATTCACCTGTGGGCTTTGCTCACTACAGGCACTGGCTAGAATGAATAAGAGAAGACTGAACAGAATTTTTATCATGAGCTTCTCCTGTTTCCTTGTATCGGATGGTAATAACTTTGATAGTAATCAGTCAACAAAAAGGGTGCATAAAAATTAAGGAGAAAAAAATTTTTCTGATGATGAACAGGTTCTGTGAACTTACAATAGCTTTATCTAACTATTGAAAATATTAGCGTGTGATGAGACTCTGCTGCTGGTTTCCGTGATAGGATGCCAGCATATTTTTTACAGGGAAAACTTATGTTTCAGTTAAAACAAGATCGTATATTTTTAGGTTTTGTACTAAGCCTAATCTTGCTGATCACTGCGCCAATTTCTGTTGCGCAGGATGCAGCGCCGGCCAGTCAGGGGGTCGTTGGCGCAGGCAACTACATCCGGATTGTCGAGGATCTTGATCTTACCCAATCTTTTTATTATGAGCTACTTGGTGTTGAGCCCAGAGGCGGACTGATGCCTCGCGAGTTTGGTCCAAATGAGCCGGTGGCTGCCATGTACAACGCAGTAGGCGATGAATTCAGGGGCGTCACTTTTCCGGTGCCTAACTCAACCTTTTTTCTAGAGCACCTTGAATGGCATGGCGCAGATCGCATCACACAACGTATGGAAATTCAGGATAGCGGTAATGTCGTATTACTCCTATTTGTGAAAGACATAGAGCAGGCCATCACATCGATTCGTTCCCAGGGTGGCAATGTCGTGACACCTGGTGGCGCAGCCGTGGAAGTCGGGGGAAATCAGTTTATTCTGGCTCAGGATCCGGATGGCTATTTCATTGAACTGTTGCAGATCAGCAACAGCAGTCTATCAGCGCCAGGGAATGTAGTGGATGGACGTTTTCGGCTGGTTGTTGGTGATGTCGATAGAAGTAGGAGCTTTTATCGAGACGCGCTGGGTTTTGATTATCCCAGGGACATCAGTTTTACAAGCGATGAGATCTTGGGTTTGATCAATGGCTATAAGGAAGACTATGCGCTGCTAACTGCCCAGGTTCCAGGCAGTACCCTTCCAGTTGAATTATTACAGTACCGCAGCGCTTCCACTGAAAAGCTGCAGCAGCAGCTGCCAAGAATCGGCTCATCCATGCTGCGAATTTTTGTCAGTGATCTGGATAGAGTGGTCAGCAATGCACTGGCTGCTGGCGCTGTTCTGGCTGCTAATAATGAAAGTGCGGTTAGCTTTAATGGCACCCGCTTTCAAATTATAGAAGATCCAGACGGTCTACTCTTGCAGCTGGTTCAGAGGCCACTTTGAAGCGTTATATCACTAAGCGATGAAAAATCCATAATTACTGAATAATCAGTTTTTTTGAGAACTGAATATTTCCCTGCTTTGTGATAACTTGCCGTAATTGATACGCCTAAGGAGTAAGATATGAGTCCAAAAACAATAAAATCGGCATTAGTCTTGTTATCAGCCTCCGCTCTGCTGGCCTGTGAAGCGGAGAATGAAACGATAGCGATCATTGAGCAGGAAGCCTTAAGTTGTGCTGATATGAGCCAGCTGGCACCGGAAGGTGTTCTGATCACCCAGGCTCAGGCTCAGGCTGCCACCGAAGAAATTCCTGTTGCGCATTGCATCGTTCAGGGGCAGATAGAGCAGCGCACCGGCACGGATGGCAAGGGCTATGCGATTTCTTTCGAGCTGCGCTTGCCGGATGACTGGAGTGGTCAGTTTGTTCATCAGTTTAATGGCGGCAATGATGGTACGGTTGTTCCGGCAACTGGCCGTATGAGCGTCATGGCGCCAAATGACAGTGCGCTGGCTCGTGGCTTTGCTGTGGTCTCTAGTGATGCTGGGCATGATGGTCAGGCCAACCCCGAAGCCGGTCTTGCCGGGTCTAACCGCTTTGGTATGGAGTTCGAAGCTCGCCGGGATTATGGTTATGGTGCTGTTGAGAGCTTGCATCCGGTCGCAAAAGCGCTGACAGAAGCCTATTATAAGACACCTATCCAGTACACCTACGGCATGGGTTCATCCAATGGTGGTCGCCATGCCATGGTGGCTGCCAGCCGCATTCCAGACCAGTTTGACGGCTTTATTGCCGGTTATCCGGGGTTTAACCTGCCCAAGGCAGCTGTACAGCATGCCTGGGATGTTCAGAATTTTCGAAGTGTCGGTGATGTACTGCAGGAATCGTTTTCCCGCGAAGAGCTTAACCTGGTAGCCGAATATGTTGCAACGGCATGTGATGCCTATGATTCACTTCAGGATGGCATTATCTTTGATGTTCAGGCCTGTCAGGCAGCCTTTGATCCTGCTGTGATGTCCTGTGATACCAGCGCTAGTGATGAATGTCTATCAGCGGAAAAAGTCAGGGCACTTTCCAATATTCTACAAGGCCCCACTAACAGCAATGGTGAACAGCTCTACAGTGAATGGGCCTGGGATACAGGGCTGTCTTCCGGTGGATGGCGTTCCTGGAAGCTGCAGAGCGGCATACCCCCCTGGGATGGGCAGCCGATCATTGCCATTATGGGTGCAGGATCCCTGGCGCAGGTTTTTACCACTCCACCTACACCACTGGAAGGCAATTCGGAAAGTCTGGAGCAGTATCTACTAGATTTTGACTTTGATGAGGATGCGCCAAAAATCAATGCCACTTCATTGGAATATCCCGAATCCGCCATGGAAATTATGACGCCTCCGGATGCCGCCAATCCGACTCTAAGTGCCCTGGAAAACAGTGGCGGCAAAATGCTGGTTTTTCATGGTGTCTCTGATCCGGTGTTCTCGTTTTTGGATACAGTCAACTGGTATGAAAACCTATTGGCCAATAATCCGGATGCCACAGATTTTGTAAAACTCTATGCCGTGCCCGGAATGCCTCATGGTCCCGGTGGTGCTGCGCCAGATCAATTTGATCCCTTAAGCGCGCTAGTAGATTGGGTCGAAAACAATCAAGTACCTGGTACCATCACGGCCACTGTTAGAAATGACAATCAGGAAGCGCCTGAAGCACTACGAGGCGTGACCCGAAAACTCTGCCAATGGCCAGCCGTTGCTCGCTATACGGGGCCGAATCCGGCTGCAGCTGATTCGTTTGCCTGCGTCACAACAGTTCAATAAGTATTAGCTAGTAAAAGTAAGGAAATACATGATGAAAACCCTGAAAACACAAGTTGCTATTGTTGGCGCAGGCCCCTCAGGTCTTCTGCTCGGTCAACTCTTGGCAAAACAGGGAATTGAAAACATTATCTTGGAGCGTGTTTCCAGAGACTATGTGCTCGGACGAATTCGGGCAGGAATTCTGGAACAGGGTTTTGCTGATCTAGTACGTCAAGCTGGAGTCTCTGATCGAATGGATAAAGAGGGACAGGTTCATAATGGTTTTGCGATCGCAGTTGACGGAAAAAAATATCGAATCGATTTGCACAAGTTGACGGGTGGTAGCGCAGTTGTCTGTTATGGTCAGACTGAAATCACAAGAGATTTGATGGATGCTCGTGAAGCTAGTGGATTGACGACTTATTATGAAGTCTCTGATACAGCCCTGCATGATGTGACGACCAATAAGCCTTATGTCACCTTTAGTCGTGATGGTGAGAAATATCAATTGGACTGTGACTTCATTGCCGGTTGTGATGGCTTCCATGGTGTTTCTCGAAAAACCATTCCTGAGGATAAGCGTACGGAATTTGAACGCGTTTATCCCTTTGGCTGGCTGGGGCTCCTCAGTGATACGCCGCCCATCGATCATGAACTGATTTACTGCAAGAGTGAGCGAGGTTTTGCCTTGTGCAGCATGCGCTCCAACACGCGTTCACGCTACTACCTGCAGGTACCCCTCACAGACAAAGTCGAGGACTGGTCAGATGAGGCCTTTTTCGATGAACTAAAAAAGCGTGTCCCCAAGGAGGATTTACCCAATCTAGTAACAGGACCTAGCATTGAAAAAAGTATTGCACCCCTACGTTCATTTGTTTGTGAGCCGATGCAGTACGGCAATCTGTTCCTGGTCGGTGATGCTGCCCATATCGTTCCGCCAACCGGAGCCAAGGGACTAAATCTTGCTGCTTCTGATGTAGCCGTCCTATGTCAAGTAATGTGTCGTGTCTATCATGAGAATGATCGAGAAAGTACTAAGCAGTATTCTGATATCGCCCTTAGGCGTGTTTGGCACGGAGAGAGGTTTTGCTGGTGGTTTACAAATATTTCTCATGATTTTGGTGATGAAAATTTAGATTCAGGAATGGATGCTAGAACGCTTGAGCGCTTTATGAATTCCGAACGTAATTTTTTCTTGGATAATGAGGAAGGTCAAAGAC
>JAYQVM010000007.1:0-40581 GCA_038148435.1 Gammaproteobacteria bacterium | reverse complement strand
AGCGCAGACTGAATCAGTCGCTGGTTGGTTACCTGGCGTAATTCCAACACTTCGCCGGATTCCTGGGAACGAGCAACACTATCACGAATAATAATATTCCACAGACTGATATTGCCGCGTAAGCGATCCCAGCCATTTTGATTGGCATACCAGCGCTCAAGACCATTAATCAGTGTTGGAACCTGCTGCTCTTCAATACGGCTGATATAGTCGATAAAACCTTGATTGAACTGGGACCGGCCGATAATGTACATAAAGGCATAGACGATGACATGTGCCGACAAAATCGCCAGAAGCAGCTTGTATTTTATTTTAAGTCGCATTTTACTTATTTATGTGAACTAGCCTCTAACAACTATACCCATGCTGTGAAATTATGGGCCCCAGTTTTTCACTATAGTCGCGTATTCCTTAATATTTGCACATTAATTAGGCCTGAGGGTAAAGTATTTCAACCATAGTGAAAAGCCATAGGCCATGCTAAGCTACAGCAACGATATCGCAAGATAATATTATAAAATACACACAAAACTTGTTATGTTGTTTTCGTTGATGATACCCGCAACGAAAATACAACGGCAACAAAGCAGACTGCGATAAATTTACGCACTACCGATTAGACTAAAGCTCATGGCGCTTAAAAAACTTGATCAAATTGCCCATCTTGATCTGGTCGATAAAGATCAGCCAAAAACGGGTATTGCATATAAACAAACTAAAGGCAGCAAGCGCAGAGGGGATCAGGTTGATGCCATCAATCAGATGTTTGCCGAATTCGAACTAGCCTATCATAACCAGTATCACAAAGCCTTCCCGGACATTGCTGCTGAGCGGCTAGCCAAGAAATACTGGTTAAACTGCCTAGCTGATATACCGGCGCAGATACTGCTCATGGCCACCCGTGAGCTGGTCAGAACTCAGAACTATCTGCCTAGTGTTGCTAAGCTGTTAGAGCTCTGCCAGCAGGGTGCCGAACTCTTCGGTCTCCCGGATGCTCATGCGGCCTATCTCGAAGTTTGTAGAGCTTCTTCTCCCAAAGCTATGCAGGCATGGAGTCATCCGGCAGTCTATGTAGCGGGTAAACAAACCGGCTGGTTCGAACTTGCCAACCTGCCAGAGGCGCAAATATTTCCTCTTTTCGAGTATCACTATTCCCAGCAGGTGCAGGCTGTAATTCGTGGAGAGGAGTTAAAGCTTAAAACGCAAGCGGCCATACCCGAGCAATCAGCTGTGCCCCTGAGCAATGAGGATAATCTGGCCCGTCTGCAAAAACTCAGGCAGCAGCTGTCTGATTGAGCCCGAACTCAGGCAAGCTTTTTATACTTGACTCGGGTTGGTTCTTTATCACCCTTACGCTTTTTCCGCTCCACTTCATAGTCAGAGTAGTTGCCTTCATGAAAGATGACTTCGCTCTCTCCCTCAAAGGCCAGAATGTGGGTGGCGATCCGGTCCAGAAACCATCGGTCATGTGAAACAATGATGATAGTTCCCGGGAAAGCCAGTAGACCCTCTTCCAGGGCGCGCAGGGTTTCGACATCCAGATCATTGGTGGGCTCGTCGAGCAGTAGCACATTGCCGCCACGCTTGAGCAGCTTGGCCAGGTGTAAGCGGTTGCGCTCTCCGCCGGACAGCTGCTTGACAAATTTCTGCTGGTCGCCGCCCTTAAAATTAAATCGGCTCACATAGGCCCGGGAAGGAATCTCATAAGTGCCAATTTGTATATTATCCTGGCCATCAGAGATTTCCTGCCACACTGTATTTTCCGGATTGAGCTCATCGCGGCTCTGGTCAACATAAGCCATTTCGACCGTTTCACCGATCCGGATGCTACCGGAATCAGGCTGCTCCTGGCCCATCAGCATTTTCAGAAAAGTGGTCTTGCCAGCGCCATTGCCGCCAATAATGCCCACAATGCTGCCACGAGAAATCTTTAGGCTAAGATTGTCAATTAGGTTTTTGTCCCCAAAACGCTTACTGATCTGATCGGTTTCAATTACCAATTCCCCGAGTCGTGGTCCTGGTGGGATATAGAGCTCAAGTGTCTCATTCCTGTTCTGGAATTCTTTTGAGGAGAGCTCCTCAAAGCGAGCCAGCCGAGCCTTACTCTTAGCCTGACGGCCTTTTGGATTTGCTCGCACCCATTCGAGTTCGGCCTTGATGGTCTTGGCCATGGAAGCCTGCTGTTTTTCTTCTACCTCAAGGCGCTTCTCCTTGGCTGAGAGCCAGTCACTGTAATTGCCCTCATAGGGAATACCATGACCTCGATCCAGTTCCAGAATCCATCCGGCTGCATGATCGAGGAAGTAGCGATCATGGGTAATTGCTACCACCGTGCCATGGTAATCCTGAAGGAATTTTTCCAGCCAGGCGACCGAAGCCGCATCAAGATGGTTGGTAGGCTCGTCCAGCAGCAACATATCGGGTTTGGATAAGAGCAGGCGGCATAGGGCTACACGGCGTCTTTCACCACCAGAAAGTTTGCTGACATCATCATCCCAAGCTGGCAAGCGCAGAGCATCAGCAGCAATCTCTAGTGTCCGTTCCAGTTCCCAGCCATCACAGGCATCAATCTGCAGCTGAAGCTCTCCCTGGCGTTCAAGCAGATTATTCATTTCCTCGTCGCTCATGGGCTCCGCAAATTTATCACTGATCTGATTAAACTCATCCAGTAGATTTTTTATCTCGCGAATACCATCTTCGACATTTCCTTTTACGTCCTTACTAGCATCCAGTTCAGGTTCTTGAGGCAAATAGCCCACTTTAAGTTCAGCCTGAGGGCGAGCTTCACCAATGTAATCTTTTTCAATACCCGCCATGATGCGCAGCAGAGTGGACTTTCCGGAGCCGTTGAGACCGAGCACGCCAATTTTTGCTCCTGGGAAAAAAGACAGCGAAATATCCTTGAGGATTTCACGTTTCGGAGGAACCACCTTCCCCAGCCGATTCATCGTGTATACGAACTGTGCGCACATAAAATGCCTTTTAATTCTTTAGGTTTGTTCAAATAAAATGTTGGTCCAGCAGAATGACGGTTATTTTACCTTATCTGGAACAAAGAAAGATCTAAAGTTTGAGGTAATTGTGTGGTGACTGTATCAGGGAGTAGGGGAGTCAGGTGCTGTTGGTGAAAGTATACCCGGTTAGAAATGATGATGGAGTAAGAGTTAAGCCTCAAAAATATCCCCATCAAACCCGACGCTGCGGGAATGATGGAGAAAGCAGGGAGATCAGTTAAAGCTGTAATTGAAACCAATTGTGTAGTTTGTACCATAGAGGTCATACTGGGAAAGCTGGTTCTGGTTTCCCCAGTAATAGTACTCCGGCCTGTTGTTGAGGTTGGCAGCCTCTAGGAGCAGGGTAAGGTTGTCATTGACCTCGTATTTGGCTGTCAGATCCATCTGAAAGAAAGGGGCAACCCAACGGCTGTTATTCTCACTGACCTGGTCAATGGCACCATCTTCATCAGCCAGCCAGTCAATGTAATCACTCCTGTAGTTACCCGCCAGTCTGATATCCCACGGACCCTGATCGTAGCCGATGTTGAAGTTAGCAGCTTTCTCAGCCAGCTTACGGAAAGGGGTCGTGAAGACCTGATCGTTATCAAACCTGAAAGAGCTTTCACTGTCAGTGAAGGTCAGATTGGCGGCAACATAAAGTCCGCTATCCCAGCCATACTGGCCATTGAGTTCAATTCCATTGATATGAGACTTGTCAGAATTGATCCAGGTTTCCACGCCAGCATTAAAATTGACGCCATTAATCGTCGCCGATCTCTGAAAGGTTGGGTAAATGGCATTCTTGATGTTTTTCCTGAACAAGCCGATGGAGGCGTAGGTCATACCTTCACCATAATATTCCAGGCTGAGATCAAAGTTATTGGCGATATAGGGTTTGAGCTCCGGGTTGCCGATACTGCCGCTGATGTCGCCGGACGTGGCAGTATCAACAGCTGTAATGGGAGCAGTTTCCTTGAAGCCCGGACGGCTGAGGCCTCTCCAGATCGCAGCACGCAACTGCATCTGGTCGTTGATAAAATATTTCATGGTTAGGTTTGGTGCCAGGAAGCCGTAGCTCCTGTTCGCGTAGGTCCTGTTGCCGTCCTGGTCAAAGGCCCTGCTGTCGAACTTGGTGTGCTCGTAGCGTAAACCGGCAATAACAACCATGTTTTCGGTTTCATAGGTGTCCTGAACGTAAATCGCATTAATAGCCTCATCCGTGGTGAAGTCTCGGCTGATGGCATCTTCAAAATCGACTTCCATCTGGTCAACCTGCTGGAGCATGCCGTAGGCGCTGGCTCCGGTGACATGATTGCCAAAGGTCTGGTTGGCAAAAAACCAGTCATTGACAGTAACTGCGCCCCAGTCAGCCATAGTGGCACCATCCCAGACATAACCAATGATGTAGTCGTTCACATCCTTGGTACGGTTGCGGTGCTTGAAGCCGACTTTTACCAGGCCTGCAGAGGTTGGGGTCTCAGCATTGAACTGGAAGGTGTATTCCTCGTCATCACTGACGTTTGCCCAGGTTTCGAAAGCATCGAACTCCAAGTTTTCCAGATTTCTCAGGGTTGGGTCATAGGCAACAAAGTAAGGACGGCGTGGGTCTGTCCAGTAAAACTCACCACCAAAGTCCTTGTCGTAGTTCCTGAAGGTAATATCGGCATTGTCGCTGTCATCTTCCTGGGCCCAACTATAACTAAGCTGGCTGTCGATGTCCCAATTGCCTCTATTGGTTTCCATACCCAGATTAATGGCGCCAATGGAACGTGTTTCATACCGCTGTCGGGTCTCCGCATCATGCCTGATGCGGCTCGTTACCATGCCATTGCTCAGGCCCTCAACGAAGTCGATCTTGCCGTATTCGTCCTTAAAGCGGGTTTCGGTCTCGTCATATTCGTTATACAAAACGTTGGCAAAAAGCACGGTGGAGTCCTGTAGAATCGTGTTGATGTCATAACTAAGGCCCAGACGCTCTCGTTCGACATGATACCAGCGCATTTCCCAGTCATCATTGAGATAGCCGTCTTCCCAACCAAAACCGGTTTCGTTATTGAAGGTTTCAATATTTTTGGACGAGTAAGTCAGGCCAATGCTATGCGCTGTGGAATCGTTGATCCTGGCGCCATATGTCAGTGAGCCGTTGGGGGCGTTCTCGTAATCGGTGTACTCGGCAACCTTGGTTGAAAGTTTTACTTTCAGAAGAGTGTCGTTCAGGTCGGTTGGTTTCTTGGTGCTGAACTCTATGTGGCCGCCAATGCTGTCGGCATCCATTTCCGGTGTCAGAGATTTGGACACGGTGATGCTGTCCATGAGTTCAGTCGGGATACCATCCATAATCACTGAGCGGCCATTTTCCGGCGCTACCATCGAGGCACCATTCACACCGACACTATTAAGGTCTGAACTCAGACCACGGATTGTGATGTAACGGCCTTCACCCTGGTCATTTTCCACGGCAATACCGCTGAGTCTTCTGACGGCATCCGCCGCGGTAGAATCCGGGAAGTTGCCAAGGGCGTCTGAATCAACCACGCTGATCAGGTTCTGAGAATTTCTCTGCCGATTGATAGCATTCATCAGGGTTGCCCGTGTACCAATAACTTCAACCATCTCGATAGAGGGTTCAAAAGTCGGTGTATAATCTCGATATTCCTGAAAAGCCGCGATTACAGTTTCTATAGTCGCGCTAATTCTTATCACCCTTGCAGTAGTGATGCCCAATTCTTTAAGAGCGTCCAGTCTGTGATGTCCATCAATCAGATAATTGTCCTGATCAATAATCAAGGGGCGGTAGGAATCCTGCTGGGCTTCAATGAGTCTTTTCTCCTGATCTGTCAGGTCCGCCACTCTCTGGGTTTGAACCGGAATGATACTGTCAGTAGAGATGGTTGTGATCGCATACTCGAACTCAGACATTTCGATAATGTCCTGGTCAAGTTGTGGTAATTCATTTCTGTCAAAATGTTTTGCCTGACCAAATGCTATGGTCGAAGCTAATAAAGCAAAGATTAAAAGGGGTAGGTTTTTCATGGTTTCTCCCAGTTTATTGATTTTTTACTGGGCGAAGTTTAAGGGCCAAAGCGTTGCGTTTGATTAAGAACGGTTATAGATTCTGAAAATTTTTGAAGAAGTTTGCATTAAGATATATGAAACTATTTGTTTCAAAGTATTCGTCTCCAAGCTTTTTTTGTAGCTGGATAGTAATTTTAAATAGTTGTAAGGCTACTTAATTCATTTTCAACACTTTTCTATTTTATCTGAAATTTTTTATGAAAATTTCATCTTCAATTACAAGATTTAGATCATAGATGATAGATATTTTTTTCCATATATTTAAATAATCATTTAGAAAAGTAGTAGCAGGCTGAAATTCGGATGGTCCTCTACTACCTTTGCTTCGATTAGAACCACGGCTTACTGCTAAAAGGTTACTTTGGTCATTGGCAAAAGTAGCTTTTTCAGCATCATCCCATAGATAGCCGCCTGCTACATGAGCATAAGCTAGGGGAATGATATGGTCTATATCCAGATCACTGGGATATATATAAATAAAGCCAGTATATGGATCTGTCCAAAGTCCTTTGAGAACACGACATTCTTCATCATTTTCAAATACGACAGGGACCAGGCTTTGACCAATTAACACTTCCTGTCGCGTGTCTTGACAGTCGTCATCTTCATCAAGCCAATGAGCCCATTCACTTCTTGAATAGGTAGGAATATCAATTGGCTCTGCTTTTACGAACGATTGGTTAAAAAATACAGTATTAACCGAAAGCAAAAAGTATCCTGCACCTTTACTTATGATGCTTAAAATTTTTTTTAAAAAAGTCATCAAGTTAGGAAGAGATGATAGAGTAGGAAATAGTTACAGCAACAGTGGGAGGTTCTCTGCAGCTTCCGATCGATATAGCTGAAAAGGCTCACAAAAGCGGCGAGATCAAAATCTCGGTCTTTAAAAGGGCTTAGTTGCCGTATCGGCCGAGTTCGGAGATATATAAAGTTGCATCGTTGACAGTTGATGAACCATAAGTCCCAACCCAAATATCGTATACGCCACTGGAAGGTTTTTCCATTCTGACAGATGGATCTAGGTCGCCCCCACTATCATCATCACAGATCCAATTGCCACTAGGAGTATTGATTACCAGCGTGGTATCGGAATCTGAGATAACACTAATATAGAGGTCTAGTGAGCCGGCAGTGTATGTGAGCTCAAAATCAGGAGCATTGGCAATATTGCCTCCACAGCCAGAACCAAGGCTGCTGGCATTTATAGAGCCGCCGGACTTTAATTTAATAGTGTAGGGGTCTGGGGTGAATCCTGAATTCAGACTGATCGATCCGTATGTGGCTGATAAGCTAAAATCTTGAGAAAAAGCTAGTGATATGGATGTGAATAGCACCACAATAATAAATGGAATACCAGCCCGCAATAGTGAAAATCTTGATGACACTTTATTGTAATTAATACCCATAAATTATTTATCTTTAATAGTTAATAGATTTTTAAATCCCTAAGTAACTGATTATAAAGAGCATACCTGTAATTACAAGAAAATTTTATTTCTCCAAATTTGGTCATGGAAGTTTGATTAAAATTTCATCTGATTAAATTTCTGAGATATTCATCATAAGTTGTAATCTAAGGTAGAATACCCCTGACAAAAAACTTAAGACCTCAACCCTTTTTGAAGGATAAAAATGCTTAGTAAAGATATGACAATCGCTGGGTTTGATCATGAACTTGCCCAAGCTATGGCCAGCGAACAAGTACGTCAGGAAGAACACATAGAACTCATTGCCTCTGAAAACTATACCAGCCCCAGAGTGCTGGAAGCTCAGGGCTCTATCCTAACCAATAAATATGCCGAGGGCTATCCGGGCAAGCGTTATTACGGTGGTTGTGAGTATGTTGATATTGTTGAAAACCTGGCGATTGAGAGAGCCAAGGAACTATTCGGCGCCGGGTATGCCAATGTCCAGCCACATTCAGGTTCTCAGGCCAACACAGCAGTCTTTCTCGCCCTTCTGAAACCGGGTGATACCCTGTTAGGGATGAGCCTCGCTGATGGCGGCCACCTTACGCATGGTGCGTCCGTTTCCTCCTCCGGTCGTATTTATAACGCCGTGCAATATGGACTTAACCATGAAACCGGCGAAATTGATTATGAGGCCTTGGAAAAACTAGCGCTGCAACATAAGCCTAAACTTGTTATTGCCGGTTTCTCTGCCTATTCGAGAATAGTCGACTGGGAAAGGGTACGCGGCATTGCCGATAAAATCGGTGCTTATTTCATGGTAGATATGGCCCATATTGCGGGGCTCGTTGCCGCTGGGGTCTATCCTAGCCCAATTCCATTTGCCCATGTTATAACCACCACAACTCATAAAACTTTGTGTGGCCCTAGGGGTGGACTGATACTGACGCCTGGTGATGATGAGGAGCTGAATAAACGGCTCAATTTTGCTGTATTTCCTGAAAGCCAGGGCGGCCCCCTGATGCATGTGATTGCTGCCAAGGCTGTTTGCTTCAAAGAAGCGATGTCGGATGAATTCAAACAATATCAGCAACAGGTCGTCAAGAATGCCAGAGCGATGGTTAAAGTGGTGCAGGAGCGTGGATTCGATATCATCTCCGGTGGCACGGATGACCATCTGTTTTTGCTCAGCCTAGTCGGTCGTGATGTCACTGGGAAAGATGCTGAGGATGCGCTGGGCCAGGCTAATATTACCGTTAACAAGAATGCGGTTCCGAATGACCCGCGCTCTCCGTTCGTTACCAGTGGTTTGCGACTAGGTTCTCCAGCCTTGACCCGGCGCGGCTTTAAAGAAGATGAAGCTGGTGAGACAGCCAGCCTGCTTTGCGATATCCTTGATGATATCAATAGCGAAGAATTACGCCTGGAAGTTAAGAAGAAGGTGCTGGCTCTTTGTAAAAAATTCCCGGTTTATAAGTAGGTTGCTTCACCAGCAAATAGCCAAAGAGGTGAACTGATGCACTGCCCTTTCTGTCATGCTGCCGATACAAAGGTTATCGATTCCCGGCTGGTTGCCGAGGGGAATCAGGTTCGTCGCCGGAGGGAATGTCTTACATGTAATGAACGCTTTACCACCTTTGAAGGCGCCGAGCTGGTCATGCCGCGGGTCATTAAACAAAATGGTGAAAGAGAGCCTTTTGATGAAGATAAATTGCGCAAAGGCATAATCAAAGCGCTTGAAAAAAGGCCAGTGAGCATGGATCGTGTAGAAGAAGCGCTCTCACATATAAACTATTCGCTCAGAGCATCAGGTGAAAGAGAAGTTTCTAGTGAATTGATTGGTGAAAAAGTGATGCAGGAACTTCGCAAACTCGATGAAGTTGCTTATGTCCGCTTTGCCTCGGTTTACAAAAGTTTTAAAGACTTGAATGAATTCCGCGATGCTATCGACAAAATAGCACAGACATCCAAGGACTGAGGCCCGCTTCACCGGCTTGAATGCCTTTGCCGACTGTCTGGATTTTAGTCCGGCTCCTTACATAAACTGATATCATGATTGCTGACTCTGACAAAAACCATATGCTGCGCTGTATTGACCTGGCAATGCGGGGTGAGTATAGCTGTAAACCCAACCCCCGGGTCGGCAGCATCGTGGTTAAAAATAATGAAGTGCTGGCGGAAGGCTGGCACCGCTATGCCGGGCAGGTGCATGCCGAAGTTGATGCACTGGAAAAGGCCGGTGAAGCTGCCCGGGGCGCCACTCTCTACGTCACACTGGAGCCGTGCTCACACCAGGGCAGAACGGCTCCCTGTAGTGATGCAATTATCAAAGCCGGAATCAGCAAGGTGGTTTTTGGCATGATTGATCCCAATCCACAGGTTGCCGGAGCCGGTATCAGTAAACTTGAGGCCGCCGGCCTGGAGGTACTAGGGCCTGTTCTGCATGAACAGTGTGCAGCGCTGAACCCGGGATTTATCAGACGAATGACAACAGGTCTGCCCTATGTAAGATGCAAGATGGCGATGAGCCTAGATGGCAGAACGGCTATGGCCAGCGGGGAAAGTAAATGGATAAGTGGTCCGGAATCACGGGAAGATGTGCAACGCTGGCGGGCAAGAAGTGGGGCGATTATAACCGGCATCGGCAGCATCCTTGCAGATGACCCTTCCCTGAATGTGCGGCTAAATGAATTCGATAATGACCAGCCGATCCGTGTTGTCTGTGACTCAACCTTGCAGATGCCAGCTGGAGCAAAAACGCTGCAGCTTGCCGGGCAGGTGCTACTGGCAACAGCGGAAGACAAATCCTTTGAGGCTGCTGAACTGGCAGCCGACATAGAATGCAAAAGTTTTAATTCAGGAACGGGCAAGACAGATCTGAAAGCCTTGCTGGCATACCTGGCAGCGAAAAAAGAATGCAATGAAGTTCTGATTGAAGCGGGATCGCGTTTGGCGGGTGCTTTTATTGAGCTGGGGCTGGTTGATGAATTACTGATTTATCTGGCTCCCAAATTGTTGGGTCACCGAGGGCATCCCTTGTTTACCATTCATGGAATGGACAGGATCAAGGATCAGATAGCATTAGAATTCATTGATGTGTCTTTATTGGGCAAAGACTGTAGAATGCGCAGCCGCATTCTGAAAAAGCAATGAAGCTGCAAGAATATGTTTACGGGAATTATTGAAGCAAAAGGTGAAGTCACGTCATTAGAGAAATCTAATGCATCCTGCCAACTTGTGATCCACTCAGACAGCCTGCAGCTTGGTGATTTGTCGATAGGCGACAGCATTGCTGTAAATGGCGTGTGTTTAACAGTTACCGCTTTTGGAAAAAACAGTTTTCAGGCCGATGTGTCCAATGAAACCTTAGCCTGTAGCACGCTTGGTGCTTTAGCAATAGGGGCGCAGGTAAACCTAGAAAAAGCCCTGCGTGCCGATAGCCGACTCGGAGGTCACATTGTCAGCGGTCATGTTGACGGCCTTGCCCGTCTGCTGAGCAAGGAAACAGATGGCGATTCATTGGCTCTGTGGTTTTCTTCCCCTGGAGAGTTGAGTCTCTATATTGCCAGGAAAGGCTCGGTCTGCCTTGATGGTGTCAGTTTGACGGTCAACGCAGTGCGTGGTGATGATTTTTCAGTCAACATAATTCCCCACACTGCTAGCGCCACAAACATTGGCCTGCTCGAAACGGGAGACTGTGTAAATCTAGAAGTAGATCTGTTCAGTCGCTACCTGGAACGAATGTTTAATAAAGCGAGTGATGATGGCGATCAGTATGGCCTGAGCCTGGCCAAACTCAAAGCCAGTGGTTTTATAAAATAATGCAGCTTAATACGACAGAAGAACTTATTGAAGATATCCGGCAGGGTAAGATGATTATCCTGATGGATGATGAAGATCGTGAAAACGAAGGTGATCTGATAATTGCTGCCGAAAAGATAAATGCAGCGGATATCAATTTCATGGCAACCAATGCCCGTGGCTTGATCTGTCTTACCCTTACGGCTAAACGATGTGAGCAGTTGAAATTGCCCCTGATGGTCAGCAGTAACCAGACCCCCTTTGGATGTAATTTTACCATGTCGATCGAAGCCGCTGAGGGTGTTACTACCGGAATTTCTGCCGCAGACCGGGCGCGTACGATTCAGGTAGCAGTTGCCCCTAATGCCATGCCCAAGGATATTGTGCAGCCTGGGCATATTTTTCCGGTAATGGCAAAAGATGGTGGAGTCCTGCGTCGGGCCGGTCATACCGAGGCCGGCTGTGATCTGGCGAGACTGGCCGGTTTGATTCCTGCGGCCGCAATCTGTGAAGTCATGAATGCAGATGGTTCAATGGCACGTCGTGCTGATCTAGAAAAGTTTGCCCAGACTCATGATTTGAAAATCGGCACCATCATGGATCTGGTTCATTACCGTATTGACAATGAAAAAACAGTTGAAAGGATAAAGCAGTACCGCCTGCCAACTGAGTATGGTGAGTTTGATGTTTACTGTTACCGGGACCTTATAAAGGAAGGCCACCCAACACATTTAGCTTTGGTAAAAGGTGAAATAAAAAAAGAAGAACCGGTGCTGGCACGCGTTCTGGTTTCTGATCCCCTGCGAGATCTGCTGGGCGCAGCCAACCCCAATCGGCCTAGCTGGTCCCTGCACCAGGCCATGAAAAAAGTGAGTAAAGCCGGAAAGGGTGTGGTAGTCATGCTGGCAAATGATGATCGGCAACCCAATTTTGCAAAGTCGCTAGAAAAATTTCATGAATTGACGGATTCGTCGGCACCTCCGCTAAATCCACAGGGCATTTACATGAATGTCGGCACTGGCTCTCAGATTTTGCGTGATCTGGGCGTTGGTAAAATGCGGCTATTGAGTTACCCGACACGTTATGCCATTTCAGGCTTTGACCTGGAAGTGGTGGAATATATTCCCTGTGAGGAATAAGCTTGGATTCCTGACTAGTTAGCAAGAGACAGCAAATGAGTGACAGTAAGTTGATTGAAGGCGATTTCAAGGCAAGCAATGCCAATTTTGCGATTGTAGTCAGTCGTTTTAACAGTTTTATTGTAGACAGTCTTGAAACTGGCGCTGTTGACTGTCTTCAGCGTCATGGTGTGCCGGCTGGCTCCATTACTCGCATCAAGGTGCCAGGTGCCTTTGAATTACCGCTGGCGGCACAAAAAGCAGCCCAGACTGAGCAATATGATGCAATCATCGCACTGGGCGCTGTTATTCGTGGCAGCACGCCGCATTTTGATTATGTCTGCACTGAGTGCAGCCGCGGCCTTAGTCAGGTCAGTCTTAATTATAATATACCACTGGCCTTTGGTGTCCTCACGGTTGACACGCTGGAACAGGCCATTGATCGGGCCGGGACAAAAGCCGGAAATAAAGGCGCAGAAGCGGCAATGACAGCACTGGAAATGGTCAGTCTGGTCCGTAAATTCTGATGACAGGCATTTTGGAAGAAGCTCCCCAGGCGAAAATTTCCCATCGAAAAAAAGCCCGCAATCTGTTGGTCCAGGCTCTCTACCAATGGCAGCTTGCAGGAGGCTTGCGACCCGATATTGAGGCACAGTTTCGTACCGACAATAGCGGCAAGATTGATTGGGATTTTTTTCATCAGGCACTTGGTTTTGTGTTGGAAAACTTCCAGACGATTGATCAGGTCTTTTCTGTCAAGCTTGACCGCAAGCTCGAACAGCTTGACCCCATAGAGCTGGCGATTCTGCGACTGGGAACTTACGAATTCCAACAGCGTATCGATGTTCCCTATAAGGTCGTCATCAATGAATACATTGAGCTTGCCAAAAAATATGGTGCCACCGACAGTCATAAATACATTAATGGCGTGCTTGATAAACTCGCAGTCGATTTGAGATCGGTAGAAAAGCAACAACGCTGAGACGCGTATGAGCATCTCGGAATTTGACATCATCAGCAAGTATTTCAATCAGCCTGGTCTGGCAGCGGATCATCAGCATTCTGTCATCTCCCTGGGTATTGGCGATGACTGTGCCCTACTGGATATTCCTGCAGGCAAGCAAGTGGCGTTATCCATCGATACGCTGCTGGCTGATGTGCATTTTTTCAATTCGGATGAGCCATCCCTAATTGCGCAAAGAGCCCTGGCTGTATCACTGAGTGATCTGGCGGCTATGGGTGCTGAACCTTTGGCTTTCACACTTGCTATCAGCTTGCCCAAGGCCGATGAAAGTTGGCTGCAGGCTTTCAGTGCCGGTCTCAGAGAGATGGCGATGCGCTATTCCTGTCCCCTGATTGGCGGTGACATCACGCGCGGAAAACTGGCAATCAGCATTCAGGTTCACGGGCTGGTGGATAAAGGCATGGCAATAAGCCGTAGCCAGGCCAGAGCGGGTGATGAGGTCTATGTTTCGGGTCAGCTGGGAGCTGCCGGCCTCGCAGTATCCTTACTGCGTAATGGCATGAAGCTGGATGTGGCAGATCGACAGGAGCTGCATCGTGCCTTTTATCAACCGCTTCCCCAACTTGAATTGGGCAGGCTATGCGTCGGCAAGGTGAGTGCAGCGATCGATATTTCAGACGGTTTACTGGCTGATGCCACACATATTGCCCAACAAAGTGGTGTCGGTATGGAAATCGAGGCAGCCAGAGTTCCGGTGGCACCGGCAGTAAAATATTTTCTCGGTGGGCTTGGTGATCAGTCTGGCAGTATTAAGCATGCTCTTAGTTCGGGAGATGATTATGAATTGTTGATTACCGTAAATCCCGATAAGTCTGCTCAGTTGCAAAATGCAGCCGAAGCTAGCAACATCAGGCTAACGAAAATTGGTCAGGTAGTAAACGGGAGCAGAGTTCGCTGCCTGGATAATTCCGGGAATGAGATCGAGTTAAAAAAACTAGGCTTTCAACATTTTCCCTGATCTTCAGGCTCAGCTATGAAACACCTTACATTATAAACGGCTGGATTGATGACAGATAAAACACTGCAGGCAAAAGTTCTCAAACACCCGGTACATTTTCTGGCCCTGGGTTTTGGCAGTGGCCTTTCGCCGCGGGCGCCGGGCACGGCCGGTACACTGGTTGCCATCATTCCCTATCTGTTTTTTTCACAATTCCCGCTTGAAATATACTTAGCGCTGTTGCTGTTTAGCTTTGGTTTGGGCATTTATTTGTGTGGGGAAAGCGCCAAGCTGCTGGGCGTCCATGATCATGGTGGCATTGTCTGGGATGAGTTTGTCGGCTTCTGGATTTGCATGCTGGCAGCCCCTCCTGGGCTACTGTGGATAGTGCTGGGTTTTTTGTTATTCAGGCTGTTTGATATACTCAAGCCCTTTCCTATCAATTATCTGGACAAGCATCTCGGAGGCGGACTTGGCATCATGGTTGATGATGCGATTGCTGGGACTTTTGCCTGGTTCTGTCTGCAGTTAATTGCCCTGTTGATTTAAGTTATACTGCCCGGCCTTCGAATTTTATACGACACTTATAAAAGGACCCGTCAATGCGAGAATACCGACAGTTTTATATTAATGGCGAATGGATTGACCCGGTTAAACCGGCAAGCCTGGATGTGATCGATCCTGCCACTGCACAGGTTACTGGCCACATCAGTATGGGCAGTGCTGAGGATGTTGATAAAGCTGTCAATGTAGCTCGCAAGGCTTTTACAGGCTGGTCACAAAGTACAAAAGAAGAACGACTGGCTCTGTTAAACCGTATTGTGTCAGGTTTTGATAAGCGACTTGCCGACCTCGGTGCAGCCATTACCGAGGAAATGGGCGCTCCCGGCTGGCTTGCCCATGATGTACAGGCAGCTCTGGGTATCAAGCACTTTCAAAATGCCATTGCGGTGCTCGAGCGTTTTTCCTTTGAAACAGATCGGGGCAGCAGCCATATCATTCGTGAGCCGATTGGGGTCTGCGGTTTTATTACTCCCTGGAACTGGCCGATTCATCAGATTTGCGCCAAGGTTGCTCCTGCACTGGCAGTAGGCTGTACGGTCGTGCTCAAGCCCTCAGAAATAGCTCCTTTTTCGGCGCAGATTTTTGCCGAGATACTGGATGCCGCCGGGGTGCCGGCCGGCGTGTTTAACCTGGTTCAGGGAGAGGGTCCGGTGGTTGGTCAGGCGATTGCCTCTCATCCAGGAATTGATATGGTTTCCATCACCGGTTCGACAAGGGCTGGTATAGCTGTTGCCCAGGCTGCAGCTCCAACGGTAAAACGCGTGCATCAGGAGTTGGGCGGCAAGAGCCCGAATATCGTGCTTGATGATGCCGATCTGGCTGCCGCTGTCAGCGGCTGTGTGAACAGTGTGATGATGAATTCCGGCCAATCCTGTCGTGCACCCACTCGCATGCTGGTTCCCAAGGGGCAGTTGGATGAGGTTTGCAAACTGGCCAAGGAAGCGGCGGAGACCTGGGCGCCCGGTGATCCCAAACAGGACAGCAAAATGGGACCGGTTATATCCGAACAGGCCTGGGAAAAAGTACAGCGCCTGATCAGGAGTGGTATCGAGGAAGGTGCCACATTGGTAACCGGCGGAGAAGGGAAGCCCGAAGGGATGGAGCAGGGTTACTTTGTCAGGCCAACGGTTTTTGCCGGGGTCAACAATGATATGCAGATTGCCCGGGAAGAAATTTTTGGCCCGGTTCTGAGTATCATCGCCTATGAGGACGAGGAAGAAGCCATCGCCATTGCAAACGATACCGAATACGGCCTAGGCGGTTATGTACAAAGCAAGGATATTGAGCATGCCCGTTCCGTAGCCAGTAAAATTCGTGCTGGCTACATCAGCATCAATAATGCCGCTCTGGATATTACTGTACCTTTTGGTGGTTACAAGCATTCCGGCAATGGCCGTGAATTTGGCGATGAGGCTTTCGGCGAGTTTCTGGAATATAAATCAATGCTCGGTTACACGCCTGCTTAGATATTGCGTTTGTCTTGGCTTCTGAAAGGCTAAAAATTTGATACAGCCTCATGCTGTTTCGACAGCGTGCATCATTCGATTTTATGGGTGTGCGTAATTGCAGCGCGCATGAGACTGAGAAAATTTTTCAAATAGATGCTTGAGTCTCATTAGATTACAAGCCAAGAAAAATAACAATTTTATCGTGAGTACGTAAATAATGACGGCAAAAATATGCTTCACCATGGACAACCTGTCCGATGCAGCTGATTTGGGTCGGGGTGTAATCGATAAACCACGTACACCCGGTCAGCGCCCGCACCTGGAAATTGGCTTTCCTGCTCTGCTCGATCTGTATGCCGATTATGGCTTGAGCATCACCCACTTTATCGAAGGCTGGAATGGTGAGCACCATGCCGATCTGCTGGAGGATATTCTAAACAGAGGTCACCGTATCGGTATGCATGGTTGGGTACACGAAGCTTGGTCGACGCTGGGACCCGATGAAGAGCGCGAACTGGCTGAAAAGGCAACACTGGCGCTTGAAGCAGCGACCGGCGTTAGGCCTCAAGCGTTCAGGGCTCCAGGCGGTAAACGCACAGCAAATACCGCAGGTATTTTGACTGAACTGGGTTACCGCATTGATGCCAGTGAATCGGGCAAGCATGAATTACAGATTACGCCACTGAGTGATGCCTTGTGGAATATCCCCTATCGTCGGGTCTGTGTCGATGCCACCCACTGGCTCTGGGATAACAAGGCCCTTGCTGACGTGGAAACCTTGTGGATGAAGCACTTACAGACAGCTGCTGCAAATGATGAATACATTATTTTTGTCTGGCATCCGCATGTTATGGGCGTGAAACATGAGCAGTTAGAACTGGGCAGGCGTATTCTTGAATATACCAGTAGTGACCCGGTTTACCGGATACTCACTCTGGAAGAACTTCTGACTGAATTTCAGGCAGGCGGCTAATCCGGAATACAGCGATAAAGCGCGAAAGTCTGCTCACCATCTTCAACCGGCGAGGTAGCTATCACTGTATCATCACCCCGTTCAGCGGCTTCATTGCGTGCCAGAGCCTGCAATTCCAGCATGACATTGCTGGCAGCGCGCTCCAGGATAACGCGGTCAAGGACTTCTACCCGTGTGGTGCCGGTACGGACACAAGTCGAACCCAGTTGATCCTGGGTAAGTACCCGCACATTGCTTCCCTCATCGGTTAAATCAACCCAGACGCATGAACTCAGAGTAAGCAGGACAATACTAGCAGTGAATAAACGTTTCATGGTATTTCCTCCCAGTTTAGCGACGCAGGAAACGAAACCAGCGCCAGAAATTCAGCAACCCTGCCAGTGAGCTGGCCAGATAAGTGAAGGCACAGGCTAGCAGTATGTGCCTGACCCGGTGCAAGTCTTTATTATCGACATATTGTCCCTGCTTGAGAAGAGGTAAAGCCCGCGTAAAACTGGCATCGAACTCAACCGGCAAGGTGATCAGGTGAACGATGCAGCTCACCGCGATGCTGAAGATGGCTACAATGATCAAGAGCGGCAGCAGTCGAATTCCTCCGGGAGTGAAGCTGATCAGTGGAATGATGAAAAGAGCAATACCGCCCAATTTTTCGGTTTTCTGGGCAAAGCCGACCAGCCGTGTTCGAGCCAGCAGAGGCTTGTAATTTCGAGCGTGTTGAAGGGCATGACCAAACTCATGTGCTGCCACGGCCATCGCTGTAAGTGATTGTCCGTTAAGGTTGGCTTCGCTCAGCCTCACGGTTTTACTGATTGGGTCGTAGTGGTCACCTAGTGCGGTGGGCTCCAGCTTCAGATACCCCAAATTGAATTTTTTACGCAGGTGTTTGACAAATTGTCCGCCAGTGCCAGGGATATCCTGACGCGGTGCACTGTACTTTTTCAGGACATGCTGAGCCCATTGCTGTGGGCCAAGTATCAAAGCCGCCAGTATCAGTATCAGGAGGAAAAGGACCATGCTGTATTATGGTCACGCTCGCACCGGAGTAAACAGATGTTTTACTCCGGCACGATATGATCAGTACTTGTAGCTGTCCGGCTTGTAGGGACCGTCGACCGGGATGCCGATGTACTCTGCCTGCTGCTCTGTCATGCGGGTAATGACGCCGCCGAAGCCTCTGACCATACAGGCAGCAACTTCCTCGTCCAAGTGTTTGGGCAGTACTTCAACTTTCAGGTTGGCTTTTTTGCTTGCCTCGTCCTGATCAGCATATTTCTTTTCCCAGAGATACATTTGCGCCAGTACCTGATTCGAGAAGGACCCGTCCATGATACGTGAAGGGTGACCGGTGGCATTGCCAAGGTTGATCAGGCGACCTTCGGATAGCAGGATTAGGTAATCTTCATTGCCGGCGCTGTCCTTGCCACGAATAACGCGGTGAACCTGGGGTTTCACTTCTTCAAAGGTCCAGTGCTTACGCATATGGGCTGTGTTGATTTCGCTGTCAAAATGACCGATGTTGCAGACAACAGCACCAGCTTTTAGAGCAGTGAGCATGTTGGCATCACAGACATCAATATTGCCTGTCGTCGTCACAACCAGATCAGTGGTCTGCATCAACTGCTGGTCGATGCACTCGGATTTTCCAGTGTTAATGCCGTTTTTGTAGGGAGAGACAACTTCATAGCCATCCATACACGCCTGCATTGCGCAGATCGGGTCAATTTCAGTGATCTTAACGATCATGCCTTCTTGACGCAGACTCTGAGCTGAACCCTTGCCAACATCACCATAGCCAATGACTAGGGCTTTTTTGCCGGATAGTAGCATGTCGGTACCACGTTTAATCCCATCATTTAGGCTGTGGCGGCAACCGTATTTGTTGTCGTTTTTTGCTTTGGTAACCGAGTCATTTACATTTACTGCTGGAACTTTGAGCGTACCTTTTTTGAGCATCTCATAAAGACGATGTACGCCAGTCGTTGTTTCTTCCGTAATTCCATGGACATTTTCCAGTATATTTGGGTACTTGTTATGCGCCATTGCCGTTAGGTCGCCGCCATCATCTAGCAGCATGTTGGCATCCCAGGGCTTGCCGTCTTTAAGGATAGTCTGCTCGATACACCACTCGGCTTCTTCTTCGGTCTGTCCCTTCCAGGCATAGACAGCCACACCCTTAGCAGCCATAGCAGCAGCGGCATGATCTTGGGTGGAAAAAATATTACAGGAAGACCAGCGAACCTCTGCTCCCAGTGCCTGCAGGGTTTCAATGAGCACGGCAGTCTGAATCGTCATGTGAATGCAGCCAATGATTTTGGCCCCGGCCAGGGGCTGTTCACTTGCATATTTTTCCCGCAGGGTCATCAGGCCCGGCATTTCAGCTTCAGCCAGTTTGATTTCGCGACGACCGTAATCGGCCATGCTAATATCAGCGACTTTGTAATCCTGCGATTCCAAGACTTGCATGTTGGGCATATTCATAAATTCCTCACACTCTAGCGTCGGCTTTCAAGGCTTCGGCTTTATCAGTTTGTTCCCAGGAAAACTCATCACGGCCAAAATGACCGTAAGCAGCTGTTTCCTGATAAATTGGGCGAATTAGGTTGAGCATTTCAGTCAAGCCACCAGGACGCAATTCAAAATGCTCACGCACCAGCCGGGTGATGGCCAGGTCTTCAATCTTGCCGGTGCCAAAGGTATCCACCAGAACAGATGTAGGGTCGGCAACACCGATAGCATAAGACAGCTGGACTTCACATTTGTCAGCGATACCTGCAGCTACAATATTTTTGGCGATATAGCGCGCCAGATAAGCCGCGGAACGATCGACTTTCGAGGGGTCCTTACCGGAGAAGGCGCCGCCACCATGACGTGCCATGCCACCGTATGTGTCGACAATGATTTTACGACCGGTCAGGCCGCAATCCCCATGTGGGCCACCGATGACAAAACGGCCGGTGGGGTTGATATGGTACTTGGTGTCTTTATCCAGCCACTCTGCAGGCAGAACCGGTTTGATAATTTCTTCCATCACGCCTTCACGCAGATCCTTGTCCTGCACATCTTCATCGTGCTGGGTCGACAAGACAACCGCATCGATGGATTGCGGGATGCCATCCACATAACGAAAGGTGATCTGACTTTTTGCATCCGGGCGCAGGAAAGGTAGGGTACCCTGTTTGCGAACCTCTGCCTGTCGTTTTACCAGTAGATGGGAATAGGTGATTGGGGCCGGCATCAGTACTTCGGTTTCCCGGCAGGCATAGCCGAACATCAGACCCTGGTCACCGGCCCCCTGTTCTCGGGGGTCGCCACGGTCAACACCCTGGTTGATATCGCTGGATTGCTCACCAATGGCATTGAGTACGGCACAGCTCTTGTAGTCAAAGCCCATGGCTGAGTCGTCATAACCGATTTTCTTGATGACACCGCGAATAATCTTGTCCACATCCAGTTTGACTTCCGGGTGCATTTTCACCTCACCGGCCACCAGCGCCAGTCCGGTTTTCACCAGGGTTTCCACGGCCACACGGGCATTGGGATCCTGCTCAATGATGGCGTCAAGGATGGCATCAGACACCTGGTCACATATTTTATCAGGGTGGCCCTCGGAAACCGATTCCGAGGTGAATAGAACTGCTTCAGCCATGGGGAGTCCTGCTTAGCATAACGAAGAATTAATTTATACGGTCGAGAGCCTCATTGGGATGCGAAATGTAGCATCCTCGGCCGTTTTAGGCAATTTGCAGTCTTCGGGACTGGCTATATCGGGATAGCTGAGAGAAAATAACGGGTCTTGAAATTCGGCCGCTATCAGTGTCGGCTGCCAGTAAAACCAGAGGAGTCAGCATGGGAGAAAATACCGCCAGCAGTTCCGGTATTGATCGTAAGGTTTCCAGAAAAGTTTGTGCCAATGCCATCCGTGCACTCAGTATGGATGCCGTGCAGAAAGCCAACAGTGGCCATCCGGGTGCCCCCATGGGGATGGCCGACATCGCCGAAGTACTCTGGCATGACTACCTGAAACACAACCCTGGCAATCCTCACTGGGTTGACCGGGATCGCTTTATTCTTTCCAACGGCCACGGTTCGATGCTGGTGTATTCACTGCTGCATCTAAGTGGCTATGAACTGCCCATGGAAGAACTAAAAAACTTTCGTCAGCTGCATTCAAGAACACCCGGTCATCCGGAATATGGCTATACCCCCGGAGTAGAGACCACCACCGGGCCACTGGGTCAGGGCTTGGCCAACGGGGTAGGTATGGCGATAGCCGAACGCACACTGGCGGCCCAGTTTAATCGTGCTGAACTGAACATAGTCGATCACTTCACCTATGTGTTTGCCGGTGATGGCTGCCTGATGGAAGGTATTTCACATGAGGCATGTTCCTTGGCAGGCACCCTGAAGCTTGGCAAGTTGATCGTGTTTTATGATGACAACGGTATATCCATTGATGGTGAAGTGGATCAGTGGTTCAGTGATGATACCGAGCAACGTTTTCAAGCATATGCCTGGCAGGTACTTCGCGTCGACGGTCATAATCCTGATGAAATTACTGCCGCCATTGAACAGGCACAGAGCAATACCGTACAACCGAGCCTGATCATCTGCAAAACCGTCATTGGTTATGGATCGCCGAACAAGCAGGGAACGGAAAGCACACACGGGGCTCCCCTCGGCGAGGATGAAGTGGCAGCGACGCGCGAAGCCCTGAGTTGGCCATATCCGCCCTTTGAAATTCCCCCAGAGATTTACGAGACCTGGGATGCCAGTGACAGGGGAAGGCGTGCCGAAGGCGAATGGCAAGCGCTGTTCATGCAGTATGAACAGGAATACCCGGAGCTGGCGATGGAATTCATGCGACGCGCAAGCGGCCAGTTACGTGGTGACTTTCTTGAGCTGGCAGACGAATATATTCAAAGCTGTGTTCAGAAAGCCGAAAGTATTGCTAGCCGCAAGGCATCACAAAACAGCATTGCCGCCTTTGGCGCGATTCTGCCTGAGTTGATCGGAGGGTCCGCTGACCTCACCGGTTCCAATCTCACCAGTTGGGCAGGCAGTGAAGCTATCACCCGGCAGGCAAATGGTAACTATATTTATTACGGTGTCCGAGAGTTCGGTATGTTCGCCATTAATAATGGCATTGCGCTTCACGGTGGATTTATCCCTTATGGCGGCACCTTCTTGGTCTTCATGGAATATGCCAGAAACGCCGTCCGAATGGCAGCGCTGATGAAGCAGCAGAGCATCATGGTCTTCACCCATGACTCCATCGGGCAGGGAGAAGATGGTCCCACGCATCAGCCTATCGAGCAGCTGGCCAATCTTCGCATGACTCCGAACATGTCGGTTTGGCGTCCGGCTGACAGTGTGGAAACAGCAGTAGCATGGAAGGCGGCAATCCTAAAACAGGATGGTCCGACTTCACTGATTCTTTCTAGGCAGGGGCTTGGAGATCTGGCTCGTACCCAGCAGCAGATCCGTGATATCTCCAGGGGTGGATATATCCTCTCTGATTGCAAGGGAATGCCAGATATTATCCTTATTGCCAGCGGGTCCGAAGTCGCCCCCAGTCTGGTTGCAGTGCAGGATGCAATGGTTAAAGGGATTCAGGTGCGACTGGTCAGCATGCCCTCGACGGATGCTTTTGACGCCCAGGATGACGCTTATAAAGAATCCGTATTACCTGCTGCAGTCAGAAAACGACTTGCAGTCGAAGCGGCCCAGCAGGATTTCTGGTACAAATATGTCGGCCTGGATGGCGCGATTATCGGCATGAAAACATTTGGCGAATCCGCACCGGGTGCAGAGGTCTTCAAACATTTCGGTTTTGCTGCGGAAAATATCCTAGAAGCGATAGAAAAACTGTGAAGCTAGCGATCAATGGACTCGGACGCATTGGACGCAATGTGCTTAGGGCACATTATGAACGGGCGCCTTCGGCCCAATTGAAGATCAGTGCCCTGAATGAGCTGGCAGATTTATCCACACTGGTCCATCTGCTGCGCTATGACAGCACACATGGCCGTTTTCCGGCAAAGATCCAAAGCAAGGATGGCGCCCTGCAGATCAATGATGACCTGATTCCTTTTAGCCACATAGAAGATATTCCTTCGCTTGACTGGCAGGGTATTGACCTGGTGCTTGAGTGCACCGGTGTTTATTCCACGCGCGATGCTGGTGAAAGCCACCTGCAGCAGGGAGCCGGGCGAGTGCTGTTTTCACAGCCTGCCAGCGCTGACGTTGATGCCACCGTTGTCTATGGGGTTAATCACCAGTCTCTTGGCCCGCAAGATCGAATCATTTCAGGGGCCTCCTGTACCACATACAGTTCGGTGCCGGTCATCAAATGCCTCGATGATGCGCTGGGCATAGAAAATGGTTTGATAACCACGATCCACTCGGCAATGAATGACCAACCGCTGATAGATGCTTACCATCACACAGACCTGCGGCTGACGCGCAGTGCTTTTCAGTCGTTTATTCCGGTGGAAACCGCCCTGGCCAAGGGAATTGAACGTATTTTGCCCGAGATGGCGGGCAGATTTGAGGCTCAGGCAATCCGGGTGCCAACGGTGAACGTTTCTGCCATTGACCTGACGGTCCTGGTCAAAAAAAGTGTCAGCCGAGATTCTGTCAACCAGCTCATACGTGAAGCATCTCAGGGCTTCCCAAAAGATGTGCTTGCCTATACGGAAGAGCCACTGGCCTCCTGTGATTTCAATCATGATCCGCGTTCTGCCATCGTTGACCTCGGACAAACACGGGTGAGCGGTCAGCATCTGCTCAAGATGCTAGTCTGGTTTGATAACGAATGGGCTTATGCAAACCGCCTGCTAGATGTGGCGGAATATATTGCCAGCCTGGACGCAAAAAATGCAGAGGAGCCCTGATGGCTGTTACATCAATTAAAGATATCGAAATCAGCGGAAAATGCCTTTTGATTCGTGAAGACCTGAATGTTCCTATCAAGGATGGGCTTATCATCAATGATGCGCGGCTCAGGGCTGCCCTGCCGACTATTGAATATGCCCTGCAAAAAGGAGCAGCGGTCATCCTGATGTCACACCTGGGGCGTCCGCAGGAAGGCCTGCCGATCAGTGAGCAAAAAGAAGCCTCGCTGGAACCGGTCGCCCAGCGTCTGAGTGAACTGCTGAAGATACCAGTACTTCTCATAGCCCAGGATTTTTCAGCTGCCGATGCGCGTAAGCTACAAAGTGGTGCCTGCATACTGCTGGAAAATGTGCGCTGTAATGCGGGAGAAAAAGCAGATTCCGATGAGCTGGCCGCCTATTATGCAAGCCTGTGTGACGTTTTTGTGATGGATGCCTTCGGTACGGCTCATCGCGCTCAGGCCAGCACGTATGGCGTTGCCAAGTTTGCAGCAAGTAGCTGCGCCGGGCTCTTGCTGACAGCTGAACTGGATGCGCTAGAGCGGGCTTTGCAGAATCCGGAAAAACCGATGCTCGCCGTAGTTGGCGGTGCCAAAGTCTCCAGTAAATTACAGGTACTTGAAGCATTGGCCATAAAAGTTGATCACCTGATTGTGGGCGGAGGGATTGCCAATACTTTTTTGGCGGCGGCAGGATATCCGGTAGGCAGGTCGCTGTATGAAAAAGACATGCTGGAGCAGGCTCGCCACATCATGGCGATGACCCGTATTCCCTTGCCGAAAGATGTGAAAGTGGCAAAGGAGTTTTCAGCAAGCGCACGTGCTGAGATCAAGTCAATTTCTGATATCGCTGAGGATGATATGATTCTGGATATAGGGCCGGAAACCATCCGTGACTTTATTGCGGTAATTGCCGAGATGAAAACCATTCTCTGGAATGGACCCCTGGGCGTTTTCGAACTTGATGAATTTGCCGATGGCACCGAGGCCGTTGCCAGGGCCATTGCAGATAATCAGGGTTTTTCAATTGCTGGCGGTGGTGAAACCATTACGGCCATCGAAAAATACGGCATCAGCGATAAAGTATCTTACATATCCACTGGCGGGGGTGCCTTTTTGGAGTTTGTAGAGGGTAAGGAATTACCCGCTGTGGCCATTTTGCAGGCCGAATAAGAGACAGCCTTGTGCTGGCGTTCAAGGGTTAACTGAAGGAGTAAAGAATCACTATGTTTGAACAGCAAAAAGAAAAAATTCGCAGTGGTAAGGGTTTCATTGCAGCACTTGATCAAAGTGGCGGCAGTACCCCCAAAGCACTGGGACTGTATGGCATTGATGAAAGCGCCTGGTCCAGTGAGGAGGAAATGTTCAAGATTGTTCACCAGATGCGTAGTCGTATTATGACCAGCCCGATATTTACCGGTGAACGGATACTCGGTGCGATTCTGTTTGAAAATACCATGGACAGAGAAGTCGAAGACAAAACCACGGCTGACTATTTATGGCAGGTGAAAGGTGTTGTGCCCTTCCTGAAAGTGGACAAGGGTCTTACCGATGAGGCTGAAGGCGTGCAGATCATGAAACCCATGCCGGATCTTGATGCCTTGCTGGACAAGGCTAAAAGCAAAAATATTTTTGGTACCAAGATGCGCTCGGTGATCAAGCAGGCAAATCAGGACAGTATCGTGACAGTGGTAGCCCAGCAGTTTGAGATCGGCAAACAGATTCTGGCCAAGGGGCTGGTACCGATTATCGAACCGGAAGTCGACATTCACTGCCCTGACAAGGCGTTGGCAGAGGACTATCTGAAAGCCCAGATTATTGCCCAGCTGGATGCGCTTTCCGAGGGAGAGGAAGTCATGCTGAAACTGACCCTACCGGAAAATGATAATTTTTACAGTGAATGCATAGTCCATCCAAGCGTATTGCGAGTGGTGGCTTTGTCGGGCGGTTATACTCGTGAAGAAGCCAATGAGCGACTGGCCAGAAACCATGAGCTGATTGCCAGCTTTTCAAGAGCACTGTCAGAGGGCCTGAATGCCCAGCAAAGTGAGGATGAATTCAACGAGATGCTGAATAATTCCATCGAAAATATCTATCAGGCATCGATAAAATAAGGAATAGCTGCGAAAGCTTGACCCATGGGCATTTACATAAGCGGCTCGTGGCTGTAGTTTTGCAGCTGGAATAATAATAAACCCAACAGGAGCGACTCATGAAAAAAGTTCTGTTATTAATTTCTCTGCTGTTAGTCAGTGTTACTACAGCGGCACAATACCCGGTACCTCAACAGGTATCGACGGGGATGAATGAACAGGAACGTGCCAATGTGGCATTTGCACTTGATTTTGTTCGAGACATCCTAAATCGCGGTAATCTAGACATTGCTTCCCACTTCATGCCGGAAGATTTCAATTCCTGGAATCCGAATGTCGGCCTTGGACGTGACGCCTTTGTGGATACCTTAAGAGACAATCCAATGCTGATTCAGAACTGGGATGCCACTGTCCCGGAAGTGATTTTCGGCAAAAATGATTATGTCTGGATTATGTGGGGCAAATTCATCACCAATGTGATGGAGCCCGCCATTATCTACAAATACAACACCATCGACCTGCTCAGAATTGAAGACGGGCTTATTGTTGAACACTGGGACGGTGCCCGTAAAAGAGTCAATGAGGATTTTGGCAAAGCTGCTGGCGGCGGCACCTTCAATGATTCCACCAACCTGTCTGCACGTGAACAAGAAACACACCGTCTTGGGCTCATTGAGTTCAAGGATATCCTGCAGTACGGTCAGGTAGACTTGGCTCGTGAATATTTCCACCCTAACTATATGCAACATAATATGGGTGTGCCTGGAGGCCGTGATAATTTCATCGAATTCTTCGGCCGCAACCGAACACCGACACCACTGCGTGATGAGTGGATGACACCGCCGACTCTGGAGCTGGTTTCAGGCAATTTCTATCTGAAGTTTGACCAGCGCATGGAAGATGATCCGGCTCGTCCCGGCCAGCAAAGTGCCTATTACCGTTTCGACATGATTCGTGTGGGTGATGGCCTGATTCAGGAACACTGGGATGTGGCTTTCCCGAGAGGCATCGAAATGCCTTATTAATGAAAGTCCTGATTTAAATCGGCTTTAAAAAAAGTGAGCCCGATATGTGAAAGCTATCGGGCTCACTTTTTTATAAAATAAAAAAATTCACAAGGTCTGTAAAAAAATATCATGCAACAAAGATTCATCAATGCTCATCGGGTTTCAGCCATTGGTTTTGGCTGCATGACCCTATCGCATGCCTACGGCACGCCACCGGATAAACAGCACGCGCACAAGGTGCTTAATCATGCTCTGGATATCGGCTATACCCTACTGGATACTGCAGCTCTCTATGGATTTGGTGCCAATGAGGAATTGCTAGGCGAGGCGCTGGCCGGGCGTCGCCAGGAATATTTTCTGGCTAGCAAGTGTGGGCTCTTTAAAAACAACGAAGGGAAGCGGGCCATTGACGGACATCCGGAAGTCCTCAGAAAGACCTGTGAGGATAGCCTGCGGCGCCTGAAAACGGAGCATATCGATTTGTATTACCTGCATCGCTGGGATAAAAAAGTACCGATTGAGGAAAGTGTTGGCGCGCTGTCTGACCTGGTTGAGCAAGGAAAAATTGGCGCTATAGGGCTTTCCGAGGTGTCTGCTGCGACACTCCAAAAAGCGCATGACACACACCCGATTGCGGCCCTGCAAAATGAATATTCACTGTTTTCTAGAAACCCGGAAATCGCCACGTTGCAACTGTGCCAGGAACTGGGTATTGCCTATGTGGCTTTTTCACCGGTCGGACGAGGTTTTCTTGCCAATGTGAATCTGGACCCGGCCAGTTTTCCCGAGGGTGATATACGGCGAAATTTTCCGCGCTTTAAAGGCGATGCCTTAAGCCATAATCAGCAACTGCTACAGAAATTTTCCAGCCTTGCTGAGCAGGCCGGTTGTAGCTGTTCCCAACTCGCATTGGCCTGGTTGCTGACCCGCGGGGAGCATTTGATCCCAATACCCGGCACCGTATCACTTGCTCACCAGGAAGAAAATTTTGGGGCACTGGATGTAAACCTGGATGCTGATATCCTGCAGGCACTGGATTCCCTGATCAACCAGCACACGGTTGCGGGCGAACGTTATCCCGATGCGGCGATGGCAGAAATCGATACCGAAAATTTCAGCTAGGAACTAGCGGGGACTGATGAGCTCCACCCCATTTTGACGCCCCAGCAAAAGTAGATCGGCTGGACGCTGGGCAAACAAGCCATTGGTTATCACGCCAACTATCTGGTTGAGATCAGATTCGAGTTTGCGTGGATCCGTGATTTGCATGTTGTAGACATCAATAATGATGTTGCCGTTATCAGTTACAACACCTTCCCGGTAGACCGGATCACCACCCAGTTTGACAATTTCACGGCCGACATGACTGCGTGCCATGGGGATGACTTCAACAGGCAGAGGAAATGCACCCAGCACGTCGACAAATTTACTTTCATCCGCGATACAGATGAATTGCCGGGCTACAGCCGCAATAATTTTTTCCCGCGTCAGTGCAGCACCGCCACCCTTGATCAGTTGCAGGTAAGCATTGGCTTCATCGGCACCATCGATATAGACCGTTACTTCATCAACACTGTTCAGTTCGAGTACAGGAATGCCATGTGATTGCAGTCGTCGTTTGGTTTCCTCGGAACTGGCAACTGTGGCATTAATCAGATGGGCTACATCAGAAAGGCATTCAATAAACATATTGGCTGTGGAGCCTGTGCCCACACCAATGACGCAATCTTCATCTAGCAGATGCTTGACACGTTCAAAGGCTGCCTTGGCAACGGCTTGTTTTAGTTCATCCTGGGTCATGAGCTAGACAGATCCTGCTGAGCTTGAGTGTTTTGTATATGCGCAAAGTTTAACGGACTGGAGGCTTTCTGGCGAGGGCTTTCCCTAGAAAAAAAACAGTGATCAGGGGTTTTTTTTAATTAAAAAATATATATAATTCATCTTGTTATAGATATTACCTAATAATTATTCAAGATAAGTTCTGTAACTAAGCTTTTATCTAATAAATGAAGGGTAAATCATGAGTAAAAAGCCTGATATTCTGGTCATCCTGATGTTTATCTTCGGAGCCGGAATTCTGATCAGCGGCGTTGCTCAAAGCGCTTTGCTGTAAATAAAGGGTTATTATTAGCTGTCAGCTGTGCACCAGATAGACAGTCTGATCAGTGATAACCCTGTCCATAGGCACGTCCCAAATGGCTCGTTCAAGACTTTCTACCCTCTGACATTCGTGGGCCAAACCAATTAAAAGGGGCTTTTCATTATGTGTCTTGCTTGAACGGAATTCAGCCAAAGCCCGGTCATAATAGCCTTTCCCCATGCCCAGCCGAGTTCCAAGGCTGTCAAATGCCAGTAAAGGAACGAAAATAATATCCAGTTGGGCGAGGTTAATGCCTTGCTGTTGAGAGCTGGGTTCAGGAATTCCATAGTGATTGGGCTGCAGATCGCTGTCGCGCCTGTATCCCACAAAGGACAGGGAAAGTGCTGACCTATCAAGCACCGGCAAGTAACAGTGTTTATGAGCTTCTAGGGCTGCATTGAGCAGGGGAGAAGGGTCAATTTCGCCATCAAAGGCTTGGTAAAAAGCCAGATGCCGGGCATTTCGGTAGTCCAGATCCTTTAGTATGGTCTGACATAGCTTGAGGGATGCCTTTAGTTGCTGCTCAGGTCTAATAGCCTGCCGGCGCTGGCGCATTTCAGCTCTTAAATGTGAGTGCTCACTATCGATATTATCCATATCATAAATGATATCTTGAGAATTTTTTTAGCTGGATTATGGCTCAGGGCTAGGGTTGAGACTCTCCGGAATACCGCTACCAAATCAGTCCTGAACCCAAGAGTTCAGGTGGTGGCTCGGCTGGTATATCAGGCTTTCCGTCTAGCGGACATGCACAACAATACCATTGGGCAAAGCCTCCGAGGTAAAGATATCGGCTCAGGGACAATATTGGTTAGCTAATACTCCAGAGAGTTTGGAAACATTATAGCCCATTTGGATAGGGGTGGAAGACTTGGTTTTAAATTTCGTACTGACGTGAATTTTGCAGAGCGGATTCTATTTTTTTCTCGAGATGGCTGAGAAAGTCCTGGGCATCCAATTGTGAATCGTTGGCTTTTTGAGAACTTTTGAGTAGTTCATGGCTGATATTGAGGGCCGTCATGATCGCAATTTTCTCAAAGCCCAGGGTAGAGCCATGCTTTTTGACCTGCTCCATCTGATTGTTGAGATAGTTGGCAGAGAGTTTGAGTGCATCTTCTTCTTCGGGACCGCAGGCAATCTGATAATCTCTGCCGAGAATCTGCACTGTGATGCTGTTTTTATCGCTCACTAATTAGCCGTCCTGTTCCAGCATTTTTAGGCGACGCAGAACTTTTTCAAGTCTGACACGGGCTATCTGATTTTTATCAATCAAGGTCTTGCGTTCGGTCTGCAGTGTACTGGTTTGGTCGCGCAGAACTTGATTTTCAGACTTCATATCCGCACAAAGCTGAATCAGTTCATCAACTTTTTCTTCAAGACCATTGTAGTGAGAGTTAGTCATAAGGATTGCTCTTTGTTGACTCGCAGGTAACTATAAAGCTCGTATTAAAAAGGGTCAACAATCTTTTCGGCAAAAAAATCAGCCTAATCATAACCTTGGTGGTCTAAGTTAAGCCTGGGCACGAATATTTTTTTTAAACAGGGTAAGATGCAAACCAAGAAAATAAAAGAATAATAAAAAAATAAAACTAAGGAGTATTAGTGTGACGCCTGAATTTAAAAAAGTGACTGCACTTATGGCAAATAACCGCATTTTTAACTCTGCTTCTGAATTGCATGGAATAATTTGTGGCTATATCTGTGCAGGAGGTGCCAGCGATGAATACATACTTATCTGGCATTTGCTTGGACAGGAAAATAAGGCAAGCAAGATTATGGAACAACTGATTCTGAGGCTGGCCCAGCAGTGTGTTGATGACCTGGACAGTCCAGATTTTTCCTTTGAGTTAATTTTACCCAATGATGATGAAGAACTTGGCTTACGCTTGCGGGCACTGGGTAACTGGTGTGAGGGCTTTATCACTGGTTTTGGCGGAGCCTATGCTAAAGGTGATGCCTCGCTCAGAGACGAGGCCAGGGAAGTGCTGCAAGATTTCACAGCGATTGCGGATATTGATGAACGCTCTGAAGACGGGACTGAAAAAGATGAAAATGACTACATGGAAATCGTAGAATATGTGAGGGTTGCCGTCAGCACTCTGAATTCAAATGCCAAAAACTCTTTACAGACAGATACTATCCTGAAAAGCATGAAGAGGAAATTGCACTGAATTATATGCAAATCGATATCAAGGAATTCAAAAAACGCCGTAATGATCTGATGGCACAGATGGAACCGAACAGTATTACGGTTCTGGCCGCAGCAAAATCCCGACTTCGAAATGGTGATGCCGATTACCGTTACCGACAGAGTAGTGATTTTTATTACCTGACCGGATTGGCGGAATCAGATGCCGTGCTGGTGCTGATTCCAGGCCGGTCACAGGGTGAGACTCTCCTGTTCTGTCAGGAAAAAGATGAGCTTAAGGAACTGTGGAACGGGAAGTTGCTCGGACCGGAAGCCGCCATCCAAAAACTTGGTATGGATGACAGTTTTCCAATTTCAGATATCGATGATATTTTACCAGGGCTGATCGAGGGTCGTGAGAGGGTATATTCACCCATTGGCAAAGATGAGCAGTTTGATCATCAGCTAATGGAATGGGTCAAGGTCATTCGAAGTAAGGTTCGCAGTGGTGCTCATCCGCCTGGTGAGTTTTTGATGCTGGATCATTTGTTGCATGAGATGCGCCTGGTCAAATCAGAGCTGGAGCTGAAGCTGATGAAACAGTCCGCTCAGATTGCAGTAGCAGCGCACAAGCGTGCGATGCAATCCTGCAAACCCGGCATGTATGAATATGAACTAGAAGCTGAATATCTGCATGAATTTGCCCGCTCTGGCTGTCTGGCTCCTGCTTACAATTCCATCGTGGCAGGAGGCGAAAATGCATGCATCCTGCACTATACGGAAAATAACCAGATACTGCGTGACGGCGATCTGGTGTTGATTGATGCCGGCTGCGAATATGCCTATTACGCCTCAGATATTACCCGCACCTTTCCGGTCAATGGACGCTTCTCCACCGAACAAAAAGCCCTCTACGATTTGGTTTTGGATGCCCAGCTTGAGGCCATCAAGGAAATCAGACCCGGCGCGCACTGGGATGACAGTCATAACAAGACTGTCGAAGTGATTACCAGTGGGCTTGTTGAACTAGGATTACTAAAAGGCAAGGTAAACAAGCTGATAGAGCAGGGTGCTTACAGGAATTTTTACATGCATCGAGCCGGGCACTGGCTGGGCATGGATGTGCATGATGTTGGGGATTACAAAATAGAGGATAAATGGCGCTTGCTGGAAAAAGGCATGGTCATGACTGTTGAGCCTGGTATATATGTGGCGCAAAACAATACCGCTGTTGACAGCAAATGGCGAGGTATAGGTATTCGTATTGAGGATGATGTCGTAGTCACAGCAAAAGGTAGTGAGGTGCTCAGCAAGGATCTGCCCAAAACGACGGAAGAAATTGAGTCTTTCATGGCGGCATGAGATGACAGTCTCTGTTCGTCATGAGCAATACGATGTCGTCATAATCGGCGCTGGTATGGTCGGCCTCACCCTGGCGTGTATGCTCGATAAAAGTCCCTCGATACAGGCAGCAAAAATCCTTCTGCTTGAGTCCAATCCGGTGGTTACTGATAAAGCCCACCAGCCTGGTTTCGATGCCCGCTCAACAGTCTTGTCGTATGGTACGGTCCTCCAGCTTGAGCGCCTGGGCTTATGGAAAAAGCTTAAACAATTTGCCAGCCCCATTACTACTATTCACGTGTCGGATCAGGGGCGTTTCGGTCAGGCCCTTATCAGTGCCGAAGAAGAGAAGGTATCTGCTCTGGGGCATGTGCTAGAAAATCAGCCTTTCGGCCAGCTACTGAATCAGGAGGTGCTAGTTTCTGAGCGAGTGGAAATTCTCAGTCCGGTTCAGGTCAAACATATCCGGCATGAAGCCACACAGGCCAGCTTACTTTGCTATGCTGAAGGGAATGAATTTTCGATCAAGGCTTCACTGGTGGTGCTGGCCGAGGGCGGGCGTTCCGGCTTGCCTGAAAGTCTCGGTATCAGCCGGCAGCAGAAGGATTACGCACAGGTAGGCATTATTGCTAATCTGGCTTTCAGTGAGCCCCATCGCAATGTTGCTTATGAGCGTTTCACCCCGAGTGGCCCGCTGGCGGTATTACCGCTGAAGAATTTTGAGGGCCTGCATCGTGCTGCGCTTATCTGGACACAGGCCGTCGAAGATTTTCAGGCAGTTCTGCAGCTAAATGATGAAGCGTTTTTGGAAAAACTACAGAAAGAATTTGGCCACAGGCTGGGCACAATAAGTAAAGTCGGCAATCGTCTGACATATCCTTTCCTGCTTAAGGAGGCCTCTGAACAGATTCGCCATAACCTGGTTTTGCTCGGAAATACCGCACACAGCCTGCACCCTGTAGCTGGTCAGGGTTTTAATCTGGCTTTTCGTGATTCGCTGTGTTTGGCCGAAAATATTGCTGAATCCTTTCGGCTGGGGTGTAGCCCTGGCGCTTATAATAGGCTCGAGAAATATCTACAACAGGTCAGCCAGGATCAGCGCTACACCATCAGTTTCAGCCATTACCTGACGAGTTTGTTTTCCAGTGAGCTAGAACTGTTAGGCATGTCACGCAAATTCGGGCTGATCGGCATTGATCTGCTACCCTCACTGAAAAATATATTAAGCCGACAGGCCATGGGCCTCGGAAATCCTGCTGCTGAACTGGAGCGCCAGTAAAGGATGTCTCTCGCTCTTAGTACTTTGTTGTTTAAACTCGAAAGTAGGATCCTCCATCAATCCTTCAGCCAAGATATTGACTGTTTACTGGCTGATGAACTAAGAGAAATTGGAGTGGACGGTGCTATTCATTCCCGTGATGAAATCTGCCAGTGGCTTACAGCCAAGGATCCTCAAGTCAGATGGGATATTCGGGATTTTCGGATTCAGGTACTTGCTGAGGAACTAGCTCTGACCAGCTATTGGGCGAAGCAATGCGCACCAGTGGTTTCAGGCTCTGCAGGGATAATGCATAGTTCCCTATGGGTGAAAAATGCCAAGCAAGAATGGCAGATGCGCTTCCATCAGGCTACGAAAGTCAGTCCTCAATAAAAGTCTTGACCACTAACCACCGAAGATGGATTTAAGCACGTAGAAAAACACAATGGCCATTATGGCGCCGGCAGGCAAAGTGATTATCCACGAAATAATGACGCGCTTGATGACGCTAAAATCAAGCGCTCTACTGCCAGCCCTTGCCAGCCCAACTCCCAGTACAGCACCCACCAGTGTATGGGTTGTCGATACCGGAATGCCAGTTGCTGAGGCAATTACCACTGTGGTTGCAGCAGAAAGCTCGGCAGAAAAACCCAGTGAAGGCTTGAGGTGAGTTATCTTTTTACCGATGGTTGCCATAACTTTATGACCATACATAATCAGGCCCACCACAATGCCAAGCCCCCCCAGAAATAAAATCCAGATCGGCATCATCGATTGCTGTGCGATCTGCCCGGTACTGAGGACAGAATTAATCGCTGCCAGTGGGCCAATAGCATTAGCAACATCGTTTGAGCCGTGTGCAAAGGCCATGCTACAGGCCGTAAATATCATTAAAGTGGCAAAGACCTTTTCTATTTTGTCCGTGTTCAGCTCATTTTTCTCATCGATATGTGATTCAGCTTTTTGCTGCATGATGGCTCCGATAGCCACTACGGCGATGCCAATGGCTGCAGAAGCAGCCACTGATTGAATAAAATTAATTTCCAGGCCAATGTTTGTCAGTCCTTTGGTAAAGGTGATCATGGCTATCATGAAGCCCACCATAAATATGTAGATTGGAATATAACGCTTGGCATTAAACATTGGCTTTTCAGTGTTTAGGATAAGTACAGTCACAGAGCGATAGATAAGATAGGACAGAATGCCGGCGATGAGTGGTGAACTCAACCAGCTCATCACGATTGTCACGACACGGCCCCAGCTTACGGCATCTATACCCAGTCCAACTATGGCAAATCCGACAATGGCTCCGACTATGGAATGAGTGGTTGAAACTGGCCAGCCTTTCATGGAGGCGATAAGCAACCACAGCCCTGCTGCAAGTAGGGCAGCAAGCATTCCGAAAACGAGCAATTCAGGAGTGTCCGTCAAGAGTGCAGGATCAATAATCCCACGACGGATAGTTGAAGTGACCTGACCACCTGCGAGAAATGCGCCAGCAAATTCAAAAATAGCAGCGACCACTATAGCCTGCTTGATAGTGAGTGCACCTGACCCTACAGAGGTGCCCATGGCATTAGAGACATCATTGGCACCAATACCCCATGCCATGAAAAAACCAAACAAAATGGCCAGAAATAACAATATCGTGCCGTATTCGCCGAAAATATCCATTAGCTAAGCTCCGGAAAGGAATAAAAATGCTTATCTGCCTAAGCTATTTTTCTGGTTGTTTAAAATCAACTTAGTGTTAATGATTATACATTTTAGATATGGTGAATCTATGACAAAAAAACATGAAAAATCTTTTAATTTCAGCGGCATGGTTCGTTTGGTCTGCTTATGCATTTTTGTAAGATATACAATGCTATTGTTTTGTCAATACGAATACTGTAAAAATTTAATTAGCTTAAGTTTTTACTGCTAATAGTTCTTTCATTATGTACTTCATTATGACAATTCATGTTTTTCCATGAATTTTTCTTTATCAATTCTTAAAATAATCATGGTAGCCTCTGCCGGCTATCAGAATTAGGACTAAAGAAAAAAATGGCTTCTAAAAAAATAGTCATCATTGAAGACGAACCAGATATTCTGGAGGTCCTCCGCTTTAACCTCAAGAGAGAAGGGTTTGAAGTGTTGGCTGCACTGGATGGCGATAGCGGGCTATCACTGGTCAAAAAGGAAAAGCCAGACCTGGTTATTCTTGATCTGATGATGCCTGGTATGGATGGTATTGCGATTTGCTCTAGTATCAAACACGACAGTGAACTATTCAATACGTTGGTTATCATGCTCACGGCAAAAGGTGAGGAAAGTGATGTTGTGCTAGGACTTGGTGTTGGAGCGGATGATTATGTTTCCAAGCCATTTAGTCCAAAAGAGCTTGTCGCCAGAGTCAAAGCAGTGTTAAGGCGTGGTACATTGCGGAAAGAAAGTAACCAGCAAGAGAAGATTGAAAGTGGTGATCTTGTTGTAAATGCCGGAAGTTATAAAGTACTAGTCAAAGGCCAAGAAGTTAAATTGACTGCATCAGAGTTTAAGATTTTGTATTATCTTGCTAGTCATCCAGGACGTGTTTATTCCAGAGAGCAATTATTAAATAAAGTACTAGGTGATGCCGCTGTCGTCGTTGACCGGAACATAGACGTACATATTCGTGGTATTCGAAAGAAACTGGCGCTTAATCCGCCGGTAATAGAAACCATTCGGGGGGTTGGATACCGCTTTCAAGATATAAACTGATGAATTTTAATCCATCATTTTTCTGGAGAATACTGCTGGTTTATGCTGGCATTCTAGTACTTAGTATAAGTTTATTACTGCTTTATTTAACCGATAAGACAAGGGCTGATCTTGAAAACAGCTATATCCAGCAACTGCAGACCCAGGCTGAACTGCTGGCAGTAGAGGCGAAACCATATCTTCAGTCAGGTGACCTGATTAGCCTGCTTGCTTTGAATTCAGAATTTTCCCGGCTTACTCAAAATCGTTTCACTATTGTCGATAATCAAGGTGTGGTTTTAGCAGACTCACACGATAACCCTGCACGTATGGCAAATCATTCGCAGCGCCCGGAAATTCAAAATGCAATCAATAGCGGCAGTGGTCAAATTGCCCGTTTCAGCCGGACAATAACCGAGGACCTCATTTATTTTGCCGTACCAGTATTTGCAGAAGGTGAACTAAGTGGAGTAATTCGCTCTGCAGCATTCACTAGCGATATTGATGCAGCCTTTATCAAAGAACGATCGGCGATTTTTCAAAAAGGTCTCACAGTGATCACTATTGGTATCATTCTGCTGGGCCTGGTTGCTTATATGCAGGCGCGATCCGTTGAAAAACTGGCATTGATCGCATCTGATATTGCTGATGGAAATTTTAAAGGCCGGGTGCCGCAAAGAAACGCCCTGGGATTGAGAAAAATTGCTGAAGTGATCAACCAGCTCGCGCGCAGTTCCGCATCAAATCTGTCTGACATAACCGCCGATAGAAACCGCCTTGCTGCTATTTTCACTGGTATGGTCGAAGGTGTCATAGATGTGGATCAGAATCAGAAGATTCTTCATATCAACGATGCAGCGCAAAAATTGCTGGGAGTGAGTGCTCAGGAAAGCACTGGCAAAGCTGTCTGGCAGGAAGTCAGACATAATGAAATTACGCAGGCGCTTGATCAGGCAATCAGAACGCAGTCTGTGGTAAAGATCCAAATAAAGCTAATGTTTCCTGGCTCCAAAAAAGACGATGAGTCGATAGTCGATATCTACGCGGCATCATTGAGCGATGATTCTGGCAGACCAATCGGTGCGGTTGTCGTGTTGCATGATATCAGTGAGTTAAAAAGCCTTGAGCGAATTCGTACAGATTTTGTTGCCAATGCATCACATGAACTGAAAACGCCAATAACGGCAATTCGCGGATTATCGGAAAGTGCCATCGATGATAATTCGATAAACAGAGAAACCTTGTTGCAATTCATGAATCGCATACACTCTCAAAGTATACGACTTTCCCAGTTAGTAAGCGATTTAATGGCATTATCAAGGCTTGAAGTTGATTTTGCCACTAGCCTATTTACAACCATTAATATGACCGTGCTGCTGAGAAATTCTATCAAGCTGGCCGAAACAGCTATTGAACAGAAAAATCAGCAATTGACGTTTAATTACGCTGATGAAAATATTTATGTTAAAGGTGATAGACAAAATATCAGTCAATTGGTTGATAATTTGATAGATAATGCCATCAAGTATACGCCTCAAAATGGTCAGATTGTGGTAAGTCTGAGTGTGGAGAATAATACAAACGTACTGCTTGAAGTGAGCGATACTGGAATCGGCATCAGCCCGCAATATCAGCAACGGATTTTCGAGCGTTTTTATCGAGTGGACAAAGCCAGATCAAGAAGCCTGGGAGGAACCGGCCTTGGTCTGGCCATTGCAAAAAACATCGCAGAGAAACATGCTGGTACTATTAATCTTAAAAGTCAGGTTGGAAGAGGTTCAACCTTCAGTTATCGCATGCCCTTGGCAGAAGCGACAAAACAAGATACTCCTTCATCAAACTAGCATTTTCCAACTGCTGGATAATATCTTACCTACTCATTTTCGCTTGCTTATATCCATCAGCTTCTAGAGCGGATCTTAATAATTTCTTAAAGCTTTACTTGATCTTAATAATTTCTTAATACAGATCTGAAAAAATTCAACTGTTTAATTTAGTTAATTAAAATTTTATGGGGATCTCAGTATTATGAAAAAAAATATCAACTTCAGGCATATTGCCTTGGCTGTGGCATTGGCTCAGGTTACAAGCGTTGTAAATGCAGCAGACAGTGAGTTGTTAGATATTTTGCTTCAAAACAATGCCATTACCCAAGAGCAGTACAATATTCTAATTGAAAGAGATTCCATCAGTAGCGAGGATATTCTTAATCAGTCTCAGTCTGCTCCAGAGGAAAGCATGATTGAGCAAATGGTTGCTGCTGAAGTAGCTGAACAGATCGGAAATGATTTTCCAGTAACTGCTAGTAGGTCCAGCAGCGGATTCCGCCTTGAGACACGTGATGGCAACTGGCAGACCAATTTGCAGTGGCGGGCTCAGATGCGGTATACCACCCCTTACCGGTCTGACCCTAGAAAACTCTCAAGCCTAAATGGCGACGATCAATCAAATTTTGAGGCTCGTCGTCTACGCATGAAAATTGGAGGTCATGGTCTACAACCCTGGATCCAATACTATTTTGAGGTTGATCTTCAGCCATCACGGGATGTGGACGACAGTAGCTCATCTTCCAGCGCCAGGGTAATTGATTACCGTATCGATCTGGCTAAATGGGATTGGGGGGGCATACGCATAGGCCAGTGGAAGATTGACCTTAACCGAGAGCGTGTTGATTCCTCTGGCCGTCAGCAGTTTGTTGAGCGATCAATTGCCAACAGGGTATTTACTATGGATCGTCAGCTTGGTATCCAGATCAGGGGGAGCCTGTTCGAGGGCACACCAGCAGATCTGCGCTATTATGCGGGAGTTTTCAATGGCGAAGGTCGTTCGGTAAACAATACAGACGATGATCTGATGTATATGGGCAGGTTGCAGTGGAATTTCATGGGTAGGGATCTGGCTTTCCGCCAAACTGATGTCGAGTATACTCAAAAGCCGACCGGCAGCTTAGCGATAGCGGGTTTTACAAATACAGGTAGCTGTACCCGTTGGTCTTCATCTGGTTGCGGGAATCTCGACGGTTTTGATTCTCCTACGTCAGCGATGGCTGGACAATTTGATATAGAACAAGTCGTTGAGGAGTTTGCCTTCAAATACAGAGGCTTCTCAGCCCAGCAGGAATTTCACAGAAAAGTGATTGAAGATAAATCTGACAACAGCAGACATGTCCTGACCGGGGGCTATGCCCAGGCAGGCTACTTTTTCCATAACCTGTTTGAAGCTGTACCAGAAGATCTTGAGTTGGCAATGCGCTACGCCTATGTCGATGAGCCAAATGCGACCAATCGGTCCTTTGAAAATCAGCGTACAGAATTCACGATAGGTGCCAACTGGTTTATCAATGGACATGACAGCAAGATCACTCTGGACTATTCGCGGCTTAGCATTGATGACGGACTGTTGCGGATAAGCGATTCCGATAACCGTATGCGTATACAGTGGGATGTCCAGTTTTAAGGATATTTTCCTTCAGAAGACAAATAAGTTGAGCATCTTTATAAGCTCTTAATAATCCTCTGGAAAAATGTCGATTGACTATAATCTGGCTATTCCATCAAGGAAGTTGATCTGGGAGTAATCTATGAAAACCTATAAAAATAGTTTGACCATGAAACAGACGCTGGTGATCCCAGCTTTATTATTCGGCCTGATAG
>JAYQVM010000006.1:18101-42295 GCA_038148435.1 Gammaproteobacteria bacterium | reverse complement strand
ACGCTCAGTAGCGAAGCTAGGAGGGCGTTATGGGACAAGCTGCGCTTTGTTTTCATGATATGCAAGTGGCTCAATTTTTATATGTTTATGCTCGTCTAAAGAACGCTCAGGAAATTTACCAGGTCTTGGCGCTCCTGTTCGGTGTATCCGATGTTGTAACGGCGGTCATAAAAGTCGATGATTTCGCGCAGGCTTTGTGCCGAACCATTAGAGAAATACGGTGCCCTTCCAGCCAGACCGCGCATTTGCTGCATGGTAATCGCGCCAATATCGGCACACTCCCCAGATATTAGAGCCCGACCCGGATCGTAGGTATAGATCTCACGACCCAGATAGGGATGTGACGGAGCCGAGACATCACAGGTCAGTTTGAACAGAGGCAGATCAGGCATGTTGTTGGCGTGAGGCAGATTTGTTGTACCCAGGTCAACATAACCAGGCGCCAGATCCATACCGGTGTTTTGCATGTTGTGACAGGTGGCACAGGTTCTTTTTAGTGGGTTACCCAAGCCAATCGAATTGATATGGGTTGAATCTGAAATCCAGAAGGTACGAGTCATGTAAATATCATTGCCGCGTTTTACTGACTCCATGAAAGCCTGCTTTTCGTGAGAGGATGTGGAAAAGTTTTCATTGTCCAGCCAGGCATCGAAATAACCAAAGGCCGGGGTCTGAAAATCATCGCCAAGAGCAACCCGGCCATCAATCAGGGATTGCGGGCCAGCACTTGAGCCATCACTGCTCAGGCTGCCAGCAATATTGTCGACGCTTTGTGCGGTGTACACCTGTCTTTCAAAGGCCTCTATCAGCTGCATTTCCTGTTCGCTCAGTGCACGTTCGAGCTGCAGATGGGTGGCAGCAGCTTCTCGCATTTGCGAACGCAGGGACGATGCCCTTGCATCAGACATCATGTTCATACCCGAGCGTCTGCCACTTTCCAGATCGAGGGCCAGCGGCATGCCGGTCTTGATATTGAAGAAATTGCCGCTTGTCGCTACATACTTCAGGTTAGCTACAGGCCGCGGTCGTCGATAGACGGAAACCTTGGGCTCATCACTTTCAAGACCATATTCCGGGCTGGTATTGCAGCCGGTTGGATCATTGACCACCTCAATGGTGAATTCCGGATCGATCGGGTTGCCATAATCGTCATTGGGCGGCCAGGGCAAGCCGATTCTGAACAGGCCTTTTTCCAGCAACAGCGAATGCGAGGCAGCATCTTGCGGATCTAGATCGGGGCAGTTGGCGCCATCAATCATGGCAAACAGGGGATCACTGCCAGCACTTTCCTGCCAGCGCTGCTGTATGCTGCTGACAGAGATGCTCATGCTGTTGGCAGGCTGATGGCAACTTACGCAGCCCCGGCCATTTGTGCCAATCGGTTCAAAAAAGGGATGACCGTCTGTGATAATCTGGCCATCAACATTAATGACTTCTGAAAGACCGCTGGCATTGGGATAGAACTTGCTGGGCAGCAGAGGCTCATCCTGACCGGGAAACCACCATTGTGAGGAAAGAACGAAAGCAGTCTGTGCGATACCCTTTAGTACTAATCCACTTACCACAATGCCCACGCCCAGGCTAATAAGGAATCGTTTGCTTTCTTGGGAAAAAGGTCTTTTCATGAGCATCATCTATTTCAATCAGATTTTTATAAATACTAAGAGCGAGCTTCATTCTTGTTGTTATTTTTGCTCTTGTCTAAATACACAGAATAGCAATACTAAATAAGGCTAGGCAAGGCTTCCCCTTGACGAAGGATATGGCATGAGATGAGGGTAGTATTTTTATACTGATGTAATGAAAAACAGGGCTGAGAAAATTTTTCCTCTGTCGGCGTGGTAAACAGCCGCTTTTTCCGGATAATAAGCTATTGATAAAAATAATGATGAAAAAAGCCGCCATTATGTACACCAACTTCAAAACCTATTTATTTATTGTATTTGGACTGATCAGTCTGTTTGGTTCAGTTTTGGCTGTTTCACAGACACAAATTGAGGAGATTTCCGGGCAGTTTGAAGATGGCACATACTGGCTTGCCATGAAGCCGGAAAACTGGAACGGTACTTTATTACTGAACCTTGATGGTGCGGGCTACCGCAGTGGCAATGCTGTTCCGGTCAGACGCATCAGGGCATTTGAGCAATGGCTGTTCCGGCAGGGTTATGCCATGGGTGGCATCACACGCGAACCCGTCAGTTATGATTTCATTCAGGCGGGGGCCTATCTGATGGATGTTCGTGATTTATTTATTCGTGAGTGGGAAGAACCGGCCCGTACCCTAGCAGTAGGTACCTCCAGGGGGGCATTTGCCGTTCGAATGAATCTGGAACTGTATCCGGAAATTTTTGATGGTGGCTTTATGACTGCCGGTGGTGGTGGTGGAGAAATCGCCGTGCTGAATAACAAGCTGAATTCGGTATTTGTCATGAAAACCCTGGTGAATCCTGACTCCCCTATGCGCCTGGTGAATATCGATACGCAGGCAGAAAACGCAGCTTGGGCTGCACTGGTGGACGAGGCCAACGCCACAGCACAGGGCAGAGCCCGCCTTGCATTTTCAGCTGCCATGCAGCAGCTTGCTACCTGGGCGGTGCCGGGAGCAGCCAAGCCAGAGGCTGGTGATTATGAAGCCCAACTTGACCAGATTGCTCAGGTCATGGCCTTTGCCACAGCGATTCCGGTCCGCGGCGGCATCGAGAATATCGCCCGCGGCAATGTCTCCTGGAATACCGATGCCGATTATGAGGATTTGCTCAACCGTTCCGGGCGTCGTGAGATGGTGGAATATTTTTACCTGCAGGCTGGACTCAGTCTAGAGGATGATCTTGCTACCCTGGCAAATACGCCTCGCATAAGCGCCAATGCAGGTGCCATTCGCCGTATAGAACCGATGATGACCTACAGCGGGCGTATTCAGGATCCGCTAGTTAATCTCGACAATGATGACGTGGTCGATCCGGCGCCGGACAAACTCGCCTACCTCGATACACTCAGAAATGCCGGCAGTGATCATCTGTTCCGGCTGATCTGGACAGATATTGCCGGCCATGCCACGCACTCAGGGCTTGAGATGGCAGTCGGATTCTCCCTGCTGATAGACAGGATTGACAGTGGGCAGTGGAAGGACATCTCGCTTCCATCTCTTTATGCTCTGGCCACGGAAATTCAGGCGGCAAATACCGATCTGGACATGGGAGAGGTTCATTTTTTTAACCCCGGACCCTTACCACAGCCACTTAATAGCTGGGATATTTCTAGCTGGGGAAGCTATCAGCCGAAATAAGATCTGAGTTGGCATGATGAAAAAGATGGCTCGTCCATAAAATAGTATCTGTTCCAATGCTAGAATTGGTAGTTTAGGGTTCAAATAAATAAGCGATGACAGCCAGTAGTAATCACTCCCCTTTGTATCAACGTCTGCAAAAAGAAATTCAGGGCGAAGTGCTCTTTGATGACTTTTCCCGTGGCCGTTACAGTACCGATGCCTCCATTTATCAGCTGATGCCGATTGGCGTAGTTGTGCCAAAGACCGAGCAGGATGTTGAAACAGCGGTACAGATTGCCGTTGAGGAAGGCGTACCGGTTTTACCTAGGGGCAGCGGCACTTCACAGAATGGCCAGGCCATCGGAGAAGCCCTGATGCTGGATACCACCAAATACCTGAACGAACTGATTGATTTCAATCCTCAGCAGGCAACGGTCTGTGTGCAGCCGGGGATGGTGCTGGATCAACTCAATCGTCGTCTGAAAGCGTCCGGTCTGTGGTATCCGGTAGATGTCTCAACAGCAAATCGTGCCACTATCGGCGGCATGACCGGCAATAATTCCTGCGGGGCACGCTCCATCCGCTATGGCAACATGGTGCATAACGTACGCTCGGTGGAGGCTCTGCTGGCAGATGGTTCCAGGGCTCACTTTTGTAGGGTAGGCGATGAGAAAAAGCTGGCACTGCCGAATAGCCTATTGCTAGAACAGCTCAGACAGCTGGGTCAACGTGAAGCCGATGAGATAAGAAGCCGTTTTCCGGATTTGCTTCGTCGGGTCGGCGGCTACAACATCGACGAGCTGATCAAGGAGGAACCGAATTTTGCCAGTCTGCTAGTAGGTTCGGAAGGTACCCTGGGTTTCTTTCAGCGTATTCATCTGAACCTGCAGCCGATTCCACCGAACAAAGTGTTGGGTGTCTGTCATTTCCCGACCTTTTATGAAGCGATGGAATCTACCCAGCATATCGTCAAACTCAATCCCTCTGCAGTTGAGCTGGTGGATCGCACCATGATTGATCTGGCAAGGGATATCCCGATATTTGCAGAAACCGTCAACCAGTTTGTTAGAGGTGAACCACAAGCACTGCTACTGGTTGAGTTTGCCGGTGAAGACCATGAGGAACAGCTCGCAGGCCTGCGTTCACTGGTTGAGCTGATGGAAGACATGGGTTTTCCTGATGCGGTTGTCGAGGCCGTTGATCCCGGTTTTCAGAATGCTATCTGGGAAGTTCGCAAATCAGGTCTCAATATCATGATGTCCATGAAAGGTGATGGTAAACCCATTTCATTTATTGAGGATTGTGCCGTTCGACTTGAGGATCTGGCCGAATATACCCGTCGCCTGACAGATATTTTTCAAAAGCATGGGACAACCGGCACTTTTTATGCGCATGCATCAGTCGGGACGTTACATGTTAGGCCGGTCTTGAATATGAAAGAAGAAAGCGGCGCGGTTAAGATGCGGGCCATCGCCGAAGAAACCATGGAGATGGTCCGCGAATATAAGGGTTCTCATTCTGGCGAGCACGGAGATGGCATTTCACGTTCAGAGTTTCATGAACCGATGTTCGGTCAGCGCATGGTCAATAATTTCGAGGAGGTGAAACGCTATTTCGACCCCTCAGGGCTGTTCAATCCGGGTAAGATTGTCAATCCCCATAAGATGGATGACCGTTACATCATGCGATTTGCCCCAGGCTATGCACCAGTCAAGATTGCCAGTTCACTGGACTGGTCAGACTGGGGTGGATTTGATCGTGCTATCGAGATGTGCAACAACAATGGGGCATGCCGCAAAGCCAATGTGGGGACCATGTGCCCCTCATATCGAGTGACCAAGGAAGAACAGCACCTAACACGGGGCAGGGCTAACACGCTGCGTTTGGCCCTTACCGGCCAGCTGGGCAATGATGCCTTCACATCCGATACCATGTATCAGGCTCTGGAATTGTGTGTAGGCTGTAAGGGGTGCAAACGTGAATGTCCGACCGGTATTGACATGTCACGCATGAAGACAGAATTTCTGCATCATTATCATCAACGTCATGGCTTGAAACTGCGTGACAAATTATTTGCTTACCTGCCACGTTATGCCGACAAACTTAAATCTTTCAGCTTTGTGCTGAATCTGCGTGATAGGACTCCCGGTCTTGCTAGGCTCTCTGAGCTGCTACTTGGCTTGAGTGCCAAGCGGCAGTTACCGCAATGGCGATCTGACCATTTCAAGGCACCTTCCCCAAGCAAGACAGCAGCTAAAGGTGAAGTTGTTTTGCTGGTGGATACCTTCAATCACTGTTTCGAAAAGGAAAACGCCGAGGCGGCGCTGGCCGTATTACAGGCAGCCGGCTATCAGGTGAGTTTTCCTGAGGCGCCCATACAGGATAGACATCTTTGCTGTGGACGCACCTTCTTCAGTAACGGATTGCTGGACGAAGCCAAAGTTGAAGCCAGACGTATGCTGGCAGCCCTGAAACCCTTCATTGAAAGAGGGGTGCCAATCATTGGTCTGGAGCCTTCCTGCCTATTGACACTGAGGGATGAATACCTAGCCCTCTTGCCGGGTGAAGAAACACGCAAACTTTCAGAACTCGCTCTAATGTTTGAAGAGTTCCTGGCCCGAGAACTTGAAGCAGGTCGACTCGAACTGCCACTGCAGTCCATCGAGAATAAACGCGCTCTGGTTCATGGCCACTGCCATCAGAAAGCGTTTTCGGTCCTTAGCCCGGTCAATAAAGTGCTTTCATTGATTCCGGAGTTGGAGGTGAAAATGATAGAAAGCTCCTGCTGTGGCATGGCTGGTTCCTTTGGCTATGAAAAGGAGCATTACGAAACATCCATGCAGATGGCTTCACTGGACTTGTTTCCCGCCATCGAGACGGATGAAGATTCCTTGCTGGTTGCCGATGGCACTTCCTGCCGCTCACAGATTCAGCACGGCACTCGCCGTGAAGCCCTGCATGTGGCCAGAGTACTGCAAATGGCGCTCAGATAAAGCCCATTGTCCATAACACACACACTGTTATAAAGGACACCAGTCCGCCGACCAGCGTCGCGCCACCGTAAGCAAAGATGGCATCCGGCACCCGCAACTTCGAAAGCGAGGTGCAGACCCAGAAATAAGAGCTGTTGACGTATTTGATAATGACGGAACCACTAGCACCGGCGAGCATGGCAGCTTCCGGTGAAAGATTTAGGATGCCCAGCATGGGTGCAACCAGTGATGCAGCCGTAATGACCCCCACCGTGGTTGAGCCAGTAATCATATTGCCGATGATACCTATCACAAAAGGCAGCATGATGGAGGGTAAACCATAATCCGCAAACAGAGTGGCGATGGAATCGACAGCCGGAGTTCCTCGAAGGATCGCGCTCAGCGAGCCTCCCAAACCGGTTACCACCAGTATCATAGCCGAGGTTTTCAGGCCATTTTCCACCCACTGGTCCCTAGCTTTTTGTCGGTCATCATCTGAGATGATGTTGCGATAGGCTAGCCATACCCCGATTGATAGTGCCACCACCGGCCAGCCCAGGTACTGGAAAATAGTTCGTAATAGATGGTCCTCCGGCAAGGCCAGATTAACGATACTCTGCGTACCGATCAAAATGATTGGTACAACGATTGGCGTATAGGAGCTCAGAGTGCTGGGGAGCTCAGATGTTCCATCCTTTTCCAGATCGTTTAAGGTAATTCCCTTGAATTCATCGCTGGCCATGGTATTTACCCTTGGGCCGGCAATGAATACACCCCAGACCCAGCTTGCCAGTGAGCCAAATAGACAGGCGATACCGCCATAGATTATGGTCTTGCCGATATCGGCACCCACCAGTGCAGCCGCAGCCAGCGGCCCTGGTGTAGGCGGCACAATGGCATGGGTTAACTGAAGTGCGCCCACCAGTCCGGTCGACATCGCGGCAATGCTCATTCCCATGGTTTTAGCGGCAGAATGAACCAGTGGATTAAGAATGACATAGGCGACATCGGAAAAAATGGCTATACCCACGATAAAACCGGTCAAGGTCAGGGCCAGTGGCATGCGCTGGGAACCGACCAAATTTACCATAGAGCGGGTAATCACCTGGATACCGCCGGTATGTTTGAGGGCTTCGGCAATGATGGAACCCAGCACGATAACCACACCTATGGATCCAAGGGTATTTCCGAAACCGTTTTCAAACGCATTAATAAAATTATTCTGCTTTACCCCCGGCAGAATGCCGAACAGAATGATGGGCAGTAGCAGGGCGAAGAACACATGCCATTTCCAGCGTGCGATCAGGAAAAGTAGAAGAAAAATAAGCCCAGCAAATCCCAATAGTGAAACGGCAGGACTATTGATGACGGCGGTTGAAGAATCCATTGCTTATCCTTGTTATTGTATTACTGACCAGGCGTACTAATTTATTTTTTCTGATCGGCCAGGTATTGCAGGGCGGCATTGATGCCACCGGTTTTATAGGGAATGTCCGACAGCTGCAGGCCCATTTCGACACCACCGAGCGTGCCTGCCAGCATCAGTTCATTGAAATCACCGATATGTCCGATACGAAAAATCTTGCCCTTGAGTTTGCCCAGGCCGGTCCCCAGCGACATGTTGAATTTTTCCAGAATGAGTTCGCGTAGCTCATCGGCATCGTAACCTTCTGGCAACAGCACGGCAGTGGTTGAATTACAGAATTCATCGTCATTCATGCAGACGTTTTGCAGGCCCCAGGCTGTAAGGGCTGCCCGGGTGGCGGCAGCCAGGCGGCGGTGACGAGAAAATACATTCTCCAGACCTTCTAGGTGCAAGAGCTTCAGAGCCTCTTGCAGGGCATAGAGCAGGTTGGTGCTCGGGGTATAGGGGAAATAGCCTTTTTTATTGAATTCGTGCATGGCATCCCAGCGCCAGTAGGACTGATAGGACTTTGACAATTCAGCCTGCTTAAGGGCTTTTTCGCTGACCGCATTGAAACTTAGGCCCGGTGGCAGCATCAGTCCTTTTTGGGAGGCACTTATCGTCACGTCTACCTGCCATTCATCGTGAAAGTATTCGGTACAGGCAATCGATGACACGGCATCGACTAGCAGGAGGGCCGGGTGGCTAGCATCATCAATCGCTTGGCGCACCTTATCGATTCGGCTGGTGATGCCGGTGGACGTTTCGGTATGGACGGCCATCACAGCCTTAATCTGCTGCTCTTTGTCTTCGCGCAAGGCTGCTTCAATGCGCTGAGCATCAATCCCATGACGCCAGTCGCCCTGCAGCCAAATCACATCGAGTCCTAGCCTGTCAGCGACGCCCTTCCACAGGGTAGAAAAGTGTCCGGTCTCATAGGCGAGCACCCTGTCACCGGGGTTGAGGGTATTGAGTAAGGCACATTCCCAGCCGCCGGTGCCGGAAGTCGGGTAGATAAACACTGGAGAACGAGTGTTAAACACGGGTTTGATTGCGTCCAGCAGATCAAAAGTCAGGGCAGGAAACTCTGGTCCGCGATGGTCAATGACCGGTCGCGCCATGGCACGCAGGACGCGCTCAGGCACATTGGAGGGTCCAGGGATTTGCAAAAAATGTGTGCCGGCTTGATAGGCTTGTGAACTCATACTTCTTATGTCTCGCTTGCTGAAGGTGAATACTGCGGGTCTGGCCCGAATTTCTAACGTCTAAAGTTAACAGGTTTTGGAGCGCAGAGGCTATGGCAATTTACTTTTTAGGCGGTCATAAGTCTGGCAGGCTGTGATTGCCGCTCATCAGGTAGCGTGCTAGCCTTCTGCTCTTTGAGATTAAGACCTGAACAGCCAGCAAAGCTGACATAACCGGAGCAACCGCAGTATGGTTCTAGAACCATTAAAGCAGGCTCATCGGCCCCTTCTTAAGCTTAAGCGCCGCACCCTTTTGCGGGCCTGTCGCAATTCGCTTCCCGGGCTGGTATTGGGCTCTACCTTGTTACAAACGGCCTGTTCGGCCAAGACCAGTCTGGCTATCACTCCGCTGAGGGGCTCGCTGTTCATGATCAGCGGGGCCGGCTCCAATGTGCTGGTGAAAAAAGCTGCCTCAGGTGAGCTGCTGCTCGTTGATGGTGGCCTGGAAAGTAACAGTGAAGCCTTGCTGGATGCTATTGTCGAGGCGACGGATTCGCGCAATATCACTCACCTGATGAACACGCATTGGCATCGCGAACATACCGGCCTCAATCGGGTGCTCGGAGGAGCAGGTGTCAGCATTTTTGCACACGAGAATACCCGTCTCTGGCTGGGGGTGTCGATTGAACGACCCTGGGAAGATTTTCGCTTCGAGCCCTTACCCGAAGTTGCCCGCCCCAGTGAAAGCTTCTTTTTTTATGGTGATATCGACCACTTCGGCTCACCGGTATGGTATGGCAATCTGGTGCAGGCGCATACAGACGGGGATATGTATGTCTATTTTCCGGAAGAAAATGTGCTGCATGCTGGCGGGGTAGTATCGAATGAGACTTACCCCCTGATTGACTGGTGGACTGGAGGCTGGATTGGAGGTTTGGTCGATGGCCTGGAGTCACTGATCGGCCTGGTCAATTCTGATACCGTCATTGTGCCGGGCACTGGTCCTCTGATGAGCTACCAGGAACTGTTGGCCATGCGGGATATGTATAACACCATTTTCAGGCGGGTAAGGGATCTTTTTATGGGGGCCAACAGCGAACAGGAAACCGTGGATGCGGCTCCCACGCAGGAGTTTGATACCCGCTGGGGTGATCCAGAGGCGTTTATCAGGCTGGCCCACCAGAGCCTGATTGCACATCTGAGTCCTGATGCCTAAGTTAATCGCTCAAAAATCCCCGTTTTTGCTTTTATAATGAACGTAACAGGATTATCGAAAAACTAAAGATAAAGAAGCGGGATCAAGATTCGAGCATGATGAACAAACGAACTAGACAAAAAAGGGCCCTGGCACTTTATGTGCTGAGCACAGTTCTGATGCTCAGTGTTGCCCGTGCTCAGGAAGATCATCAGTTCGCTGCTCTGCAAACACCCGAACAATGGGACCTGCTGGATGAGTTCTGTACTGAGTGCCATAATACCATCGATTATTCGGGCGGCATTGATTTCACCTTGATGAGTATCGATAGCGTGCCGGAAGATCCAGTGGTCTGGGAGTCGGCCATTCGTAAATTGCGAAGCCGAATGATGCCTCCAGCTGGGCAGCCGAAACCCTCAATTGAGCAAGCCGATGCATTCGTGGCCTGGCTCGAGACTTACCTGGATGAGGCGGCAGAGCAGCGGAATAATGTACATCCGATTACCATTCACCGTCTGAACCGCAAGGAATACGCTAACTCGGTGCGTGACCTGTTTGGCCTGAGCATTGAGCCGGCAAGCATTTTGCCCGAAGACGATACCAGCGAGGGTTTCGATAATATTGCCGAGGCCCTGCAGGTTTCTCCTGCCTTTATTGAACAGTATATTTCGGCTGCCCGCTCCATCGTCGAACAGGCTGTAGGCGATAACATGCCTGCATTGGCCAGCACTACTTATCGCAGTGAGCTACCCCTAGCAGGCAGAGCTGAAGGTGGCGGAGTACAGCAGGGCCATATCGAGGGTTTGCCCCTGGGAACTCGTGGAGGCATGCTGGTCGAGCATTGGTTTCCGGCAGACGGTGAATATTCCCTCAGTGTTGCCGATTTCAATGTGTCCCTCTGGAAATACAACATGGAGTTTGAGAACACCATGATTTTCACCATCGACGGCGTGAAGATTCATGAAACAACGGTCGGTGGTAGAGGGGATCTGCTTGCCCTAGATCGTGACCAGAGCGCTCCCCAGCAGGAAATTAATGCACGCACCAAGGATATTCGATTCAGAACCACAGCCGGACCGCATGCGATTGGGATTACCTTTTTGCGCCGCAGCTTTGCCGAATCCGACGATCGCCTACAGCCGCATCTTCCTGGCACCACCCAAGACCGGATCCTTTCGTTTTCATCATTTGAAGTTCGTGGCCCTTTCAATCCGCAGGGCATCAGCCAAACACCCTCGCGCGATAAAATCTTCCGCTGTTATCCGATAGATAGCTCGGAAGAAAATGCCTGCGCCGAAGAGATCATTGATTATTTTGGCTATCGTGCCTATCGGCGCCCCTTGAGTGATGAGGACAGACGCCCCTTGCAAGAGTTTTACCAGGCCGGATATGCCAATGGTGGCTTTGAAGAAGGTATCCGCCTGGCTCTGACCCGGATTCTGGCCAGTCCGAATTTCCTCTACCGTGCCGAGCTGGCGCCCCCGGAACTGGAGCCAGGTAGCATTTATGAAATCAGTGACTTGGAACTGGCGTCCAGATTGTCTTACTTCCTCTGGAGTAGTCTACCTGATGAGGAGTTAATGGGGCTAGCGATTGAGCAGCGGCTGAGTGATGCGGACATTCTGGAGGCCCAGGTTCAGCGGATGCTGGCTGATCCCAGGTCGGCATCTCTGGCCAGTAACTTTGCCTATCAGTGGCTCGAATTATCAAAGCTAGATGAGATTTCGCCTGATGAAAATATTTTCCCCTATGCCTCCAATGCCGGAGATCTGCGTCCGGATTTTGTCAGTGAAATCGAACTGTTTGTCGACTCCATTTTCCGAGAGGACCAGAGTGTACTGCGCCTGATGGATGCCGATTATTCCTACCTGAATGAAAGGCTGGCCCTGCATTACGGCATTCGGACTGTCAGGGGTAACCGTTTCCAGAGGGTAGAACTGCCGGATTCCTCACGCTATGGACTTATGGGTAAAGGTGGTGTGCTGATGTCGACAGCCTACCCCAATCGTACCTCGCCGGTCCTGCGCGGAGCATGGATACTGGAAACTCTAATGGGGACACCTCCACCGGTGCCACCACCTGATGTCGAGGATCTGCCCGAGAATCAAGCAGGTGGTCCGGCCCAGACAGTGCGTCAACGATTGGAACTGCACCGCCAAAATCCTGCATGTTTCGCCTGTCATGCCGTTATGGACCCGCTGGGTTTTGCCCTAGAAAATTTCGATGCTGTCGGACGCTGGCGTGAGCGTGACCGTTTTACCGGCACCCTCGTAGATAGTTCCGGTATTCTGCCCAGTGGCCAGGAGATTTCCGGTCCGGACGATTTGCGTGAAGCGCTGATGGCTCGACCAGAGATATTTGCCCAAGCCTTTACGGAAAAACTGATGATTTATGCGCTGGGACGGGGACTGGACGCCGAGGAAATGCCATTGGTACGTGCCATCGTGAACGAGGCCGAAGCCGACGAATACCGCTTCAGTGCACTGCTTTTGAATATCGTTAACAGTGGCGCCTTCCGGCTGAGCAGAGTGCCGGCTACACTTAGCCAGAATGATGGGGCGGTATCCATCGGCAACATGACAGCCGCAGTGGAGTGAGCATTAGCGTTCAGTAGGCTGTTTATAAAGTAGGATAGAAATATTACACTCGGGCCAATAAAGTCCCTGAAATTGCAGCATAAAACGACAGTTGTTTAAAACGTAAGGCGTAAAACGGGTACAGAACCATGTTTGTAACGAAAAAACACTTATCCAGAAGAACCTTGCTGCACGGCATGGGCGCCAGTGTGGCGCTGCCTTTGCTGGATGCTATGATCCCGGCCAGTACATCCTGGGCGCAGACGGTTGCCAACACCCAGCCACGATTGGGATTTATCTTCTTCCCGCATGGTGCCGTCATGGATCGCTGGGTGCCTGCCACAGTGGGGAGTGATTTTGAGGTCTCGCCCATTCTGTCGCCGGTGGCCCGCTTCAGGGACAAGATGACTATCGTTTCCGGTCTGCGTAACAGGCCAGCAGAAAGCAGCGACCCGCACGGGATTGTGGCAGGTACCTGGTTACGCTGTGTTGCACCGAATGACACCAGTAACCCGACTAAAGGGGTGACTGCGGACCAGATTGCCGCTAGGCATATTGGCCAGAACACAACCTTCCCCTCGATTGAGGTCGGTACACCCAATGGGGGGCCCTGTGCCCCAGGGACTTCCTGTTCTTTTGGAAATTCGCTTTCTTTCAGAACACCACAGCAGTCACTGCCGATTGAAAATGACCCTCGCAAGCTGTTCTTCCAGTTATTTGGCCAGGGCGACACTGAGAAGGAGCGTGCCTATATTGTCAATGAAACTGGCAGTATTCTGGATTCCATTATGCAGGATGCCAATTCACTGCATAACAAACTCGGTGCAGAGGATAGAAGCATGTTATCTAATTACCTGGATTCTGTGCGTGAAGTTGAACGCCGGGTGCAGATGATGAAAGAAAAGGATCTTAGCAATGTCGCCATTCCTGAAGCGCCTGTCGGAGTGCCGACGGATTTTGAAGCCCATCTGAAAATTATGTTTGACCTGATTGCTCTGGCTTACCAGATTAATCTGACCAATGTCGCCACCTTCATGATGGAAAAGGAAGTGAGTATGCGTACCTATCCCAATGTTGGAGTGTCTGAGGCTTTTCATCCGCTGTCACATCACGGTGATGATCCGGAAAAAATGAGCAAACTGGTCTTGGTCCAGCAATATCACACCCAGGTATTTTCCTATTTTCTGGATAAACTCGACAACATGCCTGAAGCCGGCGGATCTGTGCTGGATAATTCAATTATTCTGTTTGGTTCCAACATGAGTGATTCAAACAAGCATAATAATGATCCACTGCCGAATGCGATTTTTGGCCACGGTGCTGGCGCTATTCGGGGTGGACAACATCTGGCCTATCCGAAGGATACTCCGCATGCGAATCTCTTGCTGACCCTGCTCAATCGGGTCGGCGTTGATGAGGAATCTTTCGGTGACAGCGCGGGCGTGCTTGCCGAAGTTTAGGAATAATACTTTAGTTACCAAATAAAAATGATGAGGCTAGCCTATTTCAAATTTCTCATACTTGCTGTATCGCTGAGCTGCTGCCTGTCCTCTGTTTATGCGCAGGATTCACTGCCTGAACGGGTTGCCCGGGGAGAGCTTCAGGCAGCGCTTGCAATGATTAATGTTGGTGCTGATGTCAATGCGGCTCAGTCCGATGGCACCACAGCACTCCTGTATGCCATTTACTACGGCTACAAGGATCTGGTCTTCGCATTACTGAACGCCGGGGCTGATGCTACACATGTTAATGATTATGGTGCTGGTAGCATGTCGGAAGCGGCGCAACTGGGAGATGTTGAAATACTACAGGCACTGCTTGCACATGGAGCAGATCCTAACTGGCAAAATCCGGAAGGTGAAACAGCTTTGATGATCGCTGCCCGTGCCGGTAATGTGCCTTATGCAAGTCTTCTAATTGAGGCCGGTGCCGATGTCAATGCGCGGGAAAGCTGGGGTGAGCAGAGCGCAATTATGTGGGCTTCTGCACAGGAACAGCCGGAAATGCTCAGGCTGCTTATCGCTGAGGGTGCGGATGTGAACCAACAGAGTGCCGTGCGGCTTTGGGAGCGACGCATCCTCTCAGAACCTCGCCCCAAGGACATGAACAAGGGCGGATTTTATCCGCTGCATTATGCTGCTCGACAAGGATGTCTGGAGTGTGTAAGCATATTAGCGGACGCTGGTGCCAATCTGGATGTGGTCGACCCCGATCGGGTTTCGCCACTGAATCTGGCACTTATCAATAAACACTTCGATACAGCCGCGGCATTGATAGAAGCCGGTGCTGATGTTAACAGCTGGGACCTATTTGGTCGTTCCCCGCTATATAACGCCATTGATTTAAATACCCTGCCGGCGGGTTCCCATCGCGATATTCCATCTGAAGATATTCATAGTGGCTATGATATTGCCGCCATGCTGCTCAATCGTGGCGCCAATCCCAATATGCAACTGAAGCTACGTCCGCCATACAGGGATGCGGTCTACGACCGAGGCATGGATAATCCGCTGTCCTTCGGGGCCACGCCTCTTCTTCGTGCTGCAAGGGCTGCCGATGTAGCATCGGTCCGGTTGCTGCTGGAGCACGGTGCACTGGTAGATCTACCTAATGGCAAAGGTCATACTCCTTTGTTAGTGGTTGCCGGCATCGAATGGTCTCCCTCACCAACCCGTGGCCGTCATAAAACCGAGGAAGACAGCATTGAAACTATCCGCCTACTGCTGGAAGCCGGTGCCGATATTAATGCTATAAGTGGTGATCCAACGCTGCGTCCTACGAGTAAGCCCTATGAGCTGTCGATTGATGACATTATTGATCCTGACAGCGTCCTCTTTCGCCAAGAAGAAGCCCAGGGCAATTTCACCAGGGGATCGGGACTGCACCCGGCACTCCGTGTGGTGGTAGAAGTTGACGGACAGACTGCCTTGCATGCCGCCGCTAAAATGGGTTGGAACCGAATCGCTCAGTACCTGATTGATAATGGCATTCGGCAGCAGGTCGTGGATGCCAATGGTAACACGCCCATTGATCTGGCCATGGGGCGTTATGCGCCAGCCTACAATACCCCGCCGGCAGCTCCTTTGTGGGATACGGTACAGTTGTTGATGGATAACTGTCTGGATGATGACAACTGTGTGCTGGCCGACTCACTCGATATCCCAGCTATTCCAGCCGCCCAATAAGCAGAATTCAGCATCCCGGATTTATCCCCGGTCATGCCTTTCGGCCGGTATTTCATTCAAACTGCAGGTGCTGACGTGATGTCTCGACATCGCATAATTCTGCAGTAAATTCATGATCGGTGGTTTTACGGTAGGCGCCACTCGTCTGCAGGGGTTCTATCAGATAGACCGGATCAGTCACAGTGAAAACAAAGCTCATGCTCAAGCCATCATCAGCCAGCATGTATTGTTCAATGACACGTTTCTGTTCGCTGGAATCCAGGCCGCGAAAGGTTCCCCAGGGGGTGGGAGCAAAATGGCTAGTCTCGATGCGCAAGGAACCATCCGAGAGAAAAGTACCACGGGAAAAACCCAGTTCATCGGAAATGAAGTCGGCAGGGGGTTCCTCCCGCTCAAGGTAAACCACTCTGACTTGGGGAGACTGTTCTTTTTCAATGATGAGCCGATCACCCTGGCGGGTCCAGCGATGTGCATAGGGCCAGGTGATGATGCGAGGAACTGGCAGTGGAACGCAATCCAGATACGGGTCATCGTTCAGATCAAAATCGGCAACCTGAGTCCGGCCTGCCGTTGTAAGTAATTCGGGGTCAGGCGCATCAAAGTTTCCCACCAGGGCTGAGCGCAGGGCCTGTGCCCGGCTACCCGTGCTCATCCGTGTCCAGGTGCCAGAAAAATCAGTCGAGGGCATTATAGGTTCAAGTGTTTCGACCCGTTGTCTGGCATCAACACCCTCCGGCGGACGAAAGGAGTAGAAGACACGGCCGTCATCATGGCGAAAATAGTCCAGCAGGCCAAAGTGGCGGGATGTATCGCGACTTGGATTCACGACTAGCTGCACATGGTCACCTACTGCCACGGAGTCAGGCTGCCAGCCATTGCCCAAGAGACCACTGATGGAATGCCCCTCGATCATCCACTCCTCGGTCTCCCCCGATTCATTGCTCACCTCCACTGCCCAGAAAACATGGGGACTGCGCCAGCGTACCATGCTTACCACACCATCGAGTTCGATGGTGTTATCGATGTCAAACATGGCACGTGAATGATGGGCCTGGACAGTAAAGCCTGGGGCGAAGAGTAGAGTGGCGATCAGTGCCATTTGCAGACGACTTGAACCTCGAGCTTTCATCATTATCGTCACCTGATAATTGCATGAATTTATGAGCTAAAGATAACGCTGAATTTCTGTCTCAGCAATCCTGTGGTCGGGCTTCCATAACACCGGTAGGCACGTTAACATTTCGCTGAATGCGATTGTTGGGGATAGTCGCAGGAACTAAATAATAAATGCTCATCAGATGCTGAAGCCACAAGCGCCAGCCAAGGAGTTTCAAACATGCCAATTATACCCATGACCCGTCGATGCGGCTTTAGCGCTGTTCCTCTTGTATTGTTAGTTCTCGTTCTGCTAGGGAGTGGTTTTGTCAGTCAAAATGCCAGGGCCCAGGCGACGCTCGAAGAAATGGACTGGGCCTATGCCATCTCACCTGCGTTCCCTGCTGAGGAAGACGACGGTTCGCTGCACTCCCTGCCGGGTTCTGATTTTCAGTTTACCCTGAATCAAGCCCGCAACCGTTTTGGGCCAGCAGACTGGTATCCCCAGGATCATCTTGAGATGCCTCCCATCGTTGCAGTAGGACGTGAGGAAGCCGGAATCATGGCCTGTTCTCTATGCCATTACCCTAATGGTCAGGGCAAACCAGAGAATGCCTCCGTTGTAGACCTGGAGACAGGCTATTTCATTCAGCAGCTAATGGACATGCGCAACGGGCTGCGACGCTCTGCCAATATCCAAAAAGCCAATACCAACAACATGATTGCCTTTGCGGTGAACATGACAGACGCAGAGATTGAAGAAGCTGCTAATTATTTTGCCTCCATGGAATGGCGTCAGTGGATTGAAGTGGTGGAGACCAACATGGTCCCTAGGACTTACCTGCGGGGAGGTCTGCATATTCCCTATGAGGGCGATCAGGCAGGAGATGAGCCGATTGGACAACGTATCATCGAGATGCCGATCAACCCGGAAGATACAGAATTATGGCGTAATCCCCGCTCAGGTTTCCGCGCTCTGGTGCCCGTGGGCGCTGTGACGGCTGGAGAGGCTCTGGCAACAACCGGAGGCAATGGTAAAACCATACAATGCAGTATCTGTCATGGTGAAAGACTGGATGGTCTTGGGCTGGTGCCACCGATACGGGCACGTTCCCCCAGTTATCTGGCACGGCAGCTTTATGATTTCCAGCAGGGCACCCGACAGGGTGCCTGGTCGCCGTTGATGCAGGCAGTGGTTGAGAATCTTACCGGTGAGGACATCATCAATCTGACTGCCTACCTAGCATCACTGCCTGCAGACAACCCAGGGTTTTAGATACCAATCCATGAATACTTATGATGCCGGGCATAAGCCCGGCGTCTTAAGCCGCTTTGCGGACTTTATTCCTCGATCCAGACCCAGACAAAACCATCCCGGTTGGGCATTTCAACAGCCGGCAGGGTTTGCGCGTTGATGACATCATCTTCGTCAATGATACCGTTTAGTTGCAGAATATAGGCTGTCAGGGCATAAGCCTGATCATCTGTCAGCGAACCCGGCAAGGAAAAGGGCATGGCTCGGCGGATGTAGTCAAACAGAGTGGTCGCATAGGGCCAGTAAGAGCCCACGGTTTTCACTGGCGAATCAGTGGCAAGTGTGCCATGTCCGCCGACCAGTCTGTCATTAGTGGAGCCTTGGCCGCCTTCGCCATGACAGGCCAGACAGTAAGTCATGTAAACATCAGCACCTTGCGCGACACTGCCTGATCCTGCTGGCAGGTTTGCACCGCTGGGATCAATACTGATATCCCAACCGGCGATCTGCTCAGGGGTAGCAGGCACGCCGAGACCGGGGCCTTCCTGTGCCAGCACTGACACGCCAGTTAGCAATAATGAAAGTGCAGTAATCAGTTTAGGCGTAAACATTATGCACCTCCCCATTGGAGCCGACCTGCCAGGACTGGATAGCATGGTAATGGTAGCGCCGCTGTGGTCCGATCTGGCTCATCAGGCTTTCACGTGTGGGCTGAACGGCACCGGTTTCATCAATAGCCCGGCTTTGCAGAATGGCAGGCCCGCCATTCCAGCGCCAGGGTAAACGGAAACGGGTCAGTGCCTTGTCCAGCACCGGCCCGCTCAGTTCGGCCTCGGCCCAGGTTCTGCCACCATCGGCGGAAACTTCAACCCGGCGAATTCGGCCGGCGCCAGTCCAGGCAAGGCCAGAAATCTGGTACAGGCCCGGACCCTGCATGGTCTGCTCGCCTGAAGGTGAAGTAATAACGGATTTTACCCCCAGCGGAAACGTGAATATTTCTGACGTGCCATCGCGCAGCAGGTCGGTATATTTGGAGGTTTCATCCTTGGTCATTGTCGGTCCTTGAGTAACCTTGAGGCGGCGTAGCCATTTCACGTTCATGTTGCCTTCCCAGCCCGGTAGCAGTAGGCGCATGGGATAGCCATTGCCTGGCCTGAGACGTTCGCCGTTCTGGTAAATGGCAACCAGGGTATCATCAAGAATTTTACTCATCGGAACGCTGCGGCTCATCAACGCCGAATCTGCCCCTTCCGCCAAGACCCACTTCCCCTTAGCTTGGACGCCGGCCTCATCCAGCAAAACAGAAAGCGGGACCCCCGTCCATTCACTGCAGGAAAGCAGGCCATGAATTGCCTGGACAGAAGTCTGCGCTGCCTGTGGAGCGTTAAGGGCAGCACTGTTGCCAGAACATTCCACAAAATGGATGCGAGAGACCAGCGGATAGCGGCTGAGGGTATCTAGATCAAAAATCAGCGGGCGGTCTACCAGGCCATGAATCAACAGTCTGTGTTCAGAGGGGTTGATTGCCGGAATCCCGTTATGGTGTCTTTCAAAATGCAGGGCGCCAGGTGTAATAATGCCTTCCAGGTCGCCCAGTGGCGTGCGCGAAGAGCCCGCGCCCAGAGCAGGGGGCTGACTAGCGGCTAATCGATTAATATTCGCTTCATAGGGAGAGCGATTGCCATATTCCTCCGGGGGTCTCCCGGGAGTCTGGGACCAGGCATCGACTTCCGGTGGAGCGGCTTTGGCAGACATAAAAGCTGCACTCCCAGCTGCAGCAGCACCTACTTTCAGAAAAGCCCGGCGGTGCAATAACCCATTTTCGGCAACTTCTTCAATATGCTCTATGGATTCATTTTTTCTAGACATGTTGGAGCCTTTTGATATTTTTAAAGAATGTATCTGTTCCTAATCATTATAAGTAGTCTAAAGGTTCAAACAATAATATTTTTTGGGGATTGCCATGCGCAGTCAGGGACGGTATCGTCTGAGGCTAACAATAATAAGAAGTAACTATGAGCGATATCGACATCTCTTCACCAACTGGTCCACAACAAAAAGATCGATGGGGAACCCGAATCGGGGTGATTCTGGCCGTTATGGGCAGCGCCGTTGGGCTAGGGAATTTTCTGCGTTTTCCGGGTCAGGCTGCCCAGTTCGAAGGCGGCATGTTCATGATTCCCTATTTCATTGCGCTGCTGATTCTCGGCATACCGCTGGCCTGGTCAGAATGGTCAATGGGTAGATTCGGTGGCAATCGTGGCTTCAATTCGTCACCGGGCATTTACCGGACTATCTGGCGTAATCCAGCTGCACCCTACGGCGGTGTCATCAGCATGACCGTGCCGGTGATCATTTACATGTATTATGTATTCATCGAAGGCTGGTGTCTGGCCTACGCCTGGTACATGGCAACGGGTCAGTTGTCCCTGGGCTTGGAACAGACCACCTATGTCGATTTTTTCACCTCATTCACCGGTGCCGGACAGGATGGCTTTTTGCTCAGCGGTGGTCTGAGCCCGGCTATAATCACGCTGTTGATCTGCTTTGTTCTGAACTTTGTCCTGATATATCAGGGACTGCAGCGTGGTATCGAACGTTTCTGTCTGTATGCCATGCCCTTGCTGATTGCCTGCGCTTTGCTGGTGCTGGTGAGGGTTCTGACACTTGGAACCCCTGACCCGGCAGAGCCCGAGTTAAATGTGGTGAATGGTCTTGGCATGATGTGGAACCCCGAAAATCTCTGGGGCAGCCTGATGAACGGGCAAATGTGGCTGGTGGCAACCGGACAGATATTCTTTTCCCTGTCTGTCGGCTTCGGCATCATCATTACCTATGCCAGTTACCTCGAGCGTAATGATGATATCGCCCTCTCGTCTCTGTCATCCAATGCCGGTAATGAATTCTGTGAGGTAGCCCTAGGCGGCATGATTATCATCCCGGCAGCCTTTGTCTTTCTGGGCGCAGCAGGTGTGGAAGGGCAGGGGACTTTCGGGCTTGGCTTTCTGGTGCTGCCGCAGGTTTTTGCCATGATGCCTGCCGGTCAGATTATCGGTACCCTGTTCTTCTTTCTGCTGTTTCTGGCTGCCGTAACCAGTTCACTCTCGATGCTGCAACCGGCTATCTCCTTTCTGGAGGAGGGTCTGCAAATTGGTCGTCGCTTCTCCGTCAGTATCCTTGGCTTTATAACCCTGATCGGCAGTTTCTTTGTCGCCTATTTTTCCGCCAATCTGCTGGCACTGGATACCATGGATTTCTGGGTGGGTAATGTGGCCATATACATACTGGCTACCTTCCAGGTCATTCTATTTGGCTGGGTGTTGGGAATCGACAAGGGCATGAAAGAAATCAATCAGGGCGCGGGCATAAAAGTACCAATGCTTGTAGGTATCATGCTGAAATATGTTTCACCGGCCTATTTGATCGTTGTGTTTATCGTCTGGTTTTATCAGCAGCTGACTGCAGAAACAGCGAACTATTTCAATTCACTTGCAACGAATTCTGTGGCGCAGCTGTCCTTTGGTTTTATCATCATTGTTGCCATTTTCTTTGCTTTGCTGATTCGCCAGGCCGTTTCCCGCTGGAATCGGATGGAGCGTGTTGAAGGAAGCAGTTGTGAGCATTGCCAGACAGATCTGACAGGAACCCTTGCAACAGAATGTCCGGAGTGCGGTGTTAGCTTGCCTCCTTTGACTCTGCGCAGTGAGGTCAGCTCATGACGACCGGTGGCTGGATACTCATGCTCTTCTCGGTAGGCTTTGTCAGCTGCCTACTGATCTGGTGTATATTCCAGGTATTGATGACACCGGATTCTGAAGAGAGTCTGCACGGTCCTTCCAATATCGATACGGAAGATGACGACACCTGACCATCCCTTCAGGCTTTAACACTGATTTTCAGTCTTGGGCTCTCTCGATTGCCGGAGGCAGGCGCGTGGGTGAGCGCCTGTCGCTGTCTGCTCCCAATTCCGGCAGGAGGGCAGCACGGTCATCCAGAGGAACCTGGTGTGCATTCAGGCTAAATGCCAGCATGGTGTAATAGCCAATAAGTCCAGTCAGCTCAACCAGGCTTTTGTCGCCCAAGATGTCCTGTGCATGCTGGTAGACAGCATCACTGAGTCCACCAAAGGCCAGCAATTCACGGCAGTATTCATACACAACAATTTGAAGAGGCTCCTGAAAAGCCGGCACCGAGGCCCTTGAGATGGCATTAATCAGCTCAGGGTCCACGCCAGCTGCTTCGGCAAAGCCTACATGAATGGCCCACTCCTGCGGGCAGTTCCAGTAGCGAGCAGTACAGAGGATCGCAAGTTCACTGATGGCAGCAGGCAAACTGCTGTCATAGCGAACAAATTCACCTAGCTGCTGTGTTCGGTCTGCCAGTTCCGATGAATGTAGCAGAGCGCGAAAAGGGCCGACCAGGTTACCTCGTTTGCCCCCGATTATTTTGTTCAACACCTTATGCTGCTCAGCATTGAGAGCCCCTTCATCAGCCATAGGAATTCGTGCAGACATTTTTTCTTTGGTTGACATGGTTTGCTCAAGTTCTTTGATGTTTAATCAGAGGCCCAGATAAAGAAGCACCTATCTTGCTAATCATAGGGGCGAGAAGCGGAAGAGCGCTAGTTAAACCAACCACATTCAATAAAAAGAACAGAACTGCCGGGGGCTTAACGCTTTCCATACAAGTCAGGCCGCTTAGATGATGTAAAGGTGGACTATACAATAAAAAATATTTTTCAGAACCTGTCAGTTAATTTTTGAAAGGTAAGACTTTTTAGTGAGGGCTCAAAAAGCTAATTAATATGAAATTGATGAGTTTTTAATAAGCAACTCTAGCTTTACATTAAGCTTGTTTTAAGAGTGCAATAACTGGCGTGGGTAATAAGCTATCTGCCCTCAGAAGACCACATAACCTGACCACTATCAGACATTGTTAATGACGTGGCATTTGCAGTGTTGGTTCCATCTCGAGAACCAAAGCCAACGATTCTGACCCTATCACCGGGTTTTACCGTATCAGGTGTCATGCCACGGCGCATCAGGGTAAGAACGCCCAGAAATTCAACGGACCAATTTTGTAAGTTACCATTTTCATCCTCGACATCGATGAATACCCAGGCATGGGGATTGGTCCATTCTATACTGGTGATGTCTCCACTCAGGTCGACGGGTCGGGATACATCAAATTCTAGGGAAAAGGAGTGATGTGCTAGGGAAGATATAGACCACAATAGACCCATGTAGAGAAAAGTGGCTGAAAAAATAGATCGCATGCTATTGCCTTCGTATTTTTAGGCTGCAGGATATGCTTGGCTTTTCATGAACTAAATATTAGGCTAAGTTTGCATAAGAATAAACCACCGATATAAGACAATTTGCCATGTTCAAGCGCTATACAACAGTTATCTTTGCAATTCTCTTGAGCACACAACTCAATGCCCAATGGTTTTCACTGCAGACGCCCGGTATACCCCGGTTGTTGGACGGCTCGCCGGATCTCAATGCTCCAACGCCAATTATGGCAGATGGGCGCCCTGATTTAACCGGCTTATGGCTACCTGTGGATGCGAGTGGCAGTCTGTATGATCCCGAAAAGATTCAAATCTGGGCACAAGAGGCCATGGCCAGGAATGAACGAAATTTTTATGCTGAAGACCCGCGCTTCGCCTGTTTGCCCAGCGGGCCGGGAGTTTATCCAGCTGGTACAGGAGCTTCCGGTTTGCGACGTTTTGTTCAGCATCCGTCATTTATGGCCATACTTTATGAGGATATGAGCTATCGCCAGATTCATCTGGATGGCCGGGAACTGGAAGTGAGTCCTTTTCCAACCTGGGAAGGTTATTCTGTTGGGCATTGGGAAGGTGACACTCTGGTGGTGGAAAGCAACGGCTTCAATAATCTCACCTGGCTACACCGAGACGGTTTGCCTCATACCGAGAAATTACGTATCACTGAGCGTTACCGCCGGGTTGATTTTGGACATATAGAACTGGAAGTAAACTACGATGATCCGGGCACTTTTACTGAGCCAGTTCAGGCCACTATCAATCTGAGGTT
>JAYQVM010000006.1:0-18091 GCA_038148435.1 Gammaproteobacteria bacterium | reverse complement strand
GTTTAGGGCTGATACCGAATTGCTGGAAGTCGTGTGTAATGAAAATCAGCGAGGTCTCAGCGCAAATTGGCAGGGGCAGTTTGAGCAGGCTGAAAGCAGTACGGTGGAAGTTCCACTGGAAATTCTGGAAAACTACGTCGGCAACTATGAGGGCGTGTGGCTCGGAACTTTCACCAATTTAGAGTTCATTTTAGAGGACAGCGAGTTAGTCCTCATAAGAACCCCACCTTATTCGGGTACCGGAGGTAATACTCCTTCTGTTAGATCACGTCTGGTTGCTCAATCCGAAATGGCTTTTGACTGTGTCTGTGGTCTAGGATTTGTGTTTACTGTCAATGATCTGGGGCTGGCCACTCAGGTATCCGAAGTGCACGTATCTGGCGCCTGGCCTTTTGTGCGGGTGCCTTGAAGTCTCGGCCCAAGATCACTGACTTGGTAAAGGATGCTTTTTGAGGGAACTTAGCCGGAAGTGAATACTAGGCACCCGGACTAATTCTCTGAGTCGTCCCAGGATTTCAATACAAAACTAGTGGTAAAAAATGAAAATTATAATCATTGGCTCCGGTTTATTGGGCCTGGCCTCGGCCTATTATTTATCCAAACAGGGACATGAAGTCAGAGTTATTGATCGCCAGTCCGGTCCGGCCAAGGAAACCAGCTTTGCCAATGCCGGGGTACTACATCCCAGTCAGGCGAGTCCCTGGAATCACCCGGGTATCGGCCGTGAAATTCTTGGCTGGATTGGAAAAGAAGATTCACCATTCTTACTGCGTCTCTCCACACTGCCAACGCTGTGGCGCTGGGGCATCGAATTTCTGAGGCATGCTAGGCCGGAACGTTTTCATGCCAATCTTCAATCTAATACTGTGTTGGCTAATTACACAATGCGATGCATGAAGGACATCATACAAGAACATACCTTTGAATACAGCGCTAGCAAATTGGGCAGTTTGAAGATTCTGGAAGATCATCAAGAGATGGAAGCCGCGCTAGCACCGCTCAGCCTGTTTCAGGAGCTGGGGGTCAATTGCACAGTGCTGGAACCTGCTGAAATATTTACCAGGGAGCCAGCGCTGCTTGAAAGTGGTGAAAAGATTGTTGGTGGTATTCACTATCCGGATGATCAGGGAGGAGACGCCTATCAGTTTTGTCAGCTACTGGCTGAGCTGCTAAAGCAGAATCAGGTGGTGTTTGAATACGATACCCGAGTAGACGCTTTTGTAAAAAGTGGCAGAAGTATTACAGCGATAAGGACCAGTCGCGGTGAACTCCAGGCCGATGCTTTTGTCTTGGCAGCCGGTTCGTATAGTCCCCTCCTGGCCAAATCACTGAAGCTCAAGATCCCGGTGCGCCCGGTAAAAGGTTATTCCATCACGGTGGCGATGGATGACTGGATACAAAAACCGCGCATGCCGGTTATTGATGAAACGTCCCATGTGGCGATCACTCCGCTGGGCAATCAACTTCGTGCAGCCGGAACGGCAGAACTAGCCGGTTACGATACCCGCATTAATCAGCGCAGAGTGCAGATGATTATCGATCAGGTCATCAATCGATACCCTGCCGCACGGGCATCAATTGCTGCTGGAAAGCTGAGTTCCTGGGCGGGGCTGAGGCCGAGCAGTGTGGACGGTGTGCCGATCATTGGTGGCAGTCATTACAGCAATCTGTTTATCAATACCGGGCACGGACATCTCGGCTGGTCCTTTGCAATGGGCTCGGGAAAACTGCTGGCTGATGTAATCAGTAGCAGACCCACTGATATTGATACAGCTCCCTACCGCTACGCCCGTTTTTGCCAGGAGAAAAACCAGTGAAACTTCCGTCATTCCGTTTATTGCAGGCAATCATACTTCCAGGGCTGATCTTTCAGTCGGTGGTCATTGCCGGCGGTTACGCAACCGGGCGGGAACTGGTGGAGTTTTTTCTGTCTAACGGTCCGCAAGCCGGCTTGTACGGCATGCTGGTAGCCACCATTGTGTGGTCGCTAGTGCTGGCAACCAGTCTTGAGTTTGCAAGGCTAACGCAAAGTTACGATTACAAGACATTTTTCAGGCATCTGTTGGGGCGGGCCTGGGTACTCTATGAAATCGTTTACATCATCACCATCATACTGATTTTGTCAGTAATCGGTTCTGCTGCGGGCATCCTGCTGACAGATATGATCGGTTCAGCGCCACTGATTGGCACCATCATACTGATTGCCACGATTGGCCTGCTGACGTTTTTCGGTACCAGTCTGATCGAAAAGGTGCTGGCCAGCTGGTCCGTAATGCTGTATCTGGTGTATATCAGTTTTCTGCTGATCGGATTCACGCAATTTGGTGATGCCATTGTTAATAATTTACGTTTGCCACCGGAAAATACTGCCTGGCTGGGTGATGGTATCAAGTACGCCAGTTACAATCTGGCCATCATTCCGACCATCCTGTTCTGTATGCGGCATATTGGCAGTCGCTCTGAAGCCATTGGTGCCGGTCTGCTTGGCGGTGTGATTGCGATTTTGCCCGGGGTCCTGTTTTATTTTGTGCTGGTCGGATTTTATCCTGCCATTATTGATGAAGCCGCTCCCGTAAATCAGATTCTTGGCATGATGAACCTGCCTTACTTCAAGTTACTCTTTCAATTTGTGATATTTGGCACCTTTATTGAAACCGGTACAGCTTTATTGCATGCCCTGAATGAGCGGGTAGCGGTTACTTATCAGGCAAAATCGGCACAGATGCCGGTTTATCTGAGGCCTAGCATTGCAGTGGTCGCCATGCTCATAGCCGTGTTCATCAGTGACAGGATTGGGCTGATTGCCCTGATTGCCAATGGCTATGTCTTGCTGACCTACCTGTTTTTGCTGGTTTTTGTATTGCCCCTGTTTACAATAGGTCTTTATAAAATTGTCAGCTTTAAAGCCAAGGTTTAATAAAGGCGGCTGATTTATCTGTTAAATAGAGAGGTTAGGATGAGCATTCAACGACTGAAAACCAATGATCGCATGAGCCAGGCCGTTATTCATGGCGATACCATCTATCTGGCCGGGCAGGTTGCCCTGACTGCACGCGGTGAAAGTGTGACCGCCCAGACCATAGCGATTCTGGCACAGATTGATGCCTTGCTGGCGGAAGCCGGTACCGATAAATCGAAAGCCCTGAGTGCGACAATCTGGCTTGCCAACATGGATGATTTTGCCGAGATGAATGCGGTCTGGGATGAGTGGAGCGTCGGCGGCAATGCTCCCTGTCGCGCCTGCGTGGAGTCTCGCCTGGCCTCGCCAGATTTTACCGTCGAAATTGGACTGATAGCTGCCCGATAGGTAGTCGCTGGTGCAAAGCCCGCTTTTGGCTTGTGGAAATCCGTCGCTCAACTGAGTAAGTAACATGAAACTGATCAATACACACAAACAAGAGAAGATGTCGAAATACAGCTCCTTCGGCATTCTCCTGATCATCCTGACAGCCTGCGCCGAAGAAGACCCGCCAAGTTATGATCTAATCCTGCGCGGCGGCAGCATTATTGATGGTAGCTCACAACAAGCGTTTATCGGTGATGTGGCTATCAGCGGAACGACGATTTCTGCAATTGGTGATCTTGCAGTAGCCAGTGCCGAAGTTGAGATTGATGTCAGTGGCCTGGTGGTAGCCCCCGGTTTTATCAATATCCACAGCCATGCCCAGGGAGAAGCGCTCTCAACCGCCGCCAACATGATCAGCCAGGGCGTGACCACGGCAATCATGAATTCGGATGGTTCGAGCCCGCTTGATATTGCAGAGCAATTTGCCACCTATGCTGAAGCAGGGCTGGCCATGAATGTTGGCGGATTCGTAGGTCTTAACAGTGTCTGGGCAGAGGTGGTCGGCCTGGAAGATATGCGCCCAACACCCACGCAGATCGGCCGTATGCAGGCGCTGATCCGTGAAGGACTGGAAGCCGGTAGCTGGGGTGTTTCGGCCGGGCTGGATTATGTGCCGGGTTATTATGCCCAGACGCAGGAAGTCATTGATATTTTGTCACCCTTTGCCGACTTGAATGTGGTGTTTGCTAATCATGACCGGCTGATACCTGATACCAATTACAGCTCCATCGTCGGCATGACGGAAACTATCCAAATCGGCGAAGCGGCCGGGCTGATTCCTCTGGTAACGCACATAAAAGTACAGGGCTGGGAGCAGGGGAAAGCGGCGGAAATTCTCAAGGCCATGCGGCTGGCAGACACCAGTAATAGCGAAGGGGCTGTCGCAGATGTCTATCCCTATCTGGCCGGACAGACTGCCTTGTCTGCACTGATTATTCCCAGTTGGGCTCAGGCGGGTGGTCGTGCGGCCATGCTGGCGCGTTTCCAGGATCCGGGACTGCGTTCACAGATAGTTGCCGAGGCTGAAGAGGCTATTAATCTGCGTTGGGGAGGCGCTAATGGTGTTTTCGTGTCCAGAAGTCAGCAGGAGCTGACCGAGATCATGACAGAACTGGGTACTGACTCGGCAGGCGAAGCCGTTATCCGTGTGCTCGAAGAAGCCGATAGCGGGGTAATTCTGCGCTTCGGTAGTGAAGCAGACCTCATTGAAATCATGCAGCATCCAAGTGTATCGATAGCCTGTGACTGTGATGCAGTTGCAGAAGGCGCCCAGACACATCCCCGCTACTGGGGAACTTTCCCTAAGGTACTGGGTGAATACGTGCGGGAAAAACAGGCCCTGAGTCTGGAGCAGGCGATTTACAAAATGACCTGGTTGCCGGCGAAGACCATCGGTATGACGGACAGGGGCTTGCTGAAACCGGGTCTGGCAGCCGACATTACAGTATTCGATCCCGAGACCGTTATCGACCATGCCAGTTATGATAATCCAAGCGCCCGACCCGATGGCATTAGTTATGTGATACTCAATGGTGAATTTGCACTCAGCGACGGAATGCCAAGTGGCGTCAATGCCGGTCGCGTGCTGTTCCGTCCACGACCATTTTAATCTGCAGACAGGAAACAAGATGACAAAGCACAGATGTTTTCACCCGTCAGTCAGACGACTGATGCTGGGCTCAGGCTTGCTGACAGCATGTTGGCTTGGAAGTGAGTCGACAGCGCTGGCGCAGGTCGTTGATTCGCAGGAACTAGTGGATCTGATTGATGTCTATCGGGCACAGAACGAGCAGATGATTCTACAGGATTTTATTGAGCTTCTGCGGCTGCCCAATTCGGCGGCAAACCTTGCCGACATGGATAGAAATGTTGAACACATCACAGTGCTTCTGCAAAACCAGGGCTTTAGCACGCGGCGCCTGCAGGCAGATGGAGCACCTTATATTTACGCAGAATTGCTGAATCCCCAGGCCAGTGAGACTGTGCTGATTTATGCGCATTTTGATGGGCAGCCGGTGTTGCCCGATGACTGGGCTTACCCGCCTTTCAGTCCAACGCTACTGGATGCTCCACTACAGGAGGGTGGCAGTCCGGTCAGCCAGGCTCAAATGGATCAGGGCCTGAATCCGGAGTGGCGTCTCTATGGGCGTTCAGCGGGCGATGACAAAATGCCGATCATCGCTATCACGCATGTGCTGCAGGCCCTGCGTGAGAATGATATTCCCCTGTCGGTTAATGTCAAACTGCTGCTCGATGGTGAAGAAGAAATCGGCTCACCCAGCCTCGGCACCATCATGGATACCAATCCTGGTCTGCTGGATGCCGACCTGCTGCTTTTTTGTGACGGGCCGATGCATCAGTCTCGACAGGCCCAACTGGTCTTCGGTGTGCGAGGTAGCAAGACACTGGATATCACGGCCTATGGCGCCAATCGTCCACTACACTCCGGCCACTATGGCAACTGGGCGCCTAACCCTATTATGCAGCTGGCCTATTTGCTGACTAGTATGCGCGACGAAAGTGGCCGGATACTCATTGATGGGTATTACGACATTGTGGCACCTCTCTCAGACCGTGAACAGAGTGCCCTGCAGAACATGCCGGACATGACGGCAGACCTTCAGAATGAGCTGGCGGTTAACATGCCAGAAGGGAACGGTATGCGTCTTGCCGAACTGGTGACCTTGCCGGCGATCAATGCCCGTGGTATTGCCGGGGGTGGAGTCGGCGTACTGGGCAGCAACATCATCCTGACCACGGCGACGGTTTCGCTGAATATACGCCTGGTTCCTGATCAGCAGCCTGCCGATATTGAACGCCTGATTGAAAACCATATTACGCAAGAGGGATACCACATCATTTATGAAGACCCCACCGATGAAGTTTTGCGAAACAACGACCGGGTGCTGAAACTGGACTGGCGAGGTGAGGGCAGCTCCGGTCTCAGAACCTCAATGGATGGCCCCATGGCTGCGCGCATGATTAGTCTTATGGAAGAAATCACCCCTAGTCTGATTCTGACCCCGAACATGGGTGGGACGCTGCCGCTGGATGACTTTGCCGAGAGGATGGATACCCCGATCATCATTTTGCCACTGGCCAACCACGACAATAATCAGCACGGTGAAAATGAGAATCTGCGTTTACAGAACTTCTGGGATGCCATGGCCATTTATGGCGTGGTGCTGGCAAAGTTCGGCGGTGAGTGACTCAATCCAGCTGAAGATCGAAGCCTAGTTTTCCAGAACAGCTTCAAGGGCGCTCAGGCAATAAAGCACATTGCCGGGGTTGGCGGAATAACCCATCAGGCCAATACGCCACAGTTTACCGGCGCTTTCTCCGAGGCCAGCACCGATTTCCAGGTTATATTCCTTCAGCAGGGTGCTGCGCACACTAGCATCATTTACCCCTTCCGGAATAGTGACTGCATTAAGCTGTGGTAGGCGTTCGGCTTCTGGTACGCTTAGCTGCAGGCCCAGTTTTTCCAGCCCACTTTTAAGGGCCTCATGCTGGCTTCGGTGTCGCTGCCAGGTATTTTCCAGTCCTTCGTCCTGCAGGATGCACAGTGCTTCATGTAATGCGTACAGTGGATTGATGGGCGCCGTGTGATGATAGGCGCGTTTACCTTCCCCTTCCCAGTAACCAAGCATCAGTTTCAGGTCAAGAAACCAAGATTGTGCAGCTGACTGGCGCTTTCGGACTTTATCCATGGCACGCTGGTTGAAGCTTACAGGTGAGAGTCCGGGGATGCAGGACAGGCATTTCTGGGTGCCCGAATACACGGCATCCAGCTCCCACTCGTCAACTTTCAGCGGAACTCCAGCCAGTGAAGTGACGGTATCCACAATCGTCAGACAGTCATGCTCGTGTGCGAGTCTTGCCAGGGTCTGCGCGTCGGATAGAGCACCGGTGGATGTTTCGGCATGCACAAAAGCAAGTATCACCGCATCCTGATTGGCTTGCAGGGCGGCTTCGACTTTTTCCGGATCCACCGCGCGGCCCCAGGGATCATCCACGATGATGGCTTCACCGCCACAACGGTTAACGTTTTCCAGCATGCGCCCGCCAAAGGCGCCATTGCGACAGACAATCACCTTATCTCCCGGTTCAACCAGATTTACAAAACAGCATTCCATACCGGCTGAGCCCGGTGCTGAAATAGGCATAGTGACCTCATTTTTGGTCTGGAAGGCATAACGCAGCAGCTGCTTCAGTTCATCCATCATGTCGATAAACAGCGGATCCAGATGGCCGATGGTGGGTCGAGACAGTGCTTCAAGTACGCGCGGATAAACGTCAGAAGGACCAGGGCCCATCAGGGTGCGTTGGGTTGGATGAAAGGTGTTGATGGCTCCTGGCTGCATAAGGATTCCTTCTGAGTGTTTGTGGCTAAAAGCGGCTTCTTGCAATTAGCAAATACGGGTTTAATAATGCTACTGAAACTAATGTCAGATAATAGCAAGAAACACACGATTCAACATGACCTTCGTACAAAAGCTGTGACAGGCAGACAAGATGGTTTAATACTGCCTTTCAAGCTGAGCACACGTGTATCGTTTTAACACATAAGGAACCCATCATCATGTTTATGCGCCTTAAGGATGTCCGCAATGTGGAAGATTTTCGCCGGATGGCAAAGCAGCGTCTGCCCGGTCCGATTTTTCATTACATTGATGGTGCAGCTGACGATGAACTTACCTATCGCCGTAATACCACGGCTTATGATGATGTAGACCTGGTACCCAATGTATTGGCCGGTGTAGAAGAGATTGATCTGAGCACGACTGTGATGGGGCAGGAGATTGGTATGCCACTGTTTCTATCACCAACGGCCCTGCAGCGCCTGTTTCATCATGACGGCGAAATGGCGGTGGGCAGGGCGGCGGAAAAATACAAGACGATATTTGGCGTCTCTTCCCTGGGGACGGTGAGTGTCGAGAAAATCGGTCAAACCATCAATACGCCTAAACTGTTTCAGTTGTATTATCATAAAGACAAGGAGCTCACCCGCAGCATGATGGACCGTTGTAAGGTGGCTAATTTTGATGCGCTGGCGTTGACTGTGGACACCATTGTCGGTGGCAATCGTGAGCGGGATCTTTACACCGGCTTTACCACTCCGCCCCGGCTCACCCTGAAAAGCCTGCTAAGTTTTATGACACACCCTTCCTGGGCTTTTAACTATTTCACCCATGAAAAATTCGAGCTGTCCCAGCTCAAGGATTACGTTAAGGAAGGCTCCAATCTTTCTATTACGGTAGCAGACTATTTCAATGTCATGATGGACCAAAGCATGGACTGGAAGGCAGCAGAAGAGGTTGCCGCCTACTGGGGGAAAACCTTTGTGCTTAAAGGCATTATGTCGGTTGAGGATGCCAGACGAGCTGTGGATATTGGTGCTAGCGCCATTATGGTATCCAACCACGGTGGCCGGCAGTTGGATGGATCACGCTCTCCATTCGATCACCTGGCTGAGATAGTCGATGCGGTGGGGGATCGTATTGATGTGATTTGTGATGGCGGGATCCGTCGTGGTACGCATATTCTCAAGGCTCTTTCTGTTGGTGCCAAGGCCTGTTCTGGCGGCAGGCTCTATCTGTATGCACTGGCGGCAGCTGGGCAGGCAGGGGTGGAAAAAGCTCTGTCCCTTTTGCATGCAGAACTAATTAGAGACATGAAGTTGATGGGATGTAAATCCATCAAGGATTTACATCGTGGAAATCTACGATTCCGTATATAGTCTATAAAGGACCTGATATGAAACTAGCTGCTAGTATGTCCCGCCTCGGAACGGAATCAGCCTTTAAAATTCTTGCCAGAGCTAAGGCCTTGGAAGCTGAAGGGCTGGATATCATTAATCTTGGTATCGGTGCGCCTGACTTTCGCACTCCGGAGAATATTGTCGAAGCCGGTAAAAAAGCTATCGACGAGGGTTTTCATTTTTATACTCCGGCCAAGGGTCTGCCGGAATTACGCGAAGCGGTGGTCAATGACATTCGCAAATTTCGGGGAATCGAAGTGGACCGGGAAAATGTCATGATCGTACCTGGCGGAAAACCCACCATGTTTTTTGCCATCATGATGTTTGGTGAACCCGGTGCTGAAATACTCTACCCAAACCCCGGCTTTCCCATCTATGAATCCATGATTAAATTTAGTGGCGCCAAGGCGGTTCCTATCGAGCTCATGGAAGATAGCGGTTTTGGGTTTGATCCGGAAAAAGTACTTGACCAGATTAACGACAATACTAGATTGATAATCATCAATACACCGGCCAACCCAACAGGCGGTGTCCTGGAAAGGGATGTGATAGAAGCTTTTGTCAAAGGGCTCGAAAAATATCCACATGTCACATTACTATCAGACGAAATTTATTCTCGCATGCTCTACGACGGCATGGAGCATATCAGTTTTCTTGAGTATGAATCGATTCGTGATCGCACCATTTTGCTAGATGGGTGGAGCAAGACCTATTCCATGACCGGCTGGCGTCTGGGTTATGGTGTCTGGCCTTCAAGTTTGATTGATCATGCAGAGCGCTTACAGATTAATAGTAACTCTTGCCCATCTGCGCCGGTACAAAGAGCAGGCATTGAGGCACTTGCCGGTCCTCAGGACGCTGTTAGTAATATGTGCCGAATTTTTGATGAAAGGCGTCAGCTGATTGTTGAGCTTCTCAATGAAGTTTCGGGTTTTTCATGTATTACACCCAAAGGTGCTTTTTATGCCTTTCCAAATATCACCGGTACTGGCATGAAATCAAAGCAGCTCGAAGAGCTTTTACTTGAAGAGTTGGGGGTTGCGACCGTAGCTGGCACCAGTTTTGGTCACCTAGGGGAGGGCTATATTCGATTTAGTTATGCCAGTAGCACAGAGGATATTCGTAAAGCTTTGGGGCGTATCAAGGACTTCATGGACAGCAGGGTTTGAGCAGAGGTAAATAGGCTGGACACTGGCCGCTAGACTTTATACTCTCAATTTTATACAAAGGTTCGGCTTCCTGTAAGTCGCTACAAAATTAACCATTAATTAAAGGATAGTCTTATGTGGCAGCAGGAATACCTTCCACTGGGTGGCAGTTTGGTGATATCTGCAGTAGCAGCAGCTGCGCCGATATTTGTCTTGCTGGTATTGATTGGCGTCCTGCGCAAGCCTGCTTGGGTGGCTGGCCTCTCAGGTTTGCTGGTGGCGATAGTTTTGGCGCTAATTGTCTATGGCATGCCCCTATCTTTGGTTGTCAGTTCGGTCAGTATGGGGGCTGCATTCGGCCTTTTCCCTATTGGTTGGATTGTTTTCTGGGCAGTGGTGCTCTATCGCATAACTGCCGACACCGGTAATTTTGAGGTGATTAAGGATTCCATAGGCGGCCTGACGGCTGACCGGCGCATTCAAGCAATGCTGATTGCCTTCGCGTTGGGTGCCTTTATTGAGGGTGCTGCCGGCTTTGGTACCCCAGTAGCTGTCGCTGCAGCCATGCTGACTGGTCTTGGTTTCTCACCCTTTTTTGCTGCCGGGATTTGTCTGCTGGCAAATACAGCGCCTGTTGCTTTCGGTTCAATAGGCATACCTGTGATTACCCTAGCAGGTATTACCGGTCTGCCGGAAAATGAACTAAGTGCCTGGGTAGGACGCCTTTGTGCACCAGTGGCTATGTTTATTCCAGCCTACCTGGTGATGGTCATGGGTGGCTGGAAAGGTCTCAAAGGTGTTTTGCCAGCTGCCGCTGTTTGTGGCATCTGCTTTGCTGGTATGCAGTTTTTCATGTCGAACTATATCGGCCCCGAACTGGTGGATATCGTTGCATCACTCAGCGCCATTACCGGTCTAGTGATTTTGCTGAAGCTATGGCAGCCCAGCGATGATTTTGTCTGGGCAGGAGAGATACAGAGCAGCATAATGGTGTCATCACACGGTTTTGGCCGAACCGTTCTGGCTTGGTCGCCCTATCTGTTTCTTGTGGTCTTTGTGCTGATCTGGGGGAGCGGCATCATTGGTGATCTGCTCAATAGCGTGACAGTGGTTTTTCAGTGGCCTGGTCTCCACAATCAGATTTTGCAGGGCGCTCCGGTTGTTGAGGTTCCTACACCCTATGCTGCCAATTACACCTTTAATTGGATTTCAGCTGCCGGCTCAGCCTGTGCTTTTGCCACTGTCGCAGCAGCTATAGTCTTTAAAATGTCTTTTATAGATTATGCCAGGCTACTGGGATCGGTCCTGCAACAGCTGTGCTATTCCATGCTGACCATTGCCTCGGTTCTTGGATTGGCCTTTCTGATGAATTACAGTGGTGCGACTGTCACACTAGGGCTGGCCTTTGCGGCAACCGGCACACTCTTTCCCTTCTTTAGTGCCATGCTGGGCTGGCTTGGGGTTTTTCTTACGGGTAGTGACACCTCGGCCAATGCTCTCTTTGGCAATTTACAGGTGGTGACTGCAGGTACCCTGGGTCTTGATCCCAACCTCATGGCTTCAGCCAACTCTGCTGGAGGCGTGATGGGCAAAATGATTTCTCTGCAAAGTCTCGCTGTAGCGGTTGCTGCGACTGGCATGCCGCGTTCAGAAGAAGGCAAACTGTTTCGTTTTACCTTCAAGCACAGCGTGTTTCTGGCGGTTATACTGGGCCTGATGACCTCACTGTATGCATATCTGCTTTAGGTGTTCAGGTGTTAGGAAAAAACGCAGATCCAAATGATTTATTGATCCGAATCTCAGCAACAGTTACTAACTCTGGAGCTTGCTGTCCAAATATGCGACAGTAAGCGCCGATTTCCACCATCAACAAAAAGCATATTAAAAGGAGTGTCATCATGATCCAGGTATCAAAAGGTTTGGTCAAAGTAGGCCTGGGGATTCTGACCCTTGGTGCCATCGGGTTTTTTGCTGTGCAACCTAGTATCGGTCAGGAAGGAGAAGCGCCCGGTTTCCAAAACCTGCAGGTTCTGCCGGAAAATATCGATCGTGATCGGCTCATCGGCATCATGCGTAATTGGGAAGCAGAACTGGGCGTGGAATGCGAGCATTGTCATGTTGACTTTGGCCGTAATGATCCACGTACTAATATGGCCTCGGATGAGAAACAGCCTAAGCTGGTTGCCCGTCTTATGCTGGAGAACCTAATTTCCTTCAACCGGGCGCTTACCCCGGACGCGCTGGATAAAGCAACTGAAGAGATCACTCGCGTTCAGTGTGGTACTTGTCATCGCGGTGAAGCTATTCCGGACTATGAAATCCCAGAACTGGATTAAGCAGATTTTCTTCAAGTTTGGATATGACAAAGGGAGCTACGGCTCCCTTTTTTATGCCCGTGAATTCGCCGCCCATTGACCTCCTTTTAACTCCCGTGATGTGTCATAATTAGAGCCTTTGATTTTGTTGTTTTGCATTGAGTAGCTGGTTGTCCGTTTTATGTGGTTCAAGAATTTACGCCTATTTCAACTCCTCAAACCTCTAGATGTTTCCTATGAGGATCTGGAAGCCCAGCTGGGCGATTATGCCTTCGTGCCCTGTGCCACTTATGAGAAATCTCGCCTAGGTTGGATCAGTCCGCTGGGGGATGCTGTACCGAAGCTGGATACCTCAGAAGGGGAACAAGCGGGTGATGGTGAACAGGGTAATGAGACACAGAGCGATGTCAGGGCCATGCCACAGCCTCTGACCCATATTGTAGGAGACTTCATCCTGCTATGTGCGCAAAAGCAGGACCGTCTTCTACCCAGCTCCGTCGTTCGAGAAGCGACGGCTGAACGCGTTGCCGAGTTAGAAGCCCGTCAGGCCAGGAAAATTTACCGCAAGGAGCGCCGTGAGATTCAGGATGATGTTTTTAACACCCTACTGCCAAGGGCTTTTCCCCGCTCCAGCAGAACCTATGCCTATATCAGTCGCTCGGAAAAACTGTTGGTGGTGGATGCTGCTAGTCCGGCCAAAGCTGAAGAATTGATAAATCTCTTGAGGAATACGCTTGGCACTTTTCCCGTGGCCATTCCTGAAAGTAAGCGAGCGCCCTCAGATGTCATGACGCGCTGGCTGGCTGATGGCAAGGCCAGTGATCATTTTGAGATTCACGATGAATGCGAACTTTTCAATCCACTAGATGCAGCCAACGTAATTCGCTTTAAAGGGCAGGATCTGGAAGGGGATGAAATCAGGACACACCTACAGGCCGGTAAACGCGTCAGGCAACTAGGAGTTCTTTGGAAAAATTTGTTGCGCTGCAGCATTGCCGAAGACCTCAGCATCAAAAAGCTACGTTTTGATCAGGTCAGAGAAGAAGCCGACTCCCAGAACGCAGGTAGCCCAACAGAAAAGTTCGATCAGGAATTTGCCTTAATGACGCTGGAGCTGCAGGGTTTTTTCAGGGATTATTTCAAGGCTTTTGGTGGTTTAGATGAATCTGAGAAAAAAGTACTGCCGGATAATCGCAATAAAGAAGATTATGTAAAAGTATGATCAGACTCTGCCCCTATCATGGCTTAGGCAAGGCCAGCCATGGCTGGCTTAAATCCAGTCATCATTTTAGTTTCGCTGATTACTATAACCCAGCACGCATGGGTTTTGGTGCCCTACTGGTCGTTAATGATGACTGGATCAAGGCCGGTACCGGTTTTCCCCCTCACCCACACCGTAACATGGAAATCATCACCTATGTCAGGCAGGGCGAAGTGACACATCAGGATAATCACGGCCACAAAGGCATGACCAGACAGGGTGAGGTACAGGTCATGAGCGCCGGCACTGGCATCCTCCACTCCGAATACAACATGGGCAAGACGCCTCTGGTGCTTTACCAGATCTGGATCATTCCCGATAAGGCTAACGTCAAACCACGCTGGGAAGCGAAGCAGTTTCCAAAAAATAGTGCCGAATCTCTCAAACTTCTAGTTTCAGGCTATGAAGAAGACAACGACAGCGCACTGTTCATCCATCAGAAGGCCCGGCTTTATGGTGGCAAACTCAGTCGAGGCATCGAGATCGAACATTCGATTCAGCACCAGGCTTATGTATTGGCTTCGGAAGGCAAATTTGAAATTCGAGACGCAGAAGGCAAGACCACACTAAATAAAGGCGATGCTGCTGAAGTCACCAAAAGTAAATCAATGAAGATCAGTGCAGTGTCGGATTGTGAAGTGGTGGTGATTGATGTGCCGGCCATTGTGAGGTAGCGTCGGACGATTAATTGTTGTACTAGCGATCCAGAATGGCTAGCGTGCTTCGGGCATAGTCTCTGGCGCTGGTGCTGATGTCATCCTCGTTGATCATTTTCTGTAATATAGCACGCGCTGATGCCTGCTGGCCTTTTGCCAGCAGTTCCTCGACTTCAGTAATGCGCTGATTGGCGAGCATGTTGCGCCGCTGGGCATTGAGAAAGCCCTGAATATTACCTGGCACCCTACGAAACCCAGACTTCCGGCCTGCCAGAATATCGTCGATATACTGAACAGCATCGGCATAACGCCCATCCAGATTGAGCAACTGCAGGCTATTAGAAATCCCAGTAACCCAGACGAATTCCGTTACCATGCGTGTGAAGGCACGGTTGTTGTCGGCAATATGATAATCACCCTCATTAGCCTCAGCAATCAGCGTCATGGCCAGATCATAGTTGGCGCTCAGGGCACTGAGCATCGCCTCGCCGATGAGGATAATACCCTCATCGGGAAACAGCGCCTTGCCCAGTTCAATGGCATCAAAATCAGCATCATTCGGACTCATGATATTCGGCAATACACGCACAAAAGCCTGATAGGTTTCCACCCGAAAGGGGTTTAGCAGAATGGAACGCGTCAATAGATTGGCAATCTCGCGAGCCACTTCAATAGGCAGGGTGCCTGTGTTTGGATCTTCGTTCTGCTCCCAGAGCAAAGCCGCCTGAAACTCATAGCTTTTGGCGTTGGTACTGTTTAGATAAATTGCATTGCTCAGCGCTGTTTCCAGCATCTCGGGTTCATTGAGACGATTAGCAACTTCGGCAATGATATCGTAGGTCAATGCCTTTCTTGGCTCAAGTTCCAGCAAAGACTCGGCATGATCGAAACCCAGTTCTATATTGTTACCGGCAATTGCCAGTTTTGCCAGCACAGCTTCCACCTCAGCTTGAGAGGCTGGTGTACTTTGTAGACTTTGCGTATTAGCAGAGACAGAAAACTGTTGGGTATCAAAATCACCGATAACCAGATAATCTGCTAGTAGAGCATCTAGATCGGTAAAAATCAGCCCGAGTTCCTCTGCCATCACTGTGGGCATATCCGACTCGATAGAACTTTCAATCAGGCTGATCAAATCAGTCGGTGTCAGGTTTAGCTCACCAAAGAGCAGATAATGCAAAAATAGCCAGGCCTGTGGGTAAAAGGTGTCAACTTCATGCAGTGCGGCATCTCGCGAAACCTCAAAGAAATCTGCCATCGCTTGCAAGCCGTTTTGCCGCAGATAATCAACATTATCCGGAATTGATGCACCCCAGATCACCTGATTATCATTGACTTGCAATGTTGAAAACAGCTCGGCAATCCCTTCGGTAAACCAGTAGGGGTAGCGTCCAAGATGCATGCTTGAATACCAGTGTACGGCTTCATGGTAGGTCAGCTGCTGAGCACTGTCATCAGCATTATTGCCTGGCATACCAATGACACTCCAGCTACCCTGATTGGAAAAGAACCCTGCCAAGGCATTCACCGTACCTGACTCTGTTGCCGCCCTGTAGGGTGAAAAAGCCTCGCGGCTTTCAAAAAGAACAATATCCAGCGGCGGGAGGGCTCGCTCGTCGACATCAATTACCTCGCCCAGAGCAGCAATAAATAGCTGAAAATATTCTGTCCACCTAACGGTAGCTTCTTCATCCAGCTGCGACATCACAGTGAATTGAGGGAGAGAAATTTTGACCCATGATGAAGTATCTGCAGCTTGTAGGCTTTGCTGCATCACAATATTTGTGAACACTAAGATGGCGCTCAACTTGTGGATATGGTTTAGGAAGTTTCTCATTAAGAGGCTTGGTGAAAAACGTGAGTTGTAATTAAAATTCCACATTAAAAACGATCAATGAGCAAAAAATAGAGCTGAGGCAATATAATTTATAAATTATTAATCCAGATTCATTTTAGGTTCGTAAAAATATAAAACTTTTTATATCAGATGATAATAGTTGTCAAAAAAATATGAAAAAGCTACTTATATCAGTTGGAATATTCCTTATAGGTGTTTCTGTTATATTCTTTGGTATAAGTATTTTAGGTGTTGTTGAAATTGATAATTTTGCAATTCTGGGGCATTCAGGTATTAGAAGTATTGCAGCCATTGCCGTACTAGGGTGCTTGATTGCTGCCATAGGCGTTCATGAGTAATTAAGGAGGTTTAAATGTTTAAAAAATCTGATTTTTTTATTTTATTAGCTGTAACTATTTCATTCTTTGTATCGGCTTATTTATGGTTTTCAGGGCAGTATGAAGAAGGCTTATTTACAGCTGTATGGGTACCATCGATATTATGTTTTGGCATTTATTTCAAACTCATGTCAATCGTTGGGGGTGATAAATGAGTACTACCATTATTTTATATGTAGCAATAGCTGTATTTTCATTAATGGCTATAGGGCTTTATCTTACTGTAATTGAATTTAAAAAATTTAATGATGACTCTAATAAATAACCATTAAAATCACTAAAAATAAATATAGTAATAATTAAATATTTATAAATAAATAATCTGATAATTAAAGAGATAAGCGATAAATTAAGTCATAAATAGGTTTTAAATAATTTAACTTAGTTATTTAAATATAGACTTACTTACTAAGTATGTATCGTTTCCTAGAATACTAATTATAAATTAATAATAAATGCGAAAGGTTTAGTCGAAAAAAAACTGAATAGTAAGCCGCTTATTATGCTATGGGGTAAAAAAATTATGATTTTTTTATTAGTGTTCCTGCTCATGTTGGCTATATTAGTGTTCCTCCTGTCCTTAAAACTGGCCGCAGACAGTCGTAATATGAATGTAGAGCTGAGTTATCAAAACGGCCGTCTAATTTCATGCCCATCTTCGCCTAATTGTGTATCTAGCGATGAGAGTATTGAAAATAGCCACTATATAGAACCGTTTAATGACCCTGGTGGATTTCGATGGAATGGATTAGTTGAATCGGTTAGTAGTATGAGTGGTGCTACACTAGTTGAAAAGAATAGTGTTTATGCTCGTTTTACCTTCCTAACCCCACTGATAGGCTTCATGGATGATGTCGAATTCCATCATCGACCTGAAAGAGGTGAAATTGCTGTGAGGTCTGCTTCTAGAGTGGGGTATAGTGATTTTAATGCTAACCGCGAACGCATTGAAGTTATCCGAAATGTTTTTGAAAAACTATAAAAAATTAAAAATATTCCTTATTTATCAATATTTTATTAGAATTTATCTATTAAATGTCTAGATATCTTCGGCGTTATATTTAGTTGATTAATAAGACTATTAAATATTTATGTCGACTTGTAAAAAACTAAACTCAGGTTGTTTTGATATGTATCTCGAGAGTTTTTCTGTAGGTCCGATTTCTGATCTCCATGATAAGTAGCTTTGGTAATTTTCTAAACTTTCCCATTTGCTAATTACCTTCACAGATTCTTTATTATTATCTAAATGGCATAAATATACTTCATGACATCCATCAAATTTTCTGGTATCGGTTAATAATGATCTAAACCAATCATCAAATTCACTATATAATTCACGTTTAATCTCAAGGCTCAAGTATCCTAG